>CAYOHY010000057.1:0-10685 GCA_964403885.1 uncultured Eubacteriales bacterium
GCGACCCTCTGCTCCCAAAGCAGATGCGCTACCAAGCTGCGCTACAGCCCGACCCTGTTCACCCTCGGGCCACCTGCAGGCCCACGAGCATCGAACAGTATAGCGCGCGTTTCGGGATTTTCTAGCGTCTGCTCAGAGCCTCTCGCAGCGCGGCCAGCGCCGCACCCCGATGACTGATCGCGTTCTTCTCGGCCATGTCGAGCTCAGCCATGGTGCGCCCGGGGGTGGCAACGGGGTTGAAGAGCGGGTCGTACCCAAAGCCGTGCTCTCCCCTGCCCTCGAAGCCGATGACGCCCTCGCAGGCACCCGATACGACGACTTCTGAGCCGTCCTCGTCGACGAAGACCATCGCGCAGCGGAATCGGGCCGTGCGCTGGTCCTCAGGGGTGTCCTGCAGCGCGAGAAGCAGCCGTGAGTTGTTCTCGGCGTCTGTGGCGCAGGGGCCGGCGTAGCGGCTCGAGTAGACGCCCGGCTCGCCGTCGAGGGCGTCGACCTCGAGCCCCGAGTCGTCGGCGAGGGCGGCCAGTCCAAAGCGCTCGAACGCCGCACGCGCCTTGATGCGCGCGTTGTCCTCGAACGTCTCGCCGTCCTCCTCGGGGGCGGGCCACTCGGCGTCGAGGTCGTTGATGGAGACGAACTGCCAGCCGGCCACGTCGAGCGCCGAGCGGATCTCGGCGAGCTTGCCCTTGTTGCCGGTGGAGACCACCACGCGCTTCATGCCCATGTGCTCGATGACGGGCTGGGTGTGTTCGCTAGAAGCCATAGGAGTCCAAGTCCCCCTCGATCACCGCGCGCTGCACCTCGAGCAGGCGTGAGATGCCGTCAGAGGCCAGGTCGAGCATCGAGTCGAGGCGGGCGCGGTCGAACGGCGTCTGCTCGCCGGTGCCCTGCACCTCGATGAAGCGTCCCTGCGCGTCCATGACCACGTTCATGTCGACCTCGGCCTTGGAGTCCTCCGAGTAGTCGAGGTCGAGCACGAGCTCGCCGTCGACGAGGCCCACGCTGGTCGCGGCCACCTGGCTCAGCAGCGGCAGCGCAGAGATCTTGCCGGCGTCGCGCCACACGCTCAGCGCGTCGTGCACGGCGATGTAGGCGCCGGTGATCGCGGCGCAGCGCGTGCCGCCATCTGCCTGGATGACGTCGCAGTCCACGGTGACGGTCGCCTCGCCGCCCAGCGCGCCCATGTCGACCACGGTGCGCAGGGTACGGCCGATGAGCCGCTGGATCTCTTGGGTGCGGCCCTTGGGGCCGGTCATGGTCTCTCGGCGTGAACGGGTGTGGGTCGAGGCCGGCAGCATCGAATACTCGGCGGTCACCCAACCCAGGCCGGAGCCGCGGCGCCAGCCGCTCACGCCCTCCTCGACCGAGGCCGCGCACAGCACGCGCGTGTCGCCCAGCTCGAAGATGCAGCTGCCCATGGCGTGCTTGAGGTAGCGTCGGGTCACGCGGACGGTGCGCAGGTCGCCAGGCGCCCTGCCTTCTGAACGGGATCGCATCTGGGTGGTTCCTCTCAGTCGATGACGAAGGTGTCGAACTCGGAGGCGACGCTCACGCGGCCGGAGAAGACCGAGGCGGCCTCGCGGGCCATGGCGTCGCGGTCGTTGGTGGGCCAGACGTGCACCATCGCGAGCTCCGACGCGCCGGCGGCGGCCGCGAGCTCGCCCGCCTGGCGCGCCGTGAGGTGCGGGCTCGCACCCGCGAACGGCTCGGGCAGCGTGGCCTCGGCGAGCAGGAGCCGGCATCCGGTGGCAGCGGCAAGCGCGCGCTGCCCGGGGGCGGTGTCGGCGGTGTAGCAGACGCAGGCGCCGGACGCGTCGCGCGCGGAGAGCGCGAAGGTGGGCTGGGTGTGGTCGACCTCGTGCGGCGTCACGGTGATGTCGCCCACGGTGACGGGCTCCTCGGCCCTCAGGATGCGGTGGTCGAACGCCTCCCGGAACTCCTGTGCGCCGCGCTCGGAGAGCAGCAGCTGCATGCGCTCGAACAGTCCCTCGGGCAGGTAGAGCGGCACGCCCTCCACCGGTCCGCTGGGTGCGTAGCGCAGCATCGCCTGCATCGAGTACAGGTCCACGTAGTGGTCCGGGTGGTTGTGGGTCACGAACACCGCGTCGAGCGCGTAGGGGTCAGCGACCTTGTAGAGGTTGGCGAGCACGCCGTTGCCGATGTCGAACAGCAGCCGGGTCGAACCGCTGTGCAGCAGGTGGCCCGCACACGCTTGCCCCGCGCCTGCGTGGCTGGCTGCAGACCCGAGCACGGTCAGACGCATGAGGCCTCCTCGGCGGTGACGGCTTCTTCGAGCAGCCCAGGACGCGGCAGCGCCATGAGCTCTTCCAGCGTAACCGATGCGACGCTTCCAAGACGACGCCCGAACACGCGGCTCCCCAGTCGCTCGAACTCGTCCGGATCGCCGGTGGTGGCGAAGGTGTAGGTGGGCTGAGCGTCGGGCGGCGCGAGGTGATCGCGACGCGCGAGCGTGTCGGCGACCTCTCGAGCGGTCTCGGCCGCCGAGCTGATGATCTCGACCCGCGGCCCCATCGCCTGCGAGATCGCGGTCGACAGCAGCGGGAAGTGCGTGCACCCCAGCACGAGCGAGTCCACCCCGCTGCGCTTGAGCGGGTCGAGATAGTCGCGGGCGAGCTCGTAGAAGGACGGGCGGATGAAGACGTCGCTCGCATCGGCGAGCAGATCCTCGACGCGACCGGTGTCGCGCCGCAGCCCCTCCTCCACGATGTCGACAAAGCGCGGAGTGGCCGCCGAGAACACCGTCACGCCCGCATCGAGCGCGCGCACCGCCGCGCTGTAGGCGCCCGAGTCGATGGTGCCGGTGGTGCCGATCACGCCCACGCGCCGGTTGCGGGTGGCCATGACCGCGGCACGGGCCCCCGGCTCGACCACACCGATCACCGGTACGGAGAACGCGCGCTGCGCGATGGCGAGGCCTGCCGCGGTGGCGGTGTTGCACGCGATGACGATCAGCTTGACGCCGCGGCCCTCGAGCCACGTGCCTATCTCGAGCACGTAGCGGCGGACGTCGGCGAGGTCTTGCGGGCCGTAGGGGCAGCGCGCAGTGTCGCCCAGGTACACGAGCGACTCACCCGGTAGCGCCCGGGCGATCTCCCCCGCGACCGTGAGCCCCCCAAGCCCGGAATCGAATATGCCTATGGCAGCGCGTTCCATGTGCAGGAGTATACCGCTCGCGCGGTCGCACTCCTCCTATACTGTGCGCATGGGCACCGCACTGGTCATCTGCATAGGCAACATCGCACGCGGCGACGACGGCGTGGCGCACACGGTCGCGTCGCACCTGCGCGCCGCCGCACCGCCCATCGACGCGGTGGTGGTCGATGCCGTCGACCTCGATGTCGCGATGGCGAGCGACGTCGCCCAGGCCGATCTGCTGGTGCTCGTGGACGCCGAGCGGCGCGCCGAGCCGGCCGTCGCGGTCTCGCCGCTGCTGCCGGGGCCCGCCTCCCGCGCCACCGGTCACGGCGTGGACGCGCCCGCGCTGCTCTCGCTCGCGCAGACGCTTTACGGCCACTGCCCGCGCGCGTGGCTCGTGAGCGTCGCCGCCCCCGAGATGGGCCACGGCGAGGCGCTTTCGGCCGTCGCGCAGGCCTCGGCCAGCGAAGCGGTCACCCACGTGCGCGCCTTGCTGTCCCAAGCCCGCTAGACGAGCCTGCGCCACTCCGTGGCCGCATCGGCCGCGCCGGCCGCTCCCCACATGCCCACCACGCGCTGGTCTTTGCACACCTCGTCAACGAGCTTGGTGAAGTGGTGCGGCTCAAGACCCACCGTGGGCACGCCGGCGGCGTTGCTCGCCGACGCGAGGATCATCATCGCCATCGCTTTGCCAAAGCTCGACTCGAGCTTGCCCCGCAGCTGATCGAGGGCGGCCGACGCTTCCATCAGCCCACCCCCTTCTCGGCCACGACCGATCCGTCGGCGTCGATGAGCGTCACCGCGAGCGGCATCCTGCCTATCTCATGGGTCGCGCAGCTCAAGCACGGATCGTGCGCGCGGATACCCAGCTCCATGGTGCGGATGGTGTCGTCAGACATCGCCTGGTCGCGCGTGGTCCCGGCGACCGCCTCGAGCACCGCACGGTCGAGCGAGCCCACGTTGTTGGTGGTCGCCACGATGAGGTTCGCTTTGGTGACCTTGCCGATCATGTCGGCCTCGTAGTGGTGGATGAGCGTGCCGCGGGGCGCCTCGATCGCCGCGATGCCCGCACCGGCCACGCCGCGCTCGACCTTCACACGGACCTTGTCCGAGACGATCTCGTCGTCTTCGAGCAGCGCGATCATGCGCTCCACGCTCGCGACGAGCTCGATCATGCGCGCGTGGTGGTACGTGAGCACCTCGTGAGCGGGCTTGCCGTACGCCGCCCGGAACTCGCCGAGCAAGGCATCCGAGCGATGGCCCGTCATGACCTCGGCGAGGTTGAGGCGCGCGAGCGGACCCACCCGGTAGCGTCCGGCCTGCGGGCCAAAGGAGGTGAGGTAAGGCTCGTTGGCGTAGCTGCCGGGCAGGTGACGCTCTGTGAGGTGCGACTCGTACTCGGCGGCGTCCCAGCGCTCCGCGAGGCCGCCGTCAGGGCCCATCACCGTGATGGAGCCGTCGAGAAGCGAGAACTCCTCGCCCTTCATCTGCGCCATGTAGTTGACCGGCGTCGCGCCAAAGCCGGGGTGGCGCGCCACGAGCCGAGCGGTCGACTCGGCGGCCACCGCGGCCGCAGCGAGCGAGTCCTCGAGCATGCCGCGCACCAGACCCAGCAGCTCCACGCGCTGCTCGGGGGTGATGCCGCGACTCATGCCGCCGGGGATGCAGGTCACCGGGTGGCTCGAGCGCCCGCCCACGATCTCGACCACACGCTGGCCGGCTCGGCGAAGCGCGATGGCCTTGCGCGCGAGATCCGGCCTCCCCTCGATCACGCCCAGCAGGTCGCGCGAACCCGCACCGTCTCCGGTGAGGAAGTCGGGGCCTGCCAGGAAGAAGAAGTGCAGCGCGTGATCTTGCGCGAAGCCACCCAGGTGGAGCAGCTCACGCAGCAGCCGTGCGGCTCGGGGCACCTCGACGCCGTAGAGCGCGTCGACGGCCTTGACCGCCGCCACGTGGTGCGACACCGGGCACACGCCGCAGATGCGGCTCGTGATGAGCGGCATCTCCCACACCATGCGGCCCTCGAGCATCTTCTCGAAGCCGCGGAACTCGACCACGTCGAAGTGCGCGTCGTTCACGGTGCCGTCGTCGCCCAGGAACAGCGACACGCGGCCGTGGCCCTCGATGCGCTTGACCGCGGGTAGCGTCACGATCTCAGACATCGTCGCCTCCTTCCGAGTCAACGAGCCCGGGGAACACCGAGACCGGCATCGAGAACCGATACCCTGTGCCGATCAGGTCCTCCATGTACATGAGCGCGCCCGCGGGAAGCACCGCGGCCAGCGCGTCCACCGTCTTGCCGCCCTGCTCGAACTCGAGCCTGCTGGGACCGCTGCAGCCGCGGCACGGGACGTTGGCGGCCGTACAGCGCGCGCCGCATCCCTCTCGCGTCATGGGCCCCATGCACAGCACGCCTTGCTCGAGGAAGCAGCGGTTCGGATCGATCTCGTCGAGCTCCATGAGCGCATACACGTTGTCCGAGACGAACTCCTCGGAGTGATGGAGCATGGTGACCTTCTCGCGGTGGCACTCGTCGCACATGTTGCGCCTGGGCAAGACGTACTCCTCACCCTTGAGCGCGGCGCTCAGCGCACCCACGATCTGCGTGGTTTTGGGAGCGCACCCGGAAAGCGCGATGTCGACGGCAACGAAGTCGCTCACCGGCCGCACAGAGGTCTCGAGCTCAGGCAGGAGGCCCGACTTCGCATCGGCCTCATCACCAAACGCCGCACCCATGACGTCAGCCAGCGGCGAGAGGTTGCGCAGCCCGCCGATACCGCCGAGCACCGCGCACGATCCCACCGCGACGAGCGTGGTGGCGGCGGCGCGGGCCTCGAGAAGCCTTCGGCGGTCCTCCTCGGTGGCCACGGCGCCTTCGACCATGACCACGTCCACGCGCGCGGGCAGCTCGTGGGGGCCGGAGAACGGCGAGTAGACGAGGTCGGCCACCGCGAGCAGGTCGAGCAGCCCCTCATGTGCGTCGAGCAGTGAGACATGGCAGCCTTCGCACCCGCCCAAGGCCACCGTCGCAAGCGTCGGCTTTGCCATCACGCACCTCCCTTGGATCCCGAGAGCTCGCCGATGGTGGCGTAGACGCCCTCCACCGACTCGATGAAGCGCTCGCCTTCCGCGGGCGAGATGTCGACGATGCGTAGACGTGCGTCGTCGATCCCGCGCGAGCGCAACACCGTGCGCAGCAGGTTGATGCGCCGGTCCATGTCCAGATTGCCGATGAGGTTGTGGCAGTGGCCCTCTCGGCAGCGATACACGCACACGGCGTCGAAGCCCAGCTTGAACGCCTCGAGCACGTAGAGCGTGTCGAGCCTGCCGCCGCACGGGATGTGGACCGGCATGAACGACGCCGGGTAGCCCTCGCCGCGCTCGGCGACCGCTGCAGAGGCCTTGTCGGCGGCCGGATAGCCGCAGCCGCCGCACAGAAAGCCGATCACCTTGACCGGGCCGTTGTCCACCGTTGCGAGCTCGCGCACCGCCTCGAGCAGGTAGTCATGGGGTGAGCTCACGATGTCGCGTGCGCCCACGGGGCACCCCACCACGCACTTCCCGCAGCCGCGGCAGCGACGCACGTCGACGTGGGAGAGCCCGTTGGCGTCGAGCGTGCACGCCCCGAACGCGCACGTGCGCACGCACGACGCGCAGCCGCCGCACAGGCTCTCGTCGACCGCCGAGACATCGCGATAGTGGGTCACCGTGGGCTGTGAGAGCTTCATGACGAGCGCCATCGCCGCCGCATCGGCCGCCGCGACCTTCTCGCGCTCGAGTGAGCCGTCACGCCTGAGCGGCACGACCATGATGCCCGGATCGATCGTCTCGGCGGGGTGGGTCGAGGGCTCGACGGAGCGTGCGAAGCCCTCGTCGTCCACGTCGACCTTGAAGTGACGGCGCAGCTCGTCGACCCACTCGGTGTGGTCGGGTCGGGCCAGCAGCAGGCCGCCCACGCGATACGTCGCGCGGCCCTCCGGCGACTCGAGCGTGATGCCGTAGTCTCCCAGCCAGCCCTCACCGTCGACGAGGCGCGCGTTCCAGATCACCTGCGCCCGCGGATGGCTGAGCACGTACGCGCTCGTGGCCTTCATGGCGAGCGCCCTGTCGCTGCGATGCGTCCCGTCGTCACGGTCGGCCAGGATCACCGAGTAGCCCATGTGCAGCAGCCGCTGGGCCGCTACGGTCGCCTCGGCGGTGATACCCAGGATCATGACCGAGCGGATAGGCTCGGTGGTCACGCCTTCGACCACCTCGGCCATCTGCGCGCGCATCGCTGCGACGTTGATGACCGCGCGGGCCTTGCGTGTGGCGCCCTGCGGGTCGTTCGCATGAGCGAGCGCGACCTGCTCGAGCACGTTGGCCGCCACGATGCGGTTGGGATTGACGCCGGCCTCGGCCAGCACGTCTTTGATGAACGACGCCGAGAGGCTCTTGGAGTAGTGCTCGGCCGAGTGACCGGCGAGCACGATGGCATCAAGTCCGGCATCGGCGACGTCGCGCGCCATGCGCTGTGCGACCCCGGGATCGAAAAGGTCGTCGAACACCCTGACGACCGCAGCGTGTTCGCGCACATCGGCAAGCGCTTCGTCGACATCGATCACTGCGTCGACGCGCCCACCGCAGCGCGAGAGGTACATGCCTAGCGGCATCTGCCCTCACCCCTTCGTGAGTCCTACGTCGTGTGCCGCTCTCCCCTGCCGGGGGGATGGACGAGGGCACCCTTTGGTACGAGTATCGGTAACTCGCAGGCTCACTGTAAGGGAAAAGTGCGACGGAATGCACGGTTCGCGCGGTGAGAGGTCGACTGCGTCAACCGAGCGGCGCGTCGTGAGGACGAACGGCCGCCATGCAGGCTACGACTTGACGAGCTCCTCGATCGCCTCGGCGATCTTGAGCAGCGGCAGGGTCTTCTCGGCGGCACCGATCTCGATGGCTGCCTTGGGCATACCGAAGACGGTGCACGACTCCTCGTCTTGCGCGATGGTCGCAGCGCCCACGTTGCGCATCAGCTTGAGGCCCTCGGCGCCGTCGGCTCCCATGCCGGTGAGGATGACGCCCACCGCGCGCTGCCGATGACTGCGCGACACCGAGTCGAACAGCGTGTCGGCGCTGGGGATGTAGAGCTGGCCGTGGCCCGGAGGCTGGAAGCGCGTGACGCTCCCGTCCATGACCATGTTCTCGCCGGTGGGCGCGAAGTACGCGGTGCCGGGCTCGACACGCTGCCCGTTCACGGCGGCGACGACCTTGATCTTGCAGCCCGCGTCGAGCCAGCTCACAAGTCCCGGGATGAACCCGTCGGCGATGTGCTGAGCCACGACGATGGGCACCGGGAAGTCCTCCGGCAGCCTGCCCAGGATCGACAGCAGCGCCGAAGGCCCACCGGTCGACGATCCGATGGCGACGATGCTGCGAGACACCGCACCGGGCCCCACCGACGGCAACACGGCGGGTCCGCCGGGGCGACGGCCACGGATGTGGGTGATCACGCGGACGTTGGCGAGCACCTTGACCTTGCGAATGACCTCGCGGCCGATGCGGTCAAGCTCGGCCCAGTCCTTGGCCTCGGGCTTCTTGATGACCTCGAGCGCGCCCAGGCCCAGCGCGTCGAACGCGCGACCCATGCCCTCGCCGTACACCGACGAGGAGACCACGAGAATGGGCGTGGGCGTGTAGGCCATGATCTTCTCGATGGCGCCCAGGCCATCGAGCTTGGGCATGTGGATGTCCATGGTCACGAGGTCCGGCCGCAGCCGATCGACGAGCTCGACCGCCTCGTTGCCGTCCTTGGCCTGGCCCACGACCTCGATCTTGGGGTCGCTCGACAGGATCTGCGTGAGCATCTCCCGAGCGACCATGGAGTCGTCGGCGATGACGACGCGAATGCGACCCTGTTCAGACGGCATGTCTACGACCTAGCGAATGAGTTGCTCGACGGTGTCGAGCAGCGTGTCTTGGTTGAACACGGACTTGGTGATGTAGGCGTCCGCCCCGGCCTCGATACCCTCGGCCTTCTCTTCGTCACGCTCGAGCGAGGTGACGATGATGACGGGGATGACGGAGAGCTGAGCGTCGCTCTTGATGGCCTTGGTGAGCTGGAAGCCGGTCATGTTGGGCATCTGGACGTCTGTGACCACGGCATCGACCTTGAGGCCCTCGCGCAGCTTGGTGTAGCCGATCGCGCCGTCCGCGGCGGTCTCGACCTCGTAGCCGGCGGCCTCGAAGATCGAACGCTCGAGCTCGCGTGTGGTGAAGGAGTCCTCGCAGATGAGGATCTTGCGCGGGCCCTGGCGCTCGGTGCGCTGAGCGGGACCGCTGCGCTGCCCGGACCGGGTACGTGCGTTGGCCATCAGGTCCGGCACGTTGAGGATGGGCACGACCTCGCCGGCACCAAGGATGGTGACACCGGCGACGTTGTCGATCTTCTTGAGGTGGCTGCCCAGCGGCTTGATCACGATCTGCTGCTCGCCCACGAGCGCGTCGACCATGAAGCCCATGCGATGCCCCGAGTACCCGATCGTCACGATAGGCACCTTGGTGCCCTCGGGCCCGGAGTCCGAGACGCCGAGGATCTCAGAGAGCCTGACGAGCGGGATGGTGCGGCGCTGACGGCGGATGACCTCGCGGCCCTCGACCTTGATGATCTCGGCCGGGTCGATGCGCAGGGTCTCTTCGATGGTGCCGGTGGGAAGCGCGAACGTCTGGTCGCCCACACGCAGCATGAGCGCGCGGATGATGGCCAGCGTGAGCGGGATGGTGAGCTTGAAGCGCGTGCCCTTGCCGATCTCCGAGAACACGTCGAGCGAGCCCTTGAGCTTCTCGACCACGAACTCGCGTACAACGTCCATGCCGACGCCTCGGCCGGAGATCTCCGTGATGATGGCTGCGGTGGAGAAGCCCGCCTCGAAGATGAGGTAGGTGGCCTCACGGTCTGACATCGCGGAAGCCTCGGCCTCGCTGATGTAGCCCTTGCGTATCGCCGAGGCGCGGACCTTGTCCGGGTCGATGCCCGCGCCGTCATCGGCGATCTCGATGACGATGCGGTCGCCCTCCTGGCGCGCGGCGAGCGAGATGGTGCCCGCGGCGGGCTTGCCGAGCTTCTTGCGGGTCTCGGGGTCCTCGATGCCGTGGTCCACCGCGTTTCGCATGATGTGGACGAGCGGGTCGTTGATCTCCTCGAGGACCTTCTTGTCGAGCTCGGTGTCGCCGCCCTCGATGGTGAACTCGATCTCCTTGCGGAACTGCTTGGCGAGGTCGCGCACCGCGCGGGGGAACGCCTGGAAGATCGTGTTGGCAGGCAGCATGCGCAGACGCATGCCCTGCTCCTGGAGGTCGTTGACGACGAGCGAGGTGCGGCTGACGTCCTCCGAGTAGTCCTTCACGAACGAGTTGAGCGCCCGACGGTTGTCGGAGAGCAGCCCGTCGAGCAGGTTGATGTCCTCTTCGAGCGCGTCGAGCCCGGTCGATCCGCCCACGGCGGCCATGAGCGCCTTCACGCGAAGCCATGCCTGCCAGACGTCGGCGGTACC
>CAYOHY010000058.1:0-10617 GCA_964403885.1 uncultured Eubacteriales bacterium
CCCTCCAGGCGACCCGCGCCGCGGTCGAGGAGGGCATCGTCGCCGGCGGTGGCGTCGCCCTCGTTGACGCCGTCGCTTCGCTCGACGGCATCACCTGCGACGACGCCGATGAGATGGTGGGCGTGAACATCATCCGCAAGGCGCTCGTCGAGCCGCTCAAGACCATCGCCGGCAACGCCGGCTTCGAGGGCTCCGTCGTTGTGGAGAAGGTCCGCGCCGAGGGCAAGAAGGGCTACGGCCTCAACAGCGCCAACGGCGAGTACGGCGACCTCATGACCATGGGCGTCATCGACCCGGTCAAGGTTGCGCGCACCGCGCTCCAGAACGCCGCTTCGATCGCCGCGCTGATCCTCATCACCGAGGCTGCGGTCAACGACGCCCCGGTCAAGGATGATGGCGGCGCTGCCGCCGCCATGGCCGGCATGGGCGGTATGGGCGGCATGATGTAGCCTCGGCTACCTCAGCACCCGGTATTCGGCTTCACACGCAGGCCCCGGCTCTCGCAGCCGGGGCCTGCTGTCGTCTTCGTCACACTCACTGCGCGGGGTTCTGCCGGCACTGGCAGGGTGTGTGCTTCAATGAGGTGTCGTCGCGTTTGGGAGGTTCGATGCGGGTACGGTACCTGGTTCCGGTGATCGTGTGGCTCGTCGCTGCGGCGGCGCTCGCATCGCCTGCGGTCGCGATGGAGCCCCCTGCTCGCGGGGAGCTCGCGCGCTACGCATCTGACGGCACGCTCGACTCGCGCGAGGCGCGGGCCGACGCCCTCGGCAACTCACGGCTCGATGAGGGGTTCGTGGCCGCAGCACGCGCACGGACGTCGGCCGCGCAGGGTGCGAGCACGCTGCCGGCCCCGCCGCCGGGTGCCTATGCGGCCCTTCCTTCGGTTGGCTCACCCAGGGTGCTCGCACTGTGTATCGACTTCAGCGACTACCCCGCGTACAACTCCACCGCCACGATCTTGGCGAGGCTCAACGGCGCGCAGAACCCCGGTGACACCACCTATCCCTACGAGAGCCTCAGGGCCTACTACCAGCGCTCTTCGTACGGCAAGCTCGACGTGCAGGCCGATGTCTTGGGGTGGTACCGGCCCGCAGCGCCGCGCTCGGCGATGACGACCACCACGGCCGGCCGCGAGAACCTCATCAAGCAAGCGCTCCAGTACTACGACGCGCGCGGCGTGGATCTTTCGCGCTACGACAACGACGGCAACGGGCAGATCGACTACCTGATGGTGTTCTGGTCCGGCCCCGATGACGGGTGGGGCAACTTCTGGTGGGGCTACTACACCGGGTGGTGGCAGACGCCGGCCGTCAACATCGACGGCGTGGGCGTCGACATGTACTCCTGGCAGTGGGAGAGCAGGAAGAACTCCTCGGGCCAGTGGACGGCGTTCTCGCCGCGCACCGTCATCCACGAGACGGGGCACTCGCTGGGCCTGCCGGACTACTACGACTACGACGTGAACACGGGGCCCGACGGCGGCCTTGGCTACTACGACATGATGGACGCCTCGATCGGCGACCACAACGCGTTCAGCAAGTGGCTGCTGGGGTGGGTGACCCCCACGGCGGTGACCACATACTCGCCGACGGCCAAGCTGCGCCCCAGCGGCACGTATCCCGACGCGCTCGTGGTGATGCCGGACGCCAACGCCTCGAATCCGTTCTCTGAGTACTTCATCGTCCAGAACCGGCAGAAGGCCGGAAACGATGACGAGTCGATGATGCGCTACTACGGGTGGTACGGCATCGCCGTGTGGCACGTGGACGCGCGCCTCGATTCGTCAGGCTGGGACTTCCTGTCCGACAACTCACGCACCGCCCACAAGCTGCTCGCGCTCGAGCAGGCCGACGGCCTGGGCCAGATCGAGGCGTCCGACAACGGCATCGTCGACTCCGGCGACTTCTGGAAGGCCGGCCAGTCCTTCGACGCCGTCTCTGTACCGTCCAGTGCTCGCTACGACGGGGGCGCCAGTTCGGTGAAGTTGGACGGCTTCGTTCCGGGTACCGAGGCCACCGTGCGTGCGCTCATCGAGGGCGCCGGCGACACCATCGCGCCGGTCACCACCGCCACGGTCGATGCCGCTTGGCACAACACTGCGGTCACGGTCCCGCTTCAGGGCTTCGACGCGGGAACCGGCGTGGCGTCCACGTGGTACAGCGTCGACTACGGCCCCTGGACCCAAGGTGTCTCGGCGCAGGTCGCAGCGCCTGCGGACGGCTCCGGCGACGGCACGCACAGCGTGCGGTTCTACTCGATCGACGGCGCGGGCAACACCGAGGCCGCGCGTCAGGTGTCGGTCCGGATCGACACGACGGCACCGGTCACGAAGCCGGGCGCGCTGAGCGCTGACGGGTCGACCGTGGTCATCCCGCTGTCGGCGACCGACGCGCACTCGGGTGTCGCAAGCACCTCATGGCGAGTCGACGCGGGCGCGTGGACGTCAGGGACGGTCGCGTCCGCATCGGCAGACACCACGCACGTCGTGCAGTATCGCTCGGTCGATCGCGCGGGCAACCTTGAGTCGGCCGGCTCGGTCACCGTGGGTGGCGCGGCACAGGCGGTGTCCATCGCGCTTCCGGCCACGCTGGTGACGCCGTACTCGGCGGGTTCATTGGCGGGCACCATCACGGCCGGCGGAGTGCCCGTCTCGGGCGCGAAGGTGTCGCTGGAGCGGTCGGGCGACGCGGTGACGTGGACGGTCGCGAACAGCGGTGTGATCGCCGACGCCGCGGGCCGATTCAGCTTCCCGCTCTCGGCGACGAGCAAGACGCTCTATCGCGTTCGCTACGCGCCCGGCGCGCTCGCTGACATCGTGGGGACCACGGTGACCGTGATGCCCAAGGCGCTGCTGTCGACCCCGTCGGCACCCACCGCGATCTCACGCACCAAGGCGTTCATCGCCACCGGAACGCTCAAGCCGAGACACGCCGTCGGGACGTACCCGGTCAAGATCCAGTGCTTCCGCTACGAGGGCGGCACGTGGGTGCTGCGCAAGACGGTGCTGGCCAAGGCTTCCGGGACGGGCTCGTATTCGACCTACTCAGGCAAGGTGTGGTTGCCGTACGCGGGTCGGTGGAAGATCCGCGCGCTGCACGCCGACACGGGTCACGCCGCGACCTACACGGCCACGCGGGCCCTGACCGTCAGGTAGTCGAAACCACCGACTCGTAGAGTGCGGCGAGGCGCGCGGCGCTCTCGGTGATGTCGTGTGCGGCGGCGACGTCGAGCGCGCCTTCTCGTAGCTGCGCGTGCAGTGAGTCATCGCACGCGAGGGCGCACAGCGCGTCCGAGAGCTCAGCGGCGTCCTCGGAGCACAGCAGGCCGGAGACGCGATCGGTCACGATCTCGCCCACGCCGGGTGAGCGCACGCCCACCACCGGAAGTCCCGCCGCGCATGCCTCGACCACGACGAGCGGGTAGATCTCGCTCACCGATGCCGTCACGAACGCATCCGCCGCCGCCAGCACCCCCGGAACCTCCGAGTACGGCATCATGCCCAGGAATCGCACGCGGTCATCGAGCCCCGCATCGCTCACGATCGTTCGCGCCAGGTCGTTGGCCGGCCCGTCGCCGATGAGAGCGAGCGCGAGACGGGGGTCCGCGGCCGCCGCCCGGGTGAACGACTCGAGGAGCAGGCCGATGTTCTTCTCGTGCGCGATCCTGCCCACGTACGCGAGCAGGAACGCATCCTCGGCGATTCCGAGAGACTCGCGGGTCACCGGCGACTGCGGGCTGAGGAACGGCGCGGTGTCGATCGCATTGGGCAGTACAACGGTCCGCTCGGCGGGCACGCCGAAGCCCGCGAGCCAGTGTGAGATCTCGGCTGATGGCGAGATGGTGAGGCTTGCGCGCGAGCCGAGCCACGTGAGGTAGGTGCGGATCGCCGAGTGGCGGATGGCGCTGGGAATCCAGCCCGCGTAGGTGTCGGAGTACAGGTCGTAGCGGGTGTGGTTGGTGAAGACGGTGGGTGCGCCGCTCGACCGTGCGGCGAGAAAGCTCGCGAACGGATGGTGGGCGTGGGCCACGTCGAGCGTGCGGATGATGCCGCGGGCCTCGCGAGACAGTCCGAGCGAGACGTTCCAGCCGGTGTCGCCGTAGGGCAGGGCGGGAGAGCGCACCACGCGGGGCTCGATGTCGTCGTGGTCGCTGTCGCCCCAGGTGAAGAGCCAGACCTCATGACCGGCATCCTCGAGCGCACGCTTGTACAGGCTGATGTGGTTGGTCACGCCGCTCACGTGCGGCAGATACATGTCGGCGAACATCCCGATGCGCATCAGCGCTCACTCGCTTCATCGGCGACTCCCGCGAGCGCCAGAACGCGGGCGGCGATGTCGGATGCGGCGAACGGCCGGCCGAGGGCGTGCGCGCGCTGCCGCATGCGGCCGAGCCGCTTGGGGGCAGAGATCGCCCGGCGCGCCATCTCCGCGAGCTGGCGCGGGTCCTCGGCGAACAGGGCCGCCTCGGCGGTGGTGAGGGCGTGCGCGTTGGCGCTCTCCTGTCCCGCAGCCGGCCCCACGAGCACGAGCGGCAGCTCCATGTCGATGCACTCGGCGCACACGAGTCCGCCGGGCTTGGCGAGCGCGAGGTCGGCGGCGGCCATCAGGGGTGCCATGTGCTCGACGTAGCCCAGCAGGTGCACGTTGGTGGTACCAAAGCCCATCGAGCGCGACTTGAGCTCTCGTTCGAACTCCTTGTCCTTGCCGGTGACCACCGCGAGCGAGACGCCGGGCATCGAGGCGAGCGCGGGCAGCGACACCGCCAGCGCCTCCTTGAAGTGCGCGTAGGGTCCGGGCATCGACGAGCCTGCCAGGGCGAGTATCACGCGGTCGTTCTCGGGGAGCCCGAAGTGGGCGCGTGCAGCGCGGCGGTCATACTCGAGCGTGAACTGCGGGCGCACGGGGATGCCGGTGACCGCGACGCCCTTGGTGGCGTGTCCTCGGCGGGCGAGCTCATCGGCGGAGATCGCGTCGGCGGCGCAGAAGAGGGCGACGCCGTCGCGAGGCCACACGCCGTGCACGCCGAAGTCGGTGGCGACGCACACGACGGCGGTGTCGACCCGGCCCTTGCGCACGGCGCGGGCGGCGAGCAGCGCGGGCAGCGCGTGCGTGCACACGATGGCCGCAGGCCGTGTCTCGACCAGGTGATCCGTGAAGCGCCTGAACACGAGGGAGAGCAGGGGCATCCCCAGGAAGCGGGCGATGCCGCCAAACGTCGCCGAGCGCCAGATCGCGTCGTAAAGCCTCGCCCCGGGCCCGGTGAACGCACCGGTCAGGCTGTCGCCGGAGGGGCGGATCGAGCCGTAGCTCAAAGCGTCCACCACACGCACTGCGACACGCTCGCCACCTGCGGCTTCAAGCTCGCGCGCGACCGCCTCGGCCGCGATGCGGTGACCCGAGCCTATCGCCGCGTGCGCGACCACGATGGAGGTGGGGGATGCCATGGGTGGTACTATACAGCAGTCCTTGAGGGCTCATTCACCCTCTGACCTGCTGTAAGGAGTCTTTCGCGTGGCGCTTTCCATTGGCATCGTCGGCCTGCCCAACGTGGGCAAGTCCACCCTGTTCACCGCTCTGACCAAGAACCAGGTCGAGGCGGCGAACTACCCCTTCGCGACCATCGAGCCCAACACGGGCATCGTGCCGGTACCCGACTCGCGACTCGCGGCGCTCGCCGAGATCGTCCAGCCGCAGCGCGTGCTGCCGGCAACGGTCGAGTTCGTCGACATCGCCGGCCTGGTGAAGGGCGCGAGTGAGGGTGCGGGGTTGGGCAACCAGTTCCTGGCCAACATCCGCGAGTGCGACGCCGTTGCCGAGGTCGTGCGCTTCTTCACCGACGAGAACGTCATCCACGTGGATGGCAAGGTCGACCCTGCCTCCGACGTCGAGACCATCAAGCTTGAGCTTATCTTCGCCGACATGGCGACGGTCGAGAAGTCGATCACCCGCTTCCAAAAGGAGCTCAAGGCCGACAAGACCGCGCAGGGCCGCATCGATCTTGCCAAGCGGATGCTCGCGCATCTCGAGCAGGGCCACCGTGCCCGCAGCCTCGAGATGACCGACGACGAGGCCGCTGTCATGAGCTCGCTGCACCTGCTCACGATGAAGCCGATGCTCTACGTGGCCAACGTCGACGAGAGCCAGGTGGGCGCCGACCTGCCCGAGATCGACGGCGTGAAGCCGATCCCGATCTGCGCGCAGGTAGAGTCGGACCTCTCGGAGCTCGAGCCCGAGGAGGCCGCCGAGTTCCTCGCCGAGATCGGCCTCGCCGAGCCTGGCCTGAACACTCTGATCCGTGAGGCCTACCGCCTTCTGGGTCTGCAGAGCTACTTCACCGCGGGCGTGCAGGAGGTCCGCGCGTGGACGGTGCCGGTGGGCGCCAAAGCCCCGCAGGCTGCGGGCGTCATCCACACCGACTTCGAGCGCGGCTTTATCAAGGCCGAAGTCGTGAGCTACGACGACTACGTGGCGCTGGGTGGCGAGAAGGGCGCGAAGGACGCGGGCAAGATGCGTCTTGAGGGCAAGGAGTACATCATGCAGGACGGCGACGTGGTCCACTTCAAGTTCAACGTGTAGCGCGTGCTCACAGCAGTCACAGCCACCCTCGGCGCGGCCTTCTTTGGCTGCGCCGATTTTCTTGGCGGGTTCGCGAGCCGAAAGGCGCCTGCGCTGCTGGTCACCATCACCGCGCAGGCGACCGGCATCGCCATCCTGACTGTGGTCACGCTGATCATGCGACCGCAAAGCCCGTTCGACGTCCGCGCGCTGTGGGGCGTGGGCGCGGGGGTCTTGGGCGGCACCGGGGTCTTGGCGCTCTACGCCGGACTGGCCACCGGTCGCATGAGCGTGGTCGCGCCTGTCACCGCAGCGTTGTCGGGTGCGTTGCCGGCCGCGGTGGGCCTGTCCACCGGCGACACCCCCAGCACGGTCTCGATGGCAGGCATGGCGCTCGCGCTGGTCGCTGTGGTGATCGTGAGCTCCACGCCCGAGCCGGGCGAGGCGAGCATCGCGCCCGAGGCCTCGCGCAAGGCGCTCATGCTCGCCGTTGTCGCCGGCGTGGGCTTCGCGGGCTCGATCCTGTGCTTCTCGCGCACCCCGGCCGAGACGGGCATGGTACCGCTCGTGCTCTCACGCCTGACAGCAGTCACGATCTTCTCGGTGGCGGCGCTCATCCGCGGTATGCCGCTGCTGCCCGAGCGTGGAGCGCGGGGCTGGGCGGTGGGCACGGGGATGCTCGACTCGATGGCCAACGCGGCTCAGGTCACGGCGCTCAGGCTGGGACCGCTTGCGCTCGCCTCGGTGCTGGGTGCGCTCTATCCGGTCGCGACCGTCCTGCTCGCTCGGTTCGTGCTGCATGAGCATCTGCACGGGTGGCAGCGCGTAGGCATCGTGCTCGCGCTGATCGCCGTGGTGATGTGCGCGTGGCCGTAGGGCCTCGCCTCGGTCGCCTTGATGGCTAGATGAAGTCTGCCTTGCGCAGCATCTGATCCATCAGATACGGAACGGTGCCGGTGTTCATGATCTCGAACCCGCCGATGGTCGAGCGGCGGTTGGTCAGCCACTCGCGCGAGTACGTGGGGAGCACCGGTCCGGCCACGGGCATGAGCGGCTGGCGGCGACGTCCCGCGTGGCTGGCGGCGGTCAGATACACCGCACTGTCACGAAACGTCGCGACCACCGGACGGTAGACGTTCGAGCTTGTGGAGCGGAAGTAGCGCGCGTTGAACGCCGCAGAGCGCTGCGAGAAGTCGACGCCATCGACGCGGATGGGTGAGGGCAGGTTGCTCGTCACGTTCGACGACAGCTTCGTCGCCGGGCCCGCGACCACCGTGGTCTGGATCCAGCTGAGGTTCTTCGTGAGATACGTCTTCGCCTCGGCAGAGAGCTGTCCGCCCTCGGCGAGCACCAGCGGCGTGCCCTGAGCGGCCGAGATCGCGGCGACAGCGAGCGTGGTCTGGGTGTCCTCGGCGCTCGCGACGATCACGCTTCGATTGGACGGCGCGGGCATGCTCGCGCAGATAGAGACCGCGAGTGCGGAGCGAGAGGCCGCCTGCTTGACCTGCACCGCCGAGGCGGGGATCGCGGAGGCGGATGCGACGGCTGCGGCCATGGTGGTGCCGTAGGAGCCGCTGATACCGAGGAGCACGACGCGCTTGGCGCCAAGCCGCTTGAGCTCTGCGGCGGTGGCCGTGGACAGGCCGCTTTGATCGGCCCACAGGAGGGGTGCCTTCAGGGTGGCGGCGAGCGCCGGGGCGCCGGGCACGTCCTCAGCCCGGTGCGAGGGCGCCACCACTGCGATCGGAGCGCCGGTGGGGAATGCGCTGCGCGAAACCGCGACCGCGAGCGCCGAGGGGGTCGCACTGGCATAGCGCGAGTACACCGGCTTGTAGGGTTTGGTGGCCCACCACAGGTCGACGCCTGCGGCGATACCTTCGGCCATGCGGCGGCGGAAGTACGACTGCTTGAGCAGTGAGGCGTCGGTGGGGTTCGAGATGAACGCGCTCTCGACCAGGATCGCCGGCATGTTGGACCAGCGACACACGTAGAAGTCCATCGTGTGCGCGCCCCGGTCATAGAGCGACGTGCGCCTCACGACCTCGCGCTGCACGTACGGGGCGAGCGATGTACCCAGCGCATCACGCGCGCTCGACCACGCCTCGGTGCCCCGGGTCGACGTGCTGGTGGAGCCGTTCGCGTGGATGGAGATGAACAGGTCCGCCCCGGCGCGGTTTGCGATGTCGCATCGGGCCTGTAGGTCGTCTTTGGGGATGCCGTCGTTGTCGCCGAGCAGACCGTCTTTGGCGAACGACCAGCGCTGGGCGGCGTCGCTCCAGTTCCAGGTGGCGATGTCGGCGAGCGTGACCGCGGTGTCGGTGGTGCGTGTCAGCTTGACGCGGTACCCACGTGCAACCAGGCTTCGCTGGAGCTCGAGCGCGATGGCGAGGTTCACGTTCTTCTCGCGCAGCCCGTTGGCGTTGGCGTTGGAGTACGGCCCGCCGTGCCCGGGGTCGATGACCACCAGCGGTGAAGGGGAGGGCGCCGTTGCGCCGGCGGGCGTCGCAGACGTGAACGCGAGCGCCATCACGAGTGCGCCCAAGGCGCATGCGATGCGGTGGTTCATGGTCCGCCTTCCTGACGGGAATGAAGGCTGCGATTGCAGGCGGTGCCCGTATTCTACCCCCGAAACGACCCTGAAAGCGTGATATTGCTCACGCGCGAGGGCCGGGCGCGCGCAACAAGATGCGAATCAGTCACACGATTATGCGAACGGCGGTTCACGAACGGGGAATGCTCCTCTAGAATGTCCGCACCGGAGGCGCGGTCGCGATCGTGCAAGCGCGGCTCCCGGGCGAAGATCGCAGCACTCATCGGACCAGGTATCGCCGCTTCTCTTATCGGCGGAGCATGCCTGGTCTTCGTGCATATCGGCTGCCCGTCACCTCCGGACGTTTCAGTGACAACGGCCGCGTGTCGGCTTACGAACCAAGGAGGCTGCAGAGCAGTATGGAGATCGAGATCGGACGAGGTAAGACCGCTCGCCGCGCGTACGGATTCGATGACATCGCGATCGTGCCCTCGCGACGCACTCGTGACCCGCGCGACGTCGACATCACGTGGAGCTTCAACTTCAAGGGTCGCGACTACTCCTTCCCGCTGCCGGTGCTCGCCTCGGCGATGGACGGCGTGGTCGATCCGCACTTCGCCATCACCATGGGCAAGCTGGGCGGTCTTGCTGTCCTGAACCTCGAGGGCATCCAGACCAAGTACGCCGACCCTGCGCCGCACCTCGACGCCATCGCTTCTTTCGACAAGGAAGAGGCCACCTCGAAGATGCAGGCGATCTACGCCGCCGAGGACGTCAAGCCTGAGCTCATCACGCAGCGCATCAAGGAGATCAAGGCCGGTGGCGTGTTGGCCGCCGCGTCGCTGACGCCGCAGAACGTCGAGCGCTTCATCGGCCCCGCCATGGACGGCGGGCTCGACATCCTCATCATCCAGGGCACCGTCGTGAGCGCCGAGCACGTCTCGACCTACGACAAGCCGCTCGACCTGAACGCGTTCGTCGAGTCGCTCGACATCCCCTGCATCATCGGTGGCTGCTGCAGCTACCAGGGCGCGCTGCACCTCATGCGCGCCGGCGCCGTGGGCGTCCTCGTGGGCGTTGGCCCCGGCCACGCCTGCACCTCGCGCCGCGTGCTCGGCATCGGTGTGCCGCAGGCCACCGCGATCGCCGACGCTGCCGCTGCCCGCACCCGCTACCTCGAGGAGACCGGCCGCTACGCTCACGTCATCGCTGACGGCGGCATGCGCACCGGCGGCGACCTCGCCAAGGCCATCGCCGTGGGCTCCGACTCGGTCATGATCGGCTCGCCGCTCGCCTCGGCCGCCGAGGCTCCCGGCCGCGGCTACCACTGGGGCATGGCGACGTTCCACCCCGACCTGCCCCGCGGCACCCGCGTGCGCGCCGGCGTCCGTGGCTCGCTTGAGGAGATCCTCCTCGGCCCGGCTCACCAGAACGACGGCACCCTGAACCTGCTGGGCGGCCTGCGCACCTCGATGTCGACCTGCGGCTACGAGAACCTCAAGTCCTTCCAGAAGGCCGAGGTCATGGTCGCCC
>CAYOHY010000059.1:0-10579 GCA_964403885.1 uncultured Eubacteriales bacterium
ACTGACCAACGAAGCGCAGGAGTGACGCCTGCTAGGCGATCGTGACGATGTCGTCGGCTCCCAGTGCGGCCTCGACCAGGCCGGGCATCGTGCCCACCACGCCCACGGCGAGTTTGTCGGTGAGCCCCAGGTAGTCGAGGCAGGTGCCGCAGGCGGCCACGCCCACACCCTGCTCGACCAGCAGACGCAGGTCATCGAGCGAGTCCGAACCCTCGCACGCCAGTCGCACTCCCCCATTGCCGAGCATGACGGCGGCCGGGCGCGGCTCCGTGCGGGCGAGCGAGTAGATGAAGTTGCGGATCAGCACGCGGCCAAGCGCGTCGTCGCCTGAACCCATGGTGTCGCTGAGAATCAGAACCCGCTTAGCCATCTGATGGGCCTCCATAAGTCTTGAGCACATGAAGCATCACTCGGAGTTTATACCTTTCCGAGTGGTTCGTGTCTGGCGGTGGAGGTGTCGCTGAGCGCTACAGGACCGTGATGACGCCCGGCGCGCCAGCGGTGAAGCGCCCGATACGCGCAGCCATCACGCCGCGCACTTCGAGCTCGACCTGCAGCATGTCGGCGAGGTCCTCGGCCACCGAGATCATGAGGCCGCCGCTCGTCTGCGGGTCGCACACGATGCGCATCCACAGCTCGCGGTCCTCGGTGTGGTGCCAGCGCACGAAGCCGTTGGCCCACTGGACGATCTCGCGCGTGCGGCCGGGCACCACGCCCTGGCCCGAGTACTCGAGCACGCGGTCGAACAGCGGCACGGTGCCAAGCGTGAGCTCGGCGGACAGCCCGCTCGCGTCGGCCATCTCGTGCAGGTGACCCACCAGACCGAAGCCCGTGACGTCCGTGGCCGCATGCACGCCCACCGACATCATCGCCTCGCACGCGCACCGGTTGAGCGTGGCCATGGACTCGATGACGTCGCGTGCGTCGTCCTCGGTGACCATGCCCTTCTTGAGCGCGGTGCCCCACAGCCCGGTGCCTATGGGCTTGGTGAGGAAGATCGCGTCACCGCTCTGCGCGCCGCGGTTGCGCACCACCTTGTCCGGGTGCACGGTGCCAAACACCGACAGCCCGAACTTGGGCTCCTTGTCGTCGATGGTGTGACCACCCACGGTGACGGCGCCGGCCTCTGAGACCTTCTCGGCACCGCCTCGCACGATCTCGCCGGCGATGTCGGGGCCCAGCGAGCACGGGAACGCGAGCAGGTTCATCACGGTGAGCGGGCGACCGCCCATCGCGTAGATGTCGGAGAGCGCGTTGGCTGCGGTGATGCGGCCAAAGTCGTACGGGTCGTCGACGATGGGCGTGAAGAAGTCCACGGTCAGCAGCGCGGCCGTGGTGGCGTCAAGGCGATACACCGCCGAGTCGTCGCTCGTCTCGAAGCCCAGCATGAGCTGGTCGGACTCGCCCGGGGCGATGCGGTCGAGGATGGCCTGGAGGTCCTCCGGACCCCACTTGGCCGCTCAACCGGACTTGGTGGACAGCTGAGTGAGCCTGATGCGCTCGCGATCGGTCATGGTGCTAGCACTCCGTGTGCTGGACGGCGGGAAGCGAGGACTCGTCGGGGAAGCCTGAGACGGGCGAGCCCAGCAAGAAGCCCTGGCCGAAGCGCACGCCCAGTGCGCGCACCGCGGCGAGCTCGGCCTCGGTCTCGATGCCCTCGGCGATGAGCTTGGAGCCCACGCGGCGGGCGAAGGTCACGAGCGTCTCGATGAGCGTGGCACGGACCTCGTCGGAGTCGCAGCCGCGCACGAGCGACAGGTCGACCTTCAGCCACTCGGGGCGGACCTCGGCCAGGCACTGCAGCGAGCCGTAGCCCGCGCCGGCGTCATCGACGGCCACGCGGAAGCCCAGCGCCCGCAGGTACTCGAGCGTCGAGCGAAACGCGGTGAAGTCCGCGATCGCGGTGCGCTCCGTGAGCTCGAGCACGATGTTGGCCGGCGAGATGGGAGTCTGCGCGACCATCGCAGCGGTCACGGCGTCGCGCAGCTGCGGGTCGCCCACCGCCTCCGGCTCGATGTTGAGGAACAGCAGGCGGTCCGCCGGCATGGACGCGGCGGTCTCCAAAGCCTTCTTGCGGCAGACGCGCTCGAGGCGCATCACCAGGTCCGCGTCGTAGGCGACGTTGAAGAGCTTGTCAGGCCGCTCGAACTCCGAGTCCTTGGGGCCGCGCGACAGCGCCTCGTAGCCGATGACCGACATGTCCGTGAGGTCGAACACGGGCTGCACCAGCGTGGTGATGCGCTCGTTGGCGAGGATGTCGCGCAGGCGGCCCACGCGCTCGACCGCATCGGCGCTCTCGCGCTGGTGGCTGTCGGAAAGCGCCTCTTCGAGCGCGTCGTAGACGAGGCGCTCGAGACGCACGTCGGCGTCGAAGCACACCGTCGCCACGCCCACGTAGCAGCCGAACTTCTTGTAGAGTGCCGGCTCGATGCGCTCCTCGAGCTTGCGGCGCACGCTCGCCTCGACGCGACGCGCCAGGTCGTTGCGTGCGGCCGGGTCGATGCAGGCCGTGGTGCGCGGCGGAGAGAGCACGATCACGAACGCGTTGCCCGAGTTCATGAGCTCGGCGATGACGTCTGAGTCACGCAGGTCCTCGCCCGCGATCTCATCGAGCACCTCGGCGGCCTCGCGCATGACGTTGTCGAAGACCTGCCAGCCGTAGATCTCCTCGATGCGGCTGTAGCGCACGATGTTGACGCACATGAGCGAGACCTCGCCGCGCTCCTCCAGCAACGAGCTGATGCGAGGGAACAGAAGCGGCGTGGTGGGAAGGCCCGTCACCGGGTCGAAGAGCAGTTTGCGCAGCCCGGGCTGGCGCTCGAGCGCCTCGCCCAGGTCGAGCCATGACTCAAGCAGGAACTTAGGAGTCTCGTTGCCGGCTGCGTCCACGCGCTTGTCCCCCTTCATTGATGCGGGCTGGAAGCAGAATAGCACCCTGCGAGAGCGTGCGACGGTGCCTGCGAACATCATCCATCCCTACCCCACAATCATACTCGGGGTCTCCCCCATCCCCAGGAGGTCGCGGGTATATATCTCGGGCACCTCAGCAGTGCGTTCGGCGATAGGGGGACCTCATGGAATCGGCCGAGAACACCACTCCGAGGGCAACGACCGCGCTGACCCTCTCCATCTTGGCGATCATCGTCGCCTTCACCTCGATGGGGCTGTTGCTCTATCGCGTCTTCAAGGAACAGCAGGTCGCCCCCGCCCCCTACACGGTCGAGCGCGCGCCCGACCACTTCTTGGTCAAGTTCAAGCCCGGCACACCCGCCGAGACCATCCGCTCCCTCAACGCGAACAACAAGTCACAGCAGATCGACCAGGTGCCCAAGATCGGCGTGAAGATCCTGACGGTGGCCCCGGGCAAGACCCCCGAGGAGATGGCGCAGATCTACTCGCGCAATCCCAACGTCGAGTTCGCCGAGGTCGACACCGTGGCCAAAGCGACCCTCATCCCCAACGACACGTACTACGGCTACAACGCCACTCCCATGAGCAAGATCTCAGCGCCCGCCGGCTGGGACATCACCACCGGCTCCAGCTCGGTCACCCTGGCCGTGCTCGACACCGGCATCGACTTCGCGCACCCCGAGTTCAGCGCAAGGACCGTGGCGGGGTACGACTTCGTGAACAGCGACGCCGACCCCACCGATGACCACGGGCACGGCACGCTTGCCGCAGGTGTCGCCGCAGCGACCGGCAACAACGGTATCGGCGTGGCCGGCGTCAACTGGAAGACGACCATCATGCCGGTCAAGGTCATGGACGCAGGCGGCGTGGGGTATCACAGCGTGATCGCCAAGGGCATGGTCTACGCCGCGGACAACGGGGCGCGGGTGCAGAGCCTGAGTCTGGGCGGCCCGGCCTCGGCTACCCTGCTGAGCGGCGTCCAGTACGCCCAGGGCAAGGGCTGCCTGCTCGTCGCGGCCTCGGGCAACGACGGCACGCTGATCGACAACTACCCCGCTTCCTACCCCGACGTGATCTCTGTGGGCGCGCTGTCCGGTGACACCATCGCCACGTTCTCGGCGTACGGACCATGGCTCGACGTGTGCGCTCCGGGCTCCGGCATCTACGCTCCCAAGATGGGCGGCGGGTACACGTACTTCTCCGGCACGAGCGCCGCGACACCCTTCGTCGCAGGACTCGCGTCACTCATGCTGGCGGTCGATCCCGCCCGAAGCGCGGCGCAGCTGAGCCAGGAGATCACCTCGACCGCCACCGATCTAGGGTCGAGCGGCTGGGACCAGTACTACGGCTGGGGTCGCATCAACATCGCCGCGGCGCTCGCGGCTGCCGGCGGTACGAGCGGCGGCGGCTCAGGTGGCGGCGGCTCGACTCCGCCCACGAGCACCACCACCCCCACGCCCACACCGGCGCCTGACACGCTGGCGCCCACCGTCTCGATCACCTCGCCGATGGCGAGCGCGACCGTCTCCGGCACCCAGACCATCGCGGTCACGGCAACGGACGACACGGCGGTCTCGCGGGTGGACTTGCTGATCGATGGCGTGACGGTTGCGAGTCTGAGCAGCGCTCCTTACTCGCTCGCGTGGAACACCACCAAGTACGCGAACGGCGGCCACACCATCGTCGCCCGCGCCTATGACGCGGCAGGCAACATCGGCTCGGCGCAGGTGAGCGTCACGGTGAGCAACACGACCAAGGGTCGCCGCAAGTAGCGCTCAGCCTTGGTGGGGCCACTCCGCGTCCGTCGGGAGCTCAGACAGGTCGACCATGCGACCCGCGATCGCGAGATAGGCGGCGTCGGCAGCCTCGACGAGCTGTTGGTTCGCGCCGCCCACGATGTCTCGGAAGAGCCGGGCCGAGGCGTACGCGGGCACCACGCCGCTGCCCACCTCGCTCGTGACCACCACGGTGTCGCCGGTGCGCGCGACGATCCACGCCACCAGCTCATCGGCGGCCTGCTGGACGCGCTGCTCGAGCTGGCGATCCACCAGCGACTCGGCGACGCCGCTCGCGACGCAGTCGTCGTAGGCGCGCCCAAGCTCCTCGGACAGGATCGAGCCCAGACACTCGATGATCACGCAGTCGTCGGGCGCGATCGAAGCGCGCCACTCGCCGCCCACGTGCGCCTCGACCACGCGAAAGCCCGCGGGCCGGGCCGCCTGATGCTTCTCGATGCGACGCCGCATCTCCTCGTCGTCGCCCGTGTGCGGAGCCACGACCACCACGGCGTCGTCACGGCGCGTCTGCGCCAGGCGCTCAGCCGCCGAGGACTTGCCGCTGCGCGAACCGCCGGTGATCACCACGAGAGCCACGACACACCTCCACCTTGCCCGAGATCAAGACGCGGCCGCTGGGTACGCCGCGACCAACGGGCTGAGGATAGCACCGCACATACTCAGCGGTGCATGGGTATGCCATGCTTGCACCACCACAACCACCGAGAAGGACCGCATGGACGACTTCGCCCCCATCCCCCAGCCGCGCCCGATGACCCCCCTGTTCGTCGACCTGACGGGTAGGGTGTGCGTGGTCGTGGGCGGGGGCCAGCTCGCCGAGCGCCGCACGCGTTCGCTGCTGCAGGGCGGCGCGACGGTCACGGTGGTGGCCCCCGAGTCGACCGCCGGCATCGCCGCACTCGCCGCCGAGGGCGCGCTCACGCTGCTGCCGCGCGCGTACCAGGCGACCGACCTCGACGGCGCGTTCCTCGCCGTGGCGGCCACCGGAGACGCCGAGGTCGACGCCGCGGTCGCCACCCATGCGCGCGCCGCGGGTTGCCTGCTCAACGCCGGCTCCGACGCGGCCGAGGGCGACACCATCGTGCCCGCCCAGGTCCGCCGAGGACGACTGCGCATCGCCGTGAGCGCCTCCGGGGCCTCCCCCACGCTCGCCGGCTCGATCCGCCGCGACATCGAGGAGCGCTACGGCCCCGAGTGGGAGGCCTACCTCGACGCTCTGGCCGCCGTGCGCGTGCTCGCTCGCACGCAGCTGTCCGACACCGCCGAACGCCAGAGAGTACTCGAGCTCGCCGCAGACCCCGCGCTCATGCAGCGCGTGATCGACGGCCTGGCCGAGGACCCCTCGGCGCTGCTCGAGTGGCTGCAAGACGGCGCCGCGCAGGGTGCCGCGAGCGCCGGACCGCATGTGGCGCTCGTGGGCGCGGGACCGGGCGACCCCGGCCTCATCACCGCCAAGGGACTCGCCCGCGTGCGCGCGTGCGAGGTGCTCATCTACGACCACCTGGTGGACGAGCGCCTGGTCGCGCAGGCCCCCATGCACGCCGAGCGCATCTACGTGGGCAAGCGCGGCGGCCACGACTACATCAAGCAGCCCGCGATCAACGACCTCATCATCGTCAAGGCGCTCGAGGGCGCCGGCAGGCGCGTGGTGCGGCTCAAGGGCGGCGACCCCTACGTCTTCGGCCGCGGCGGCGAGGAAGCGCTCGCGCTGCTCGACGCGGGCGTGCCTTTCGAGGTGGTACCCGGCGTGAGCTCAGGGGTCGCAGTGCCCGCCTCCGCGGGTATCCCGGTCACGCATCGCGGGCTATCGACCTCGGTCACGTTCGTCACCGGCCATGAGGACCCCACCAAGGAGCGCGAGGACGTCGACTGGGCGCGCATCGGCGCCTCGGCCGAGACGCTGTGCATCTTCATGGGCGTGCGCAACGCCGCCTCGATCGCGAGCGGACTGATGACGGGCGGACGTCCCGCCGATGAACCCGTCGCCGTGATCCGCTGGGGCGCCACTCCTCGGCAGGAGACGCTCGTGACCACGCTGAGTGAGCTCCCGGACGCGATCGCTCGTGCCAAGTTCACGCCACCGGCGCTGTTGGTGGTCGGACGCGTGGTCACGCTGCGCGAGCGGCTGGGCGACAATCGGACGGCGTACTAGGCGCCCGCCTAGAACGGACTTGGTCACTGCCAACCCTCGTCCTCTCGCGTTCAAAGGAAGAACGACAACGACTCACGCGTCCTCCGTGAGCATCACTGTCTCCAGCACCTCTCCGACGACAAGGATGAACTCGGGGGTCTATGTGTGAACTGTCTGGGCGTTTCCAGCCTTGGGACCAAGCAGGACGGGATTGTACCTCATTGCCTGGTGGCCATCGAATCGCCCGCGCGGAAGACGGGGATTGTAACTGCACTCTTCAGCGCACGCCGCTTGCTTTTCCGCTAGCTCCAACACATGTCTCCATCGACCAATCATGCGCCCTTGAATGCTACTGGGTCACTCAACGGCCGCCCTGCCGGGAAGAAGCTTGTCATACGTGGTCTTGGAGTGACATCGCGCACACGAGCGGGTGGCATCTTGCTCCTGATGGCAGTATGAACACAACCATGCGCCTTGACGCAGGACAGCGAGACCGTGCTGTTCTTCAACCCAGTCCCTGCGATCCGAAGCACTTGACTTCGAGTGAGCCACCAACCGCACGATCTTAATCTCCACGGCGCGCCGAGGCAACACCGTTACGCCACCAGCGGGGACCTGCCCCACAACTACGGCAACGTCGTATGGCGCCCCAGTACTTGCAGTGCCCTCCGCGGGGGGTAGGAGCGCAGAGCGCAATCCTCGTTTCTCGACAACTGAGACCGCCTTGCGGGCCGTCAGCCCTAATAGGTTGGGCACTGCCGTCTCGCGCATGTCGGCTGCCCCCGGGCGGTCCATCAAGATGACCGCCGCCACAACAAGCACACCGAGCGCCACCACGACCGACAGTACAATCGTCCACCTGGAACGCCTTACGCTGCCCATCTGGACTACCTCCATCGCCCACGATCGGATGTGTAACTGCAACTGAGCAGCGTTCGCCAGCCAACCGTACGTTTCACCCGCACTTCCCAGCCGTCTACCCACCAGTACCGATAGGGCAATGACGTGCGCTTTGGGCTCATATCACCCCTCATGGATGAGTTGCTCCATTGCCGTGAAGCAAATCCGCTGTGCCAGTTCGTTTGAACAATCGCATACAGACGAATCGAATAGGGATTCTTCGGTCCGCCGAGGTGCGTCACTGACACCTTAGCGTCTCCAAAGACCTTCTTGCCCCAGAAGTCTTCATGTGACCTCAGGTTTCCATCCCCCGAGTTGTAGTGGCAGCCACTCGAGTACCACCACCGAGTCTCCAGACGAACCCGATAGTGAGCACTACCGGCAGTGAAATCCTTCTGGTGGTAGTGCGTCTGAAGGTTGCTCAGGAACGAGCAGGACGCTCCGTGTTGGGCCAGTGTTTCCAGCCCGGTCGGATCCACTCCACCCACCGGATTCCCACTGCAGTACTGGTACGCACTCTCCTCCCCGTCAGCCTTCGCGGGGTCCTTGCTCATGAACTGCCTCGTCAGCGGGTCGTAGGTCCTTGCCGAACAGTAGTACATGCTCGTCTCGGAGTCGTAGACGTATCCCGCGTAACGAAGCGGCTGCCTGGCTGCGATGTCGGCGGCAAGCGTCGCGGTGATAGAACCGGTCGAAGCGGTGGAGGCACCCGTGATCACGCCCCATGCGTCGTAGCGCCATGCGGCGAAGGCACGCCCTGCGGTGTCGGTCAGCGCGACCACGTCACCACGGTCGGTGGTCTGGAGCAGGAACGGGGTCGAAGTGGCCCCGGAGCGATACAGTCCGGCGTAGGCACGGCCCTCGGCGTCGAACAGGTACGTTACCGACCAGGTGGCACCGTCGCTCCTCGATGCCGTGAGCCCGAGCAGGTTCAGCCCCTCGTAGGAGTACGAGGTCGTGGTGGTGGCGCTGCCGCTCGTGACCACCGAGGTCTTGCGCTGCCCCATGGCATCGAAGGTGTAGCTCGCCACGCACGAGCTAGAGATGTAGCTCGACATGCGCCCGGTGCCCGTGTAGCCGAACTGCTGGGCCGTCGGGTTGCCGATGGGGCCCTGGTAGATGCGGCGCCCGAACTCGTCGAACGTGTAGGTGGTCACGATGGAGCCTCCCACAGAGCGCGACTTCAGGCGCTGGGAGTCTGTCGTGTAGCTCATGACCACGGATGTGGCACCGCAAGTCTCGGCAGTGAGGTTGCCGGCACCATCGAACGTGAAGGTCGCCGTGGGCTCACCCGTGCCGGTGACCTTGTCGAGACGCGAGTCGTCGGTGTAGGTGTAGGCGCGGCTCAACGAGGTGCCGAGCGGCGCGGTGATCGTCTCGGAGCCCTTCTTGCCAGCATCGTTGTAACCGATCGTGGCGGTGAGCGCCGGTGCGCTGTAGCCGGTGAGCTGGCCCGTGGGCGCGTCGTAGGTGCGGGAGTAGGACAGGCCCTCGATGCTCCACGCGGTCGCACGCCCGGCGGCGTCCGTGCCCGATGTCGCCGCTGTGCGCGCGAGCGACCCGCCGTCCCACGCGCTCGTCGCGGTCGAGGAATCGCCAGTCGAGGCGAGCGTGAGCGTGGTGGTGATTCCGCCGTGCGTCTCAGCGACCGTGGTCTGACCGGCTGTGTCGACCGGATAGGTGTAGCTCTTGGCCACGCCTGAGACGCTCTCGAGCGAGTCGGTCACGCGCCCTAGCGAGTCGTAGGTCGCAGTGTCGTGCTTGACCACACCGCTCGCGGTCGTCTGCGTGACCTCCACTGCACGACCGAACTCGTCGTAGGCGTTTCGGGTCACTCTCCCGTCCGGGTCGGTGGTCGAGGCGACACGCCCGAAGTCGTCGTAGCCCGTGGTGGTCATCTTGGACGTCGTGCCGACCACAGTCGACTCGGAGAGGGTGCGGCCGCATCTGTCGTAGACAGTGAGGGTCTTGACGCCGTCGGCATCCACCTTGGCGATCACGTTTCCGGCGGCGTTGTAGAGAACGGTGGAAGGCGAGCCCTCGCCTTGCGCGATGACCTCGCGGCCCAGGTGGTCATATGCGTGCGTGGTGACGACGCCGTTCTCGTCGGTGGCGGCGATCAGGCGTCCGCCCAGGTCGTAGTCGCTAGTCTCGGTGACCTCGGTACCGTCGTCGGAGGGCTTCGTGACCGCTACCTGGTTGCCACCGTCGTCGTAGGTGAACTTCGAGTAGGTGCCGTTCGCGAGCGTCTCGCTCTTGAGCTCGCCTCCGGGGTAGTAGGTCTTGAGCGACGCGATGTTGGTGGTGCCGGGAGCATACGTGGTGGTCTCTCGGCTGTAGGCGTCGTAGCCGGTGAAAGTGCCGTGAGCGGTGTCGTAGTCAGACACGCCCTCAGCCCAAGACGCCACCACGTTGCCGCGCGCGTCGTAGTGCGTATGAGCGGGCGAGTTGCCCACCGTGCTCGAGTCGGTCTCGATCTCTCTGCCGCTCGCGTCGTAGGCGTGGGTGGTCGTGGAGACGACGGTGCCGCTCGATAGCAGTCGCTTCTCAGCGCTCACGCGTCCCGCGGCGTCGTAGATCGTGGTGCTCCAGTCGGCTTTCGTGCTTGTGCCCTCGGCGCTGCGCCAGCTTTGGGTCGCGTTACCCAGCTTGTCGTAGATGGTGTGCGTCAGCACACCGGCACGGTCTTGGGAGGTGGTGGCACGACCCGCGATGTCGTAGGTGGTCGAGGTCTCGAGTGAGCCGGAGGCATCCAGCGTGCGCACCACGTTACCGTAGGCGTCGTAGACGCTTGTCGTGGTGATGTCGACCGGCGTGGCACCGAGCGAGAGCTCGACATCCT
>CAYOHY010000060.1:0-10502 GCA_964403885.1 uncultured Eubacteriales bacterium
GGACCCGCGTCCGGAGATCATGATCCCGCTCGTGAGCGTCAAGTCCGAGCTCGAGATGTTGCGCGCCGAGAGCCAGGCCGTGCTCGCGGCCGTCTCGGCCGAGTGCGGCGTGGAGGTCGACATCCCCATCGGCACGATGATCGAGCTGCCGCGTGCAGCCGTCACCGCCGATGAGATCGGCACCGTCGCTGACTTCTTCAGCTTCGGTACCAACGACCTCACGCAGACCACCTTCGGCTTCTCGCGTGACGACATCGAGAGCAAGTTCCTGCCGCGCTATCTCGAGCGCAAGGTCCTGTCTCGCAACCCGTTCGAGACCGTGGACTCGGGCGTCGCCCGACTGGTCGAGATGGGCTGCAGGTTGGGTCGTGAGGCCAACTCCAAGATCAAGCTCGGTGTGTGCGGTGAGCACGGAGGCGATCCGGAGTCCGTGAAGGTCTTCTACGGCATCGGCCTCGACTACGTGTCGTGTTCGCCGTACCGCATCCCGCTCGCGCGGCTCGCGGCGGCGCAGGCCAAGCTGGCCGAGAGCGCCAAGGCGTCGGACAACCGCTAGGCACTGAACAGGGCCCGGTCGCGCGAAGCGGCCGGGCCCTTCTCACACATAGGGGGCTGCAGGTGAAGGGCACCAAGTTGTGGGTGGAGGCGGGTTCTCCGCTGATCCAGGGTCGTTCCCGTCGGGAGCGGCCGTTCTGGCGCGACTGGCTGCTCGCCTGCGCGGGCGCGGTCCTCATCGGCGGGGGAGCGGCGCTTGCGGTGCTCGTCTACAAGGATGCCGGCATCGAGACCGCCTTGCGGGCGGTGGCGCTCCCCGTGGTGCCCTGTGCGGCGATGGGCGGCGCCCTGGGCGTGTGGGGCTCCGGACTGTATGGATCGTCGCGACGGTGGCTCGCAGGTGCCATCACGGGCGCGGTGCTGGCCTTCGGTGGTACCGTTGTCTTCGTGATGTATCTGGTGACCAGGCTGAGCGGCTAGGAGCACGATGGGTCTCGACACTGCGGCAGTGATGACTCGGCAGTCCGCCGAAGCGGCTGAGTTCGAACGGCTGTCTCCGCGTGCCGCGAAGTCGGCGTCGAGCAAAGGCCGCGACGTCGAGGTCTCGATGGACGAGTACCGCACCGAGTTCCAGCGCGACCGGGACCGCATCATCCACTGCAAGGCGTTTCGCCGGCTCTCGCACAAGACGCAGGTCTTCTTGGCTCCCGAGGGCGATCACTACCGTACCCGACTGACCCATACACTCGAGGTCGCGCAGATCTCACGCTCGATCGCCCGCGCCCTCAGGCTCAACGAGGACCTGACCGAGGCGATCGCTCTGGGTCACGACCTGGGACACACGCCGTTCGGCCATATCGGCGAGACCGCGCTCGACGACCGTCTTCGCGAGGTAGCCGGCCAGTTCCCGGGAGCCCCGGCGTTCTACGAGCACAATCGGCAGTCCCTGCGCATCGTCGAGCACCTCGAGTACGACGGCAAAGGCCTGAACCTCACCTGGGAGGTCCGCGACGGCATCCTTGGCCACACGGGCGGCCACAAGCCCGAGACGCTCGAGGGCCAGATCGTTCGCGTGGCAGACCGGATCGCCTACGTGAACCACGACATCGACGACGCCATGCGTGCCGGGGTGCTGAGTGAATCCGACCTCCCGCCCGGACCCGTGGCCGTTCTCGGCCGTCATCACGGCGTCCGCATCACCACGATGGTGACGGACATGATCGAGAACTCCGCGGACTCGCCGGAGATCGTGATGTCTGAGCCGGTCTGGGACGCGATGATGGAGCTACGCAGCTTCCTGTTCGACAACGTCTACCTCTCGGACCGTGCGAAGGCCGAGGAGCCCCGCGCCTACCGAGTGGTGCAGATGATCTTCGAGCACTTCCTCGCGCATCCCGAGGAGCTTCCCGCCGAGCACGCGCTCGCCGATGAGACCGAACACGTCCAGCGCGTGGTCGACTACGTCGCGGGCATGACTGACCGCTACGCGATCCGCGAGTTCGAGCGGCTCTTCGTGCCCAAGAAGTGGCTGGTCTGAGCCGGCGCGTCCTCCTGCTCGATGGACGTGGTTCCCATGCCTCCGGCGCATCACCGTCCGGAGCCATCCTTCGAGCGGCATGTGAGATACTTACTGCTTGCGGACACGGGTCTTGGGCCCGCCTGGGAAGTCGAGCGTTGAGGAAAGGGGGAGAGGCGTCGTGGGTCGAATCACCGATGAGGACATCGCGCGCGTGCGCGACGCCACTGAAGTCGTCTCCCTCATCTCCGAGCGTGTCGTGCTTCGCCAGAAGGGCCGCCTTTTCTGGGGCCTGTGCCCCTTCCACGGAGAGAAGACCCCTTCGTTCAAGGTCGATCCCGCCACACAGCTGTGGCACTGCTTCGGCTGCGGACTGGGGGGCGACGTCTTCGGGTTCATGATGCGCACAGACGGTGTCGACTTCCCGGACTCCGTGCGCATTCTGGCCGAGCGCGCCAACATCGAGCTGCATGAGGAGCAAGGCGGCGTGCCCAGAGGGCACAAAGAGCGCCTCTACGCCGTGCTTGAGGAGGCGGCGGCCTACTACCATCGGGTGCTGACCGGCTCGAGAGAGCCCGGCCCCACAAAGGCCAGGGAGTACCTCGCCGGTCGCGGTTTTGGGAGTGACGTCGCAAAGTCGTGGCGCATCGGGTTCGCGTCCGGGCGCGGTGCGCTCGTGGCACACCTCACCAGCAAGGGCTACACGCCCGATGAGATGGTCGGTGCGAACCTTGCACTGCGGTCTGACTCGGGTCAGCTCAAGGACCGCTTCTACGAGCGCATCATGTTTCCCATCGCAGACCTGCAGGGCCGCGTGGTCGCTTTTGGTGGCCGCGTCCTGGGGACAGGCGAGCCAAAGTACCTCAACACCAACGACACGCCGGTCTTTCACAAGTCGGCCAACATGTACGCGATCGACCGCGCCAAAGGTCCGATCACCGCTTCAGGCACCGCGATCGTGGTCGAAGGCTATACCGACGTGATCGCGCTGCACGAGGCAGGACTGAACAGCGCGGTCGCGACCCTGGGAACCGCTCTGACCGCGCAGCACGTCAAGCTCCTTGGACGGTTCGCCAAGCGTGTGGTCTACCTCTTCGACGGCGACGAGGCCGGCATGCGCGCCGCCGACAAGGCCGTGCAGTTCATCGATCGCAACGCGACCACCGATTCGTGGGCCTCGCGCGTCGAGCTCGAGGTCGCGGTGGTGCCCGACTCCATGGATCCCGCCGATTTCGTGGGCGCGAACGGAGCCGATGCGATGAAGTCCGTGGTGGCTGCGGCCGTACCACTCCTTCGCTTCGCGATCGACCGCAGGCTCGCCCGCTGGGACCTCGATCGCCCTGAGCAGCGCGACCGTGCACTTCGTGACGCCATCGACGTCATCGCACCCATCAAAGACACCGAGACGGGCCGCGAGTACGCGGGCTATATCGCAGGCCAGCTGTTCACAGAGCCGCGCATCGTGCTCGCGAGGCTCGCTGAGTCGAAACCCGCGCCCGCACCCGGCGACAACGAGCCGGAGCCGGCCGCCGTGGTCGGCGGGTTGAGTCTGTCCCTCGAGTCCCGCTTTGAGCGGGAGTACCTGAGCCTGCTGGTCAGCGTGCCCAGACTGCGTTCGAGGGCACAGGATTTGCTTGCACAGGGACTCTTGGCGGACCCGCTGTACAACGGCATCGCTCAGGTGATCGCCGAGGCGGGTGACTCGGCGAGTCCTGCGGCCCTGGTGGGCTTGATCGCCGAGCGCGTACCTGGCGCAGCCGAGGCCTTGTCGGGCAGTGAGCTCGCGGGCCAAACGGGTACAGACGCCGAGGAGATGGCCGACGATCTCGAGCGCAAGCTCAAGGAGTTGGACCTCGAGCGGCGAATTGCCGCTGGTAAAGGTAGGCTCAAGCAGCCGGAATCGTTCAAGGATTCGGCTGAGTATGACGATTTGTTCAAAGAGCTCACGGTTCTTGAGCGCTCTCTCGCTGAGTTGCGCCGCGGCACCGCTGAAACGAAATGATCGACGAACTCGTTGAGGAGAAGCGTGGCAGACAAGCCGAAGACCCCAGCGCGTAACAAGAAGTCCGCAGAGCTGGCCGCTGAAGAGAAGCCCGCATCCGCAAAGGCTTCCAAGAAGGCCGATAAGGCCGCTGAAGACGTCACCCCGGTGAAAGCACCTAAGAAGGCCACAGCCAAGGCCGCTCCCGCCGCCAAGAAGGCTTCCAAGAAGGCGACCAAGCTGCCGCCCGAGTTGGACATGCCCGAGATAGCGATGCTCGTGAAGATGGGCTCCTCGAAGGGCAATCTCACCGACGAGGAGATCCAGGGCGTCTTGTCCGACAAGGACCTCTCTGACGATCAGGTCGAGCGGGTCTACGTCCACTTCAAGGATGTGGGTATCGAGGTCGTCGAAGATCCTTCGCACGTCCTGGACGTCGACGCCGTCGCGGCCACGGTCGCTGAGGCGGAGCCTGCGGAGCCGGATCTGGAGCACGACGAGGACGTCGACACCTCCGAGGCCGCTGTGGTCGACATCGAGCTCCCCAAGCCGCCTCCCGCAAAGGCGGGCAAGAAGAAGCCCAAGAAGCGCGTGGGCGACACCAACCTGGCACCTCTCACTGGCGACCCGGTGCGCATGTACCTCAAGGAGATCGGCAAGGTGCCGCTCCTCAACGCCGCGCAGGAGATCGACCTCGCCATGAAGATCGAGGCCGGGCTCGAGGCAGGCGACAAGCTCGAAGAGGCCTTTGAGAGCAAGATCGAGCTCGACCGCGCCGAGAAGCGTCGCCTCCACCGCATCGAGCAGGTGGGCATCGACGCGAAGCAGCAGCTCGTGGAAGCCAACCTGCGACTGGTGGTCTCGATCGCCAAGCGCTACGTGGGCCGCGGCATGCTGTTCCTCGACCTGATCCAAGAGGGCAACCTGGGCCTCATCCGTGCGGTCGAGAAGTTCGACTACACCAAGGGCTTCAAGTTCTCGACGTACGCCACGTGGTGGATCCGTCAGGCGATCACCCGCGCCATCGCCGATCAGGCGCGCACCATCCGCATCCCGGTGCACATGGTTGAGACCATCAACAAGCTGATCCGCATCCAGCGCCAGCTGCTCCAGGAGCTCGGCCGCGAGCCGCTCCCCGAGGAGATCGGCGACAAGATGGACATGACCGCCGAGCGCGTGCGCGAGATCCTCAAGATCAGCCAGGAGCCGGTCAGCCTTGAGACGCCGATCGGCGAGGAAGAGGACTCACAGCTGGGAGACTTCATCGAAGACGGCGAAGCGGTCGTTCCTCCGGACGCCGCCAGCTTCTCGATGCTTCAGGAGCAGCTCGGCAAGGTGCTCGACGGTCTCTCTGAGCGCGAGCGCAAGGTCATCGAGCTGCGCTTCGGGCTCATCGACGGCCACCCTCGCACGCTTGAAGAGGTGGGCCGTGAGTTCGGCGTCACCCGCGAGCGCATTCGCCAGATCGAGAGCAAGACGCTGTGCAAGCTGCGTCATCCGTCGCGCTCGAGCCGCCTGCGCGACTATCTCGAGTAGGGCTCCTCACACAACCATGATCCAAGAAGAACGGCTCCGCGATCGCGGGGTCGTTCTTTGCATTGGGCCGCCCGTGAAGCGGCAAGGTTCGCTACACAAACGAAAGCGGGCCCGCCGTAGCGGACCCGCTTTGATGTCGTTGGCTCCCCGGGTAGGACTCGAACCTACAACCCTTCGGTTAACAGCCGAATGCTCTACCATTGAGCTACCGAGGAATGTGCGCCTCGCAAGGTGCGAGCGGAAGTATACGCAACGAGGCGCAGGGTTTGCAACAGTGATTCTCAGATGTATCTCGGGTTTGCGAATCTGCTCTGTGTCCGACCGTCGGGCGCGACACGAAGCCTGCTTGCGCTATCATCGTACGGGTCGTCACGGGGGCCCGTAGCTCAATGGCGGAGCAGGGGACTCATAATCCCTGGGTTGCAGGTTCGAGTCCTGCCGGGCCCACCATGAAAGGATCACATGCGTCTACGCGTGCCCGCATCGAAGGTTCGCGTACCAAGGCTTCGGCCGCGTACGAGCGGTGGCGCCTTGGCCGCTTTCATCGCTGTCGCTGTGGTCGGCGCGATGATGCTGGCCGCGGGCACCTACGTGGTCAAGGCTTCGACTCGCCGAGCGGCCGTTCCGCGTGTGTCGCTCGCATCGGCTGACTCGGTTGCGGTCTCGACTCCCGCCACGGTGTCGGCGGGTACCGTCGAAGTGCCCGATCTCGACGGCATGGCCCTCGAGGAGGCCCGCACGATCCTGACCGCGGCCGGCTTCAAGATCGAGATCCGTTCCGAAGAGGCGAGTGCGGCCGGTGCCGTCCGGCGCGTGGCCGGCCAGGACCCGCGCGCGGGCACCCTCGTTGACGTTGGTACGCCGGTCATCTTGTCGGTTGAGGTCGTCGCACCCACCCCGAAGACCACGACGCCTGTCGTCGCGCCAGCCGCTCGGTGGGTGGTCTGTATCGACCCCGGACACCAGGCCCGCTCTGACGCATCGCCTGAGCCGGTGGGGCCCGGGTCGAAGACCACGAAAGCCAAGGTCACCGGTGGTGCCACCGGAACCGAGACGCGTATCCCCGAGTATGAGATCGCCCTCCAGATCTCGATGAACCTCAAGCGGCGACTCGAGGCGCAGGGCGTGAGGGTGGTCATGACACGCACCACCAACGATGTGAACTTGAGCAACGCCGAGAGGGCCCAGATCGCAAGCCGACAGCATGCGGACCTCTTCGTCAGGATCCACGGCGACGGCAGTCCCGACTCCGCCACCTCCGGAATCTCGACGTTGTATCCCGCTTCCAACAAGTGGACGCGTCTGTTCGCTGCGCGTTCGAAGCGAGCGGCGCAGCTCGTACAGTTGGGTGCTGTTGGGGCCACCGGTGCGATGGATCGTGGGATCAAACCCCGGCAGGACCTCTCGGGGTTCAACTGGGCCACAGTCCCCTCGGTCCTTGTGGAGACAGGCTTTCTCTCCAACCCTGTCGAGGACAGGTTGCTCGCAAGTCCGCACTATCAGGACAAGTTGGCCCAAGGAATCGCCGACGGGACGATGGACTTTCTCAAGGAGCAGGAGGCCCGGTGAGCGGAGCGACCAAAGCGGCACTTCTGGGCGCGCTTCTAGGCGTCGCGTTCTTGGCCGCCGGTGCGGTTGCGTACTTCCTGGGCCTGGTGCAACTCCCGGGGTCGCAGGCGTCGGTCGACAAGGTGCTCGTGATCGCGTCTGCCCCGGATGAGGAGGGTACAGAGCTCGCCTCGGTGGTCTTCGTCATCGACACGAAGACGGGTACCGTGTCCTTGCCGGACACGTTCGCGCAGGTCACAGTCAGTGGCACGAGCGCTCGCACCGCCCGCGAGTCGCTGCCTTTTGGTGGGGGAGCGGCGGTGGCGCAGGCCCTGTCGTCCCAGACCGGGGGCACGCTTCCCTGGATCGTGGTGCACTCTGAGGAGTGGGCGCGCTTGATCGACCAGGCGGGCGGCATCCGGATGTCGGTACCTGTGGGTGTGAGCGCCTATCGCGACGGGAAGCTCACGCTCGTGTCGCCGGGAGAGCGCGCGCTCACCGGCGACGAGGCTGTGGCCGTCGCTGCGGGTCTGCCGTTCCTTGACGAGGCCGTGCGCGAGGCGGTCGCAAAGGAGCTGTCCTCGGCCGTCTCGGCGGCGTTCGAGACCAGCCCGAGCACGCTCAAGGATCTTGTCGAGTCGCGCAGGGCGACAAGCTCATTGGACGCTCGACAGGTGCCCCTGTTGGGTTCTCAGCCCTAGAGCACCATTGCGGCTGTGCTCACCTGCGGGTTTGTGTGGTATTGAACCCCTCTTAACCCGTATAATCTTCCGTGGTACGCCCACGCGTTGGACCTGCCGGACCACGCACACCCAGGGAGTGCAGTCGTAGCATGGAGAAGCAGCAGGGCACATCCCGTCTCGCGGTCGTTCTTTCGACGCTTCTGCTCGTCGTCGCCCTCGCGGCCTTCGGCGGCGCGTTCTACTACTTCGACGGCATGACGCTCGTCAGTGATCTGGTTGCGGATTTCACAGCACCGGACGGCCCCAGCGCGCCTGTCTCGGCTCCCACCACGGCGACGGCCGGCAGCAAAGAGCTGGTTTTGCCCGACGGGATGCCCAAGGAGTTCGCGCTTCGTCTGTGGGCCGAGCAGGTCGAATCACAGCGCGTGATGAAGCGACTCGTCGCCGGTGATGTGACATCGCTCAAGATCGTGTCCGTGGACCGCAAGGGTGACGAGGCGTTCCTCAACTCCCGCATCACGTTCCGTGACGGTACGGCCGCACCCGGTGTGATCGCGATGAGGCGCTACGGGAACACGTGGTACGTCGCGTGGGCCTCGTCGTCACGCCAAGGCGAGGCTGCCGAAGCGGTAGCGGCCGAGCTTCCGGATCCCGGTACCGTCGACATCGCACTGCTCAACACCATCATCGCCGAGCAGAAGAAGAGCAGCTCCATCACGCAGGAGTATGTCGACGGGAAGGTCCGTGAGATCACCGTGGGCAAAGTTCGGCCCGGGCCCAACACGGTGACACTCGCCGTTGAGATGGATGAGGATCACGAGAACGGCTACGCCGACATCGTCGCCATCAAGAAGCAGGTCGCGGGCGAGGACGCGTGGTTCCTTGCCCGCTTCAACAAGACAGGCACCGAGCCCAAGCCGGCTCCCAAGAAGTAGTCCGCAGATCGCTCAGCAGAAGGGGCCCACGGTACCGTGGAACTTCGCGACTATCTCAACGTAATCGTCGCCCGCAGGGGCGTCATCCTCTTGGCGACACTGATCGTGGGCGCGGTGGCACTCGCGGTGTCGCTCATCCAGCCCGCGGTCTACGAAGCTCAGGCGAAGGTGCTGATCCAGGAGAAGGACACCGCCTCGGCGCTGTTGGGTCAGGTGCTCCCGGACCTCTCGAGCCAGCCTGAGCGGGCGCTGCAGACCCAGGTCCAGCTCATCGAGGTCCGGCCCGTAGCGGAGGCCACGATCAAGGAGCTCGGGCTCGAGGAGTCGCCTGAGGTCCTGCTGAAGCGGGTCGATGTGGTCGGTATCGGGCAGACAAACGTGGTCGCCCTTACTGCACGCGCGTCAACACCTGAAGAGGCGGCACAGATCGCCAACACGATGGCCGCGAAGTACGTTGCCGCGTCCAGGGAGCGCAAGCGCGCATCGATCAAGGAAGCCGCGGACGAGGTGGAGCAGCGCCTTGACCAGGCGAAGAGCGACATCCTCGCGCTGGGGCAGCGCATCAAGTCGAGCGGCAAGTCCGATGACCTGGCCGCTGAGCTTCAGATCGCCACAGGTACCTACTCGACGCTGGCCGAGAAGCTTGAGTCGCTGAGGATCAACGAGCGGCTCGAGTCGGGTTCCGGTGCGGTCGTCCAGGCCGCGGTGCCCAACAGCAAGCCTGTGGAGCCCAACCCTTTGCGCAACACTGCCCTGGGCCTGGCAGTGGGTCTGGTCTTTGGCCTAGGTATGGCGTTCCTGTACGAGTATCTCGACAACACCATCAAGTCGACCGAGGAGGCCGAGAAGGTCTACGGCGCCACGGTGCTTGGCATCGTGCCTATGGACAAGCTTGAGAAGGGTGCGAAGCGGCGTCTCACGATCGTCGAGTCGCCCGGTTCGGCCGCAGCCGAATCGTACCGAGTCATTCGCAACTCCCTGGACTTCATCAACTTCGAGCACGATATGAAGTCACTACTGATCACCTCGGGAGCTCCTGCCGAAGGCAAGTCGACCGTATCGGCGAACCTTGCGATGTCGCTGGCGCAGGCGGGCAAGAAGGTCGTCTTGGTCTCGTGCGACTTCCGACGGCCCACGACCGATCAGTTCTTCGGCGTCAACAACGTGGTGGGTCTGTCTGAGGTTCTGCTGGGCACGCACACGCTCAAGAGCGCATTGCAGCGTCCCGCCGGGGACCAGCTCCTCGTGCTGACGGCAGGCAAGATGCCACCCAACCCCAGTGAGCTTCTCGCATCGACCAAGATGAAGGAGATCATCGAGAGCCTTGAGGAGTGGGCCGACTGGGTGCTGATCGATACCCCGCCGGTGCTTGCGGTGGCCGACCCCGTCTCTGTCGCCCGGTGGGTCGACGGCGTGCTCATGGTGAGCAAGGCCGGTGAGTCCACGAAGGAAGCGGCACTGAAGGCCGTGGAGCTGGTGGGCAAGGTGGGCGCCCGCATCATCGGTGTCGTTGTGTGGGGCCTCGATGAGTCGAAGAACAGACCCGGTTACGGGTATGGCTACGGCTACTACACGGGCGGCTACTACTACTACCGCTCCTACTATGGATACGGACCGTCGAAGCCCGGCAAACAGGCAAAGAAGGCGCAGGTCGCGGCCTCAGGGCAGCTTGCTCTTCCTGACGAAGCAGAGTGGACGCCCGAAGTGGCGCCGGGCCGCAGGCTCGCCGCGGCGCTTGGCCGCATCCTGACGGGAGTCCTTGCGTTCTTGGTCGTGCTTGCGATCGCGGCCGTCGTCGCGTACTTCCT
>CAYOHY010000061.1:0-10439 GCA_964403885.1 uncultured Eubacteriales bacterium
CTGGCGGAGGAGGAGGGATTCGAACCCTCGAGCCGGGGGATACCCGACTAACAGTTTTCGAGACTGCCGCATTCAACCACTCTGCCACCCCTCCGCGAGGTGACGCACTCCCCTTGCAGGGAGCGGCAATAGGGCAGTATACCGAGGGCGCGCGAGTGGGGCAATCAGGACCGTCGGCGCACGATGCGCACCCATGGCCCCGGTCGCCCCTTCACGGCTCACCATGCGGGATATGAGACGCGCCCGTCGGGCGTGACGCGGATGACCAAGTGGTCACCGTTCGCGTTCGCGAAACCCACAGCATGCGCGCTCACCACAGCCTTGTCGGCGGCTGCCGCACCAAAGTTGCGGCCCAGCGCCATCGCGCCTCTGGCGATGCTCGCCGCGTCCTTGTCGCCGTGATCGGTCACGGGCACTGTCTTGGTGGCAAGCAGCCACGGCGTGCCGGCACCCATGACGGTGATCGCGCCGTCCTGGTTCACGAACACCCGCACGGCCCGTCGGCCGTTCCACACGATCAGTTCGTGACCCACGACCGTGGGGCTCGACTTCTGAAGCGCCTTGCCCAGCGTGACGATCTCTTGGGCGCTCGCGTAGCCGCGGTCAGCGGCCTTGGCCACCCCCGGAGGAAGCTGGGTCAGCGACCGCTTCGCGACATCGATCGCCTGCGCCTCAGTACCACCGGGCTCGGTGTAGGGCATGACGCCCATCGCCTGCTCGACCCAATGGTGCTCGACACCCGCAGTAGCGGTGTCACTTACAGACGCTGCCGCACTCGTGGAAGTAGGCGGCGGATCGACACCGGGCATCTCGGCACCGGCGACGCCGGCGGACACCATCATCGCCACGATAAGCGCAGAGGCGAGCAACAGAGCGGGACGAATCCTCATCTCAAACACCCCCTCTCTTGGAGGAGGCGGTCGCTTCCAGCGCGACTCGAGGGTGACACGAACCTGTCGGGAGCGGCCCCTCCCGTGCTTTCAAGGGGCTCATACCCGGTGCGGGGCGGCACTCCCCTATTTCAGCTGTTGTTCAATCGGAGGTATGAGCGGCCCGCTCGATTCGTAGTGCACCAGCGGCTTGAGGTAGTTGAAGCGCAGCGTGCCTCCCACGGCCGCGGGATCGAGCAGCAGCGCACTCAGCACGGCTATCACGAGGTACCCGTAGAACAGCCATGTGCCGTAGCGCTTCGCCAGATCCACCAACGCCAAAGCGAGCAGCGCGAACGCGAACGGCAGCACGATGACCGCCGAGAACACGTAGATGAATCGACCCGCGAACGCGAGGGGCAGGTACGACACCCAGAACAAGCCCTGCATGACGCGGTTGGCGTACCAGTTCCTGCGGCGCACGAGCAGGTAGATCGCGGCGGGGAACACCATCAGCCACGTGAACGGATTGCCCGCCGCCACGGCGACCGCGGGCAGTGGACGCGCGTACTGCATGTCCATCCAGCCCACGAACGGCTTGTTGAACCACAGCACCGGCTGGATGAAGCGGTTGAGTCCCAACTGGAACGAGTGGGTCGAGATGGTCTCGACCAGCGCTCGCTGGTAGGCGAACCACTCGACGGCCGAGTGCCCGTTGCCAAACCACGGTGCGTACGTGAGCACGAACGTGAGGAACGACACGCCCAGGATCGAGCCCGAGACCCAGACCGCATCTGCCCAGCCGCGGCGCCGCAGGGCGATCCAGCCCAGGTAGAGCATCGCCGCCGCCTCGAGCGGCACCACGTAGAACTTCGAGGCGACACCGCAGCCAAAGGCGACACCGGCCGCGATGGGTAGGCCGATCCACGCCCACCGATCATCGGTGTCGAGCAGGAACGACACGAGCCACAGTGCCAGCAGGCAGAAGAAGGTGGTCCATATCTCCTGGATGGCCTGACGCGAGAAGTCGAGCATCAGCGGGTCAGTGGCGATGAGGAGCGCAACGGCGCCCGACGCCGCGATGCTCCGAGACACCCTCCACACGAGCAGCCCGACCAGCGGCACGCACAGGGTGCCAAACAGCAGGCTCCACCCCTTGATGCCGGCAGCGCTCGGCCCAAACAGATGCAGCGAGAAGTCGATGAGTATGTTTCGCAGGTTGGGGTGGAACGGCATCGTGGGGCCCGGCACGCCAAGGTGGACGTAGCTGACCGCAGTCGCCGGCGTCATGATCTCGTCGAGCGTCAGTGGCTGCGAGCCAATGCCCCACAGCCGCAGGACGGCGGCGAGGAGCGTGATGGCGCCCAGGACCAGTGCGAGGGGTTTGTTCTTCATGTCACAGCCCCCCGGCGATCAGCTCGCCAAACTGGACGGCTTTGTCTCGGGCCGTGTCGTCGACCGTCGGATCGCCCTCATCGGCAACGATGACAACGAGCCCGAGACGCGCCCCTGACTTGCGAAGCTCTTGCCTCAGTTGTTCCGGGGTCCCGTCCATGAAGTACGACGCATTCACGAGCAGCACGATGTCGTCATCGATGCGCGGAAGCGTGGCGTAGACGAAGCGCGTCTCGCCGTTCTCGTTGAGGTGGATCGCCGTGGCTCCGAACTGGGCGCCTTCGACACCGGCCTCCTCGCCGGCCTTCAAGCGCGCGGCGAAGTCGGCCATGGTCGTGAGCCGCTCGAGTCGACGCGCGACCCCCAAGCGGGTGGCGACGTAGAGGTAGTTGTCCGTCGAGATAAGCGACCTGTAGGCGGCGGCCGCGTCGAGCGCAGGCGGCGGATAGACCGCCTCGGCCATGTTGGTGGTGACCATGCTGGTGAGGTCTACCGGCTTGGCGCTCAGATGTTGGCTTGCCTCCAGGACGCGGGCGCCGCGGACGCCGCGCGACTCCAGCGACAGCACCGCAGCCGGGCCGGTGGGCGCCAGCAGGACCTCCGGCGCACCGCCTGCGGCGACAGGCACACGCGCGCCGCGCCCGTACGCGTCGAACGCGACCAGCGAGCCCGCGATCGAGACGGCGATCAGAGCGAGACCCGCGATCACGATCCCCCACCCCAGTGTGGGCCGTGATGGCTCGACCGAGACATCCGCGCCGGCGTCCGCATCTTCGACGAAGTCGAGCTCGCCACTCGATGCGTCGCTGTCTGGCAGCATGGTGTTGTCGGTGTCGCTCATGTGTCCTCGCGCCCAAGCTCAGTGCCGGCTGACCCTCGTGGGAGGTGGGCAGATTGTCGCACGAACCGCCCCTACTCGGCAGCGGCTCCTGAGGAATCGACCGCCCACACGCTGTCGCGGGTGCCAGCTCCGGTTGCGGCGTCGAGTGCCGCCCACGCCGTGAGCATCGAGTCGTCCATGTTGTTGTAGCGGTGCATGCCGTTGCGCCCCATCACGAACAGGTTCTCGACCGAGTCCGCCCACGCCCGCACCTCGTCGATGCGCCCATGTGCCGAGAAGTACGCCGGGTACGCCTTCTCGACCCGCAAGACGAGCGAGTCTCGAACCCTGGCGTCGGGCAGCAGGCCGGAGCGCACCAGCTCATCGGCGGCGAACGCGACCAGCTCGTCGTCGGACATCCGCCACAGGTCGTCGTCGACCGCACAGAAGTACTCGAGCCCCATCCAGGTGGCGTCCTTCTCGGCCACGAGATAGGGGCTCCAGTTGTTGAAGATCTGCACGCGGCCCACGCGGAGGTCTCGGTCCTGCATGTAGATCCAGTTGTCGCGAAGCGGGGCGCCGGTCCGGTCCTCATCGGCGACGCGATCGACGAGCAGGCCAACCGTGATGAAGTCGCGGAACGGGAGCTCGGCGGCGACCTGGGCCACCCGCTCGGGCACGGCGTCGCCGGTCGCACGGGCGACGAGGTCCGCGAGCGGCATACTCGACAGCACCGGACAGTCCACGTGGAGCACGTCGACCCGTCCCGTGGCCGTCTCTATGACGCTCAGCGACACCACGCGACCGCCCTCGACCCCCACGCCCACCACCTCGCAGCCAAGCTCGATGCGCGCGCCCAGCTCCTCGGCGCGCCGAGCGACCTCCTCCCACAGCTGCCCCGGCCCCAGCTTGGGGTAGAGGAACCAGCCGATGAGGCTCGTCTCGGTGCCCCGCTGCTCGATGGGGTCAGCGGTGCGCCCCAGTGAGGTGAGTGCGTGTCGGACGACCTCGGTCACCGAGAGGCCCTTGATGCGCTGACGCCCCCACTCGGCGTCGATCTGATCGCACGGGACGCCCCAGACCTTTTGGGTGTAGTCGCGGAAGAACAGCTCGTAGAGCGCGCGGCCAAAGCGGTTGATGAAGAAGTCCTCGAGTGAGCGCTCCTCACGGGGACGCAGCCGAGCGGCCAGGTACGACGCTCCGATGCGCACCGTGCGGGCCAGACCGAGCTTGCGCAGCGTGTCGAGGGTCAGACGCACCGGATAGGCGAAGAAGCGGCCCAGGTAGTAGATGTGCGATGCGCGTCGGCGTGCGAGCATGACGCGCTCGTCGACCTCGGGGTCGGGAGCGCCGGGCGTGTGATCGAGCGGCACGTCGCGCCCCATCGCGATGTCGTCGGCGGCCGGTGCGCCCTGGAGCGGCAACACGCCGAGCCACCACGCCATGACGCGCTCGGATCGCGAGAAGAAGCGGTGCCCGCCGATGTCGATGCGGTTGCCGTGGTGCACCACGGTGCGGGCGAGGCCGCCCACCTGGGAGCCGGCCTCAAGCACGAGGGGACGCAGGCCGCGCTCGGCGGCCGCATGAGCGGCGGCGAGCCCGGCCGGACCGGCACCGATGATCACGATGCTGCGATCGGTCTCCACGTGCGAGCCTCGTTACATGAACGAAGGCCGCCGAGATCGGCGGCCTTCGGCGTGTGTTCTGGCGGAGAGCCAGGGATTCGAACCCTGGGTACGGTTCAAAGCCGCACACACGATTTCCAGTCGTGCTCCTTCAACCACTCGGACAGCTCTCCGCATATCGTGCCGCGCGAGTATACCCGCGACGGGCACTTTGGGGCAAACGCAGGGAAGGGCGCCTGGGCGGGGCACCCTTCCTGCCGGAACCGGGGGATCGGGGAACCCCGGCGTCTGTTGTGTCAGCTGTACCTCTCTTCAGACCTCCCCACACGACCCAGCGGTGCGAATCATACGGATGGCGGATGCGCGGCCTAGCGATGCACCACGATCGATCCGCCGGCGATCGCCTGCTGGACGCCGTTGTCATAGACCGGATGCGCATCATCGCCAGCCGGCCAGATCTTGATGCGGAACGTGTCTGCACCGGTCTTGCCGCCATCGGTGGCCCAGATCATGAAGTCGTAGCCGGAGACGCCGTTCACCGAGCCGGAGCCCTTGAACTGGGCGTTGGTCCCGCCACCATTGACCACGAGCCACTGCTGGACATTGCTGTGGAAGTTGAACCCTGCCGCATGGAACTGGAACTCGGTCGAGCCACTGGGTACGGTGGCTCCCTTCAGATACTTGGAGACGAAGCCGAAGCTCGCCTTACCACTCAGCGCGACGTCCGCCGCGTAGGCGCCCTGCGGCGACATGATCCAGCCGCCGCCGGTCGCGAACCCACCGGTGGGGTCGTAGACGACCACGAACTCGTAGCCCACGCGCACGCACTCGCCGTCGTCATCGGCCACCTCGAGGGTCACCGTGTAGACGCCCGGTGTCGTGTAGGCGTGGGAGCCGGAAGCCAGCGTGGTGCACGGCAGCGCCGCGCCGGTCGAGCCGTCGCCCCACAGGAAGCGGGCCGTCATGACCTCACTGGTGAACGGGTTCGACACCGCCGAGCGCGCCGTGATCGAGGTGCCCACGGGCACCACCGCGGCGCTGACCGATATCGGCCCCACCACAGGCGGAGCGCTGAGTATCGTCATCGGCGCCTCACCCACGACGATGCCGCCGTGGTCATCGGACACGCGCACGTGCACGAGCACCGAGCCGGGCCCATCGAACGTGGCCGCCGAGAACGGTGCGGGGTTCGCCAGCGCATCGTCCCAGCAGCCGTCGCCGTCCAGACACCACTCGTAGGTCAGCGGATCCCCATCGGCGTCTGAGGCCATCGCGTCAAGCGTCAGCGCCCCACCCTGGGTCACGCTGGCAGCGGCCAGGCTGACTTGCGGTGGCGTGTTGATCTCGACATCGGCCGACGGTCCGGCGGTCACTCCGCCGTCGTCATCGGTGATGGTGGTGTGAACCACGTAGGTGCCGGCTGCGCTGTAGAGGTGCGTGCCCGTGAACGTGGAGTTCACCACCGGCACCTCTTCGACGTCCGTGCCGTCGCCCCAGTCGATGAACGCACGCAGGCCGGCCGCGTCGGAAGCCGACGCGTCAGAGACCTCGACGCCAATCGAGACCGGATCCCCAAGCTGATAGAGCGCCGAGGGAGCCGAGGCGATCGTGGCGGTGGGCGCCACGTTGTAGATGCTGACGACCGCGGTGGTCGTGCCCACGCCACCCAGGCTGTCGGTCACGGTCAGGCGCACCGTGCGCGTCGCCGGACCGTCGATGGCGCTCGCATCGAACGAGACGCTGCGGCCGATGGCGTCGGTCGCACCGTCGAGGTCGAAGTCCCACGCGAAGTCCGTATCGGCGATGACGCCGCCAAACGCGTCGGTCGCGTCGCCGATGAGCGTGGTAGTGCCGCCCTCAGGACAGTCGAGCGCGCCCGAGATGGCCGGGACCGGCGGTGCGTTGACGGTCACCGCGTCCGCGAGGAACGAGGCTCCCACGCCGCCGTCGCCGTCATCCACCGTGACGCCAACGCCGTAGAGACCGGCGCTACCGTAGAGGTGATCACCGATGGTGGTGAGCCCTGCCACCGTGCCTGCGCTGGCGGAACCGTCGCCCCAGCTCCACAGCGACGTGTGCGAGCCGATGTCGGCCGGGTCGAAGAACTCGGCGCGTGCGTTGGCCACGTCACCCAGCTGGATGAGCGGTGGAACCATGTTGATCGTGCCCACCACGGGGGCGACGTTGGTGACCGCGATGGCGCCGGCGACGTCGATCGACGCACCGTGCTCATCGGTCACGCGCAGGTTGACCGGCACCGAGGTGCCGCCGCCGGACACGCCATCGATCCCGGTCGCGTCGAACGGCACCGAAGCACCGGTCAGCTCGAAAGCGCCGTCACCGTTCAGGTCCCACTGATAGGTGAGCGCGTCGCCATCAGGATCGGTCGCCATGGCCGAGAGCATCGTCAACGAGCCCTCAGGCACCGTGTACGGCCCGCCGATGGAGCCGAAGGGCGCCACGTTGTTGGGCGGAACGCGACCCACGGTGAACTCGACGTAGTTCCGGTCGGCCTGCTGCCACGTGTAGCCCTGGAGCAGCAGCACGCCGGTCATCTCGAACGTCGCGCGCTCGGGAAAGTCGAGGTGGTAGTCGTAGATGCGTGAGTAGGCGGGCGCCGTGTCGCCCGGGTGGGCGAGGTTGGGAATGGGTACGCCGTTCACCGCCATGGCGATGGGCTCACCCCATCCGTTGCTTCCGGGGCGCAGCCGAACCTCGACGCAGTTGGGTGCGCCGGCCGGCCCCACGTTGTAGCTCACCGGCCCCGCGGAGAACGACGCGACGATGGTCGCGAGTCCGGTCGCCGAGTTGTACGTGATCTTGAACGGCACCGGCATGTACTGACTGAAGACGCACTCCTGCTCCGCGCGGAAACCGTCTCCCAGGCCCGGCATGCCCACCCACAGGCCCCTGGTGGGCGTGTTCAGGAAGTCACGCAGCCTGAACGCTGCGGCGTCCACCGATGCCGTCTGCAAGCCCGATTCCCACGGTACCTGCGAGTCGGCGCTCGCAATGAGCGGCATCGCCAGACTCATCACCAGCGCGATGCAAAGGGCAACGAGCACCCCTGATACGGCCTTCTTCATGGTCCATTCCCCCTTGTGCCCTGCCGTCGGGACGGCCGCCCCCAAAGCGACCTCAAGACACCCAAGACGGCTGAAGCGCGCGAATGGCGCGTCGGGCATAGGGAGTAGATACGCTGCGGCCGGACGGAAACACTCCCCGCCCGGCGCAATGGTACGGATGGATGATTACGGTGCTTGGAGTATGAACTCCGGGCTAGTCGCCCACGGGAGCGGGACTGATCACCAGGTTGACCGACGTCCCCACACCCTCCGTGCTGTCGATCGAGAGCTCGCACTCGGGGCCGTAGTACCCACGCAACCTGTCGTGCACGTTGCGCATCGCGATACCCAGCCCCTTGCCGTAGCCGGGCTCGAGCACGTGTGGCAACCGCTCCGTCGGGATGCCCGCACCGTCATCGGCCACCGTGAGAATCGCCGAGTCGCCCTCGAGCCTCGCCGAGATGACCACGTGCAGCGTCGAGCCGTCGGCGCGCATGCCGTGACCCACCGCGTTCTCCACCAGCGGCTGGATCATGAACGACGGGATGGGCATGGTGCACAACCGCGGGTCGATCTCCTCGCGCATGTCGAGCCGGTCGCCAAATCGCGCCTTCTCGAGCTCGACGTAGGTCGCCGTGAACTCGAGCTCGCGCTCGAGCGTCACCAGATCGCTCGCCTGCTCCAGTGTGCGCCGATAGAAGGTGCCGAACTCACGCAACAGCCTGCGCGCCTCGGTGGGATCGGTGCGGATGAACGCCGCGATGGTGTTGATGGTGTTGAACAGGAAGTGCGGGTTGATCTGCGCCTGGAGCGCCTTGAGCTCCATCTCGGTCGCGAGCTCCGTCTGCCGGTCGAGCTCGGAGAGCTCGAGCTGGGTGGAGAGCAGGCGCGCAAGGCCCTCGGCCATGGCGAGCTGGGTCTCGTTCAAGTAGCGGTCCGAGGTGTAGTAGAACTTCAGCGTGCCCGCCGGCCGGTTGCGCATGACAAGCGGCACGACGATCGCCGAGCGCAGCTTGCACGCGGCGTCCGGGCAGCCGATGTCTTCCTTGCTGTGCAGGATCTGCGGCGCGTTCTCCTCGAGCGCCTCGTGCGTGGCGCGCGTGATGATGGGGCCGCCCACCAGATGGTGGTCCTCGCCCACTCCGGCGAAGCCGAGCACGCGGTTCTCATCGGTGATCGCGACCGAGGCCGCCTCGGTCTCGCTCAAGACGATGCGGCATACCTCGCCCGCCGTCTCCTCGTCCAGGCCCAGGCGCAGGTAGGGCAGTGACGCCGTGGCGATGTTGAGCATGCGGTCTGACTGAAGCGCGCGCACGTGGTCCGGGCGCGAGACCATGCGCTGGTAGACGCCGGTGAACGACACCACGGTCAAGCCGATGACCGAGAGCTCCACCACGACGCTGGGCAGCCGCAGGATGGTGCCGGCGATCGCGGCCGTGCCCAGGAGCACGACCAGCACGAGCATGATCACGTCGAAGGAGTTCTGCCGCCGCACCGAGGGCAGCACGCCGCCCATGTCGGCCATGCGTTCTTCTATGTCGAGCGGTCCGACCACGGGGCGTCTCCTCGAAGCAACCTGCACGTCGCCCGTATGGTACACCGCGCGACGGAAACGGCAGCGACTGTGTATCGTATGAAGTGGCCGACGGCACGCACGCATGCCCGAGGACCACACTGTCACCTGCCCGAGGGGGGTCTTTCACATGCGGTTCTTCATTCGCTGGCTGGTCACATCGATCGCGGTCACGGCCGCGATCCTGCTGGTCCCCGGTTTCGACGTCCAGGGAAACGCTCTTATCGCGATCGGCATCACGGCGCTCGTCGTGGGATTCATCAACGCTACGCTGGGGCTCGTGTTCAAGATCGGGATGTTCGGCTGCATCGTGATGACGTTGGGGCTGTTCAACCTGCTCATCAACGCCGTGCTGATGTGGATCTCGGTGTGGGTCGTGAACAACTGGTTCGCATGGCTGGGCGGCCAGATCGTAGTCGACGGCACGTTCTGGCCCTACTTCTGGGCGGCCATCGTCGTGAGCATCGTCTCGGGCGTGCTCAACTGGTTCGTGCGCACCGACGAGGACTAGTCCCCACCGCACAACAAGAAAGCCCCGCAGACGGAGACGTTGTCTGCGGGGCTTTGTCGTTGTGCTGAGAAGTTAGTCGATCTTGAATCCCTGCAAGCCGCCCGAGAGCGTGCTGGCCTCGCGCTTGATGTCGGAGGCGGACTCGGCGAGATGGCGGGACTGGGCCGCCGTGCCGGACACGCCCTGGCTGACCTGCTGCATGACGCCCACGATCTGGCGTGCGGCCGACTGCTGCTGCGAGGCGGCCGTGGCGATCTCGCGCGCAGCGGAGGCCGTGCGACTCATCCGCTCGTAGATCTCGTCGAACTTGTCGCGGGTGCGCGCGGTCTCCTGAACCGTGGAGTGGCCCAGCTCGGCCTGGCGCTCCGCCGTCGCCGCGAGCTCACGGCTCGCGTCCTGGATCGAGTGCACGAGCTCCTCGATGCGGCCCACCGAGGTCGAGACGGAGTCCGCGAGGTTGCGGATCTCGCTCGCCACCACGCCAAAGCCCTTGCCCGCCTCGCCGGCGCGAGCGGCCTCGATCGCAGCGTTGAGCGCGAGGATCTTGGTCTGCTCGGCGATGGAGCCGATGACGAAGGTGA
>CAYOHY010000062.1:0-10284 GCA_964403885.1 uncultured Eubacteriales bacterium
CGAGGCGTACTTCGAGTTCAGCCGCCACACCATGCGCCCGCACATGCTGCGCCACCCCAACCTCGTCATCTTGCGGACGTTCTCCAAGGCGTTCTCGCTCGCGGGCCTGCGCGTGGGCTACCTGCTGGGCCACCCGGACGTGGTCCGCGAGTTCATGAAGGTGCGTCAGCCGTACTCGGTGGACGCGTTCTCGCAGTGGGTCGCCGGCATGGTGTTTCGCGAGCGCATGGTCTTCGAGCAGGGCATCTCCGACATCATCCGCGGCCGCGACCAGATCATGCATGGCCTGCAGCTCATCCACGGCATCGAGGTGTTCCCCAGCGAGGCGAACTACGTGCTGTTCCGCGTGGAGCACGCGAGCGCGCTGTGGCGCGACCTGCTCCACAACCACTCAGTGCTGATCCGCGACTTCTCGCGCTCGCCGGGCCTCGAGAACTGCCTGCGCGTCACCGTGGGCACCACCGAGGAGAATCGCCGATTCCTTGAAGCGGTCGACGAGCTGCTCGCCACGCGCCGCGCGTCCGAGCACTTTGGCGAGAAGGTGCGCGCCAACCGCCACGAGACGCCGGCATAGGGGAGAGAGCCCATGGGACGCACCGCAACCATCACACGCACGACCGGTGAGACCGACATCACCGTCTCGCTCGACCTCGACGGGACCGGCGCCACGTCGGTGGCGACCGGCGTGCCGTTCTTCGACCACATGCTCGACGCCTTTGGGCGCCACGGCGGGTTCAGCCTGAACGTGGCGGCGACAGGCGACGTGCACATCGACGCGCACCACACCGTCGAGGACGTGGGCATCGTCATCGGGCAGGCCATCGCCCAGGCTCTGGGCGACAAGGCGGGCATCACGCGCTTCGGCGACTGCTGCATGCCCATGGACGAGTCTCTCGTGCTCGCCGCCATCGACATCTCGGGCCGCGGCCAGCTTCACTACGACGTCGCGCTGCCCATCGAGATCATCGGGACCTTCGACACCTCGCTTGCCAAGGAGTTCTTGATCGCGCTCGCTGCCAACGCGGGCCTGACGCTGCACGTGCGTTCGTTCACCGGCGACAACAGCCACCACCTCATCGAGGCGGCGTTCAAGGCGGTCGCCCGCGCGCTGCGGCAGGCGGTCGCGATCGATCCGCGTGTGGCCGGCGTGCCGTCCACCAAGGGGTCGCTGTGATCGCGATCATCGACTACAAGATGGGCAACCTGCGCAGCGTGCAGAAGGGGTTCGAGCACGCGGGCGTGAGCGACGTCGTCGTCACCGATGACCCCGCGCTCATCGAGCGTGCCGACGGCATCGTTTTGCCGGGCGTTGGCGCATTCCGCGACGCCGCCGCAAACCTCAAGGCATCGGGTGCGGAAGAGGTGCTGCGCCACCGCGTGGCGCACGGCACCCCGTTCCTCGGCATCTGCCTGGGGTTGCAGCTGCTTGCCGACAAGGGCCTCGAGGACGGGGAGTGGGCGGGCCTGGGGCTCATCTCCGGCACGTGCGAGCGCCTGCCCGGTGGCGTGAAGATCCCGCACATCGGCTGGAACACCGTCGAGTACCCGCGCGACTGCCGCCTGTTCGACGGCATCCCCGAGTCGACGGCGTTCTACTTCGTGCACAGCTACCGGCTCGTGCCGCACGACGCGTCGGCGATCATCGGCTCCACCGAGTACGGCGTGCGCTTCGCGGCCGCGGTGCAGCGCGACAACGTGTTCGCCGTCCAGTTCCACCCCGAGAAGAGCTCGACGATGGGGCTGAAGTTGCTCGCCAACTTCGGCGCGATCGTGGACGCCGCGCGCGCGTAGCGCAGATGTGAAGGGACCAGCGATGATCGTCTTTCCCGCAATCGACATCCTTGGCGGACGCGCCGTGCGTCTCGCCCAGGGCGACTACGAGCGCGTGACCGTCTACAACGAAGATCCCGTGGCCCAGGCCCGCGAGTTCGCCGAGGCGGGCGCCCAGTGGGTGCACGTGGTCGACCTCGACGGTGCGCGCGACGGCGTGCCCGGCAACATCGACGTGGTCGAGCGCATCGCGCGCGAGGTGGGACTGCCCATCCAGACCGGCGGCGGCATCCGCACGCTCGAGACGATGGAGCGCCTCATCGACGCGGGCGTGAGCCGCATGGTGCTGGGTACCAAGCTGGCCACCGACCCTGCGTTCGTGCGCGAGGCGGTGGCGCGCTTTGGTGACGCCGTGACCGCCGGTATCGACGCGCGCGACGGGATGGTGGCGGTCGAGGGCTGGCGCGAGGGCACCTCGACGCCGGCAGCCGAGCTCGTCGCCGAGCTGCGCGACCTGGGCATCCGTCACCTCGTCTACACCGACATCAGCCGAGACGGCATGCAGACCGGCGTGAACGTCGACGCCTACGAGGAGATCGCGGACACCGCGGGCTTCCCGGTGATCGCGAGCGGCGGCGTCTCCACGCTCGAGGACTTCGCCGCGCTCGCCGCACTGGGCCCCGACACCATCGAGGGCGCCATCACCGGTCGCGCGCTCTACGAGGGAGCGTTCAAGCTCAAGCACGCCATCCGCGCCGCCCGAGGGGAGTACTAGTCGTGCTGATGAAGCGCGTCATACCCTGTCTCGACGTGCACGAGGGCCGCGTGGTCAAGGGCGTCAACTTCGTCAACCTGCGCGACGCCGGCGACCCCGTGGAGATGGCGGCCATCTACGACAAGGCCGGCGCCGACGAGGTCGTCTTCCTCGACATCACCGCAAGCCACGAAGAGCGCCCCAGCATGCTCGAGGTGGCGTCACGCACCGCCGAGGAGTGCTTCATCCCGTACACCGTGGGCGGCGGGATGCGTAGCGCCGACGACATCCGTGCGATGCTCAAGGCCGGCGCCGACAAGGTCTCGCTCAACAGCGCCGCGGTGCGAAACCCCGAGCTCATCACCCACACCGCCCGCATCTACGGCGCGCAGTGCATCGTGACCGCCATCGACGCACGGCGTGTGCCCGGCTCAAGCCCGGCGCGCTGGGAGGTCTTCATCAACGGAGGCCGCATCAACACCGAGATGGACGCGGTGGGCTGGGCCGCACAGGCCGAGAAGCTGGGCAGCGGCGAGATCTTGCTCACCAGTATGGACTGCGACGGCGTGAAGACCGGCTACGACATCGACCTGACCCGTGCCGTCACGCGCGCCGTGAACGTGCCGGTCATCGCGAGCGGCGGTGCCGGGGAGCTCGACCACTTCGCCGAGGTCGTGGTGGAGGCAGACGCCGACGCCGTGCTCGCGGCGAGCGTCTTCCACTTTGGCACCTTCACGGTGGCACAGGTCAAAGAGCACATGGCCAAGGCAGGCATCCCGGTGCGCCTCTAGCGCCGGTATCAGATTCGAGAGGACCCAGGCATGAGCGACAAAGAGCGCGACGCCCTCACCATCCCCCAGCTCACCTACACCGCCGACGGGCTCATCCCGGCGATCATCCAGGACCGCGAGACCGGCGAGGTGCTCATGCTCGCGTGGATGAACGCCGATTCGCTCGCCAAGACCTGCGAGACCAAGCGCACGTGGTTTTGGAGCCGCAGCCGCCAGAAGTACTGGATGAAGGGCGAAGAGAGCGGCAACGTGCAGATCGTCCACGACGTGCGCTATGACTGCGACGCCGACTGCCTGCTCGTGATCGTCGATCAGGCCGGAGAAGGCAAGGCGTGCCACACCGGCGAGCGCAGCTGCTTCTACCGTTCGCTGTGCACCGAGGAGGGCTAGACATGGTTCACGATCTCGCTCCCGGAAGCGATCGTCCGGAAGACATCCTCGAGTACGGCGCGACGCCTACGCTCGGTGACGTGATCGAGTCGCTGTTCGCCACCATCCGCCAGCGTGGCGAGGACCTGCCCGAGGGAAGCTACACCGCCACACTGCTCACCGGTCAGGAGGACAAGCTCCTCAAGAAGATCGGCGAGGAGGCCACCGAGGTGGTCATGGCCGCCAAGGACGGCGACGCCGACCAGCTGCGCTACGAGTCGGCCGATCTCATGTACCACCTGCTCGTCGTGTTCCAGCGCTGGGGCCTCACGCCGGCCGACCTGGCGCGCGAGCTCGAAGCGCGGTTCAAGTAGGTCGCGCGTGGCCACACCGCAGGCCGGCAGACCGGACCCCAGGCGGCTCGAGCCGCTGTGGGACCGCATCGACCGCAACCGCCGCCGACTGGCGCTCTATCTCGTGGTGTTCGCGGCGACGTCGGGCATCGCGTTCGGCCTGCTCGTCGCTTCGATTCCCATCGCCCTTGCCGTGCTCGGTGCGTTCTTGCGCGCGCCCACGCTGTACGGGCCGCTCGAGTGGATGATGCAACAAGACGTGGGGCCCGCACTGCTGAGGTGGTGGCTCGTGGGCTCGCTCACGGCCGCGGTCTACGAGGCGTGGGCGCTCACCCGCTCCGAGCGCTGGGTCATCCGGTGGCTCGGCGCGGCCCTGGTTCCCACGGGTGAGCTCATCGACACCAAGATGGCGCTCAAGGACATGGCCATCGCGGGCGGGATGCCCGTGGCACCGGCGCTCTACGTCATCGAGACCGACCGCGTGAACGCCTTCGTCTTCGGCGCCACGCGAAGGCGGCCGATCCTGGGCATCACCCGCGGGTTCGTCGATCGGTTGAGCGTGCCCGAGCAGCGTGCCGTGTTCGCGAACCTCGTCGCGCGGCTGGTGACCGGCGACTCGCGTGTCTCCTCGGCGGTGACGGCGGTCATGGCGCCGTTGCAGGCGTGGCGCGAGAGTCGTCTCGAGTCGCTCGACGCCGAGGACGAGATGTTGCGGGAGGCCGCCGAGCAGTCGCGCCGATTCGGCTACGGCACCTCCGCCGACCCGTCGGGCGGTGGCTCTGCGGCGCTGGGGCTCATGCTGCTGCTCCCGTGGATCTTCATCGGCATGATCGTCTTGGGCGAGGTGGTCGCGGCGGCGCATCGGCGCTCGCAGCTCTCGGCCGCCGAGAAGGCCGACGGCGAGGGCATGCTGCTGCTCAAAGACCCCCGGGTCATGCTCTCGGCGCTCGAGAAGTGCGTGCGGATGAACAACCGCGTGGTCGCGGCGGGCGACGCGTTGGGCGAGCTGTTCTACTGCTGGCCGGGCGAGGACAGCACCGATGACGAGGACGACATCGAGTGGACCCGGATGGCTCGGCTGCGCGAGGTGCTGGGCGCCGAGGGTCACATCCCCGATGACGAGCCCTTGTACGACGACGACAGCTTCGCGCCGGTGGCGCCGCGCATCGGAGGGTGACAGCATCGAGCCGCTCCGATGCGGGGCACCGAGCGGCTCGATAGACGGAAGGGGGCGGCGCGTGGGGGTGACGCGCCGAGGGGGGTGCGATCAGTGGAGGAGTCGGACCCGGTAGCCCACTCCTGCGCACACGGGACACTTGGCCCACGACTGCTTTCCCGTGGGGGTCTTGATCTCGATGATGCGGTTGCCCTTGCAGTGCGGACACGGCTCGCGGCGGACCATCGAACTCGCCTCCTTGGTGGCGTTTCAGACGCCTTAAGACTCGCCACTCAATGAGCGACAGCCGTGCCAACAGGGGGCGCGGAAGGTGCGTGGTGTGCGCCGGACGGCGCAGAGGGGTCATCACAAACTCGCTCTTGCGCATCGACTCGAGGCGGGTATACACTCCTGCGAAACCGAACAGCATGGCCTGTGACGGGGAAGAGTACGTCGGTACTGAAGCGATAGAGAGCCGGGGATGGTGGAAACCTGGCGCAGATGACTGGCGGAATGGGCCCCTGAGGCTCCGGGACAACGGCGTATGACGCCTACTAGTCCCGGCGGACACCCACCGATACAAGGGGCCGGGTATGAAGGCTGATGGGCCGGAGTACCGTCGGAGACTTAAGTGGTTTCGCCGCAGGGCGAAGCAACAAGGGTGGTACCGCGAGACAAGCTCTCGTCCCTTGGTGGACGGGAGCTTTTTGTATTCTCCGGGCGCCTTTGGTGCCCGGGACGGACCGGGAAGGCAGGAGCGGCACAGATGATACTGCCGAGCAGAAGCGAGTTCATGGCGCTGGCGGCCGAGCACGACGTGGTGCCCGTGGCCCGCGAGGTGTACGCCGACCTCGCCACGCCCATCAGCGCATTCCTCGCGCTCGCCGAAGGCGCCGAGCACGCGTTCCTCCTCGAGAGCGTGATCGGCGGCGAGCGCCTGGGCCGCTACAGCTTCCTGGGCGTGGGCGATCGAGCGGTCATCTCGGGCCGCGGCAACGAGGTCGTCATCGAGAACGGCGGCGTGCACGGTGAGCGTGCCGACGATCCGCTGCGCGTGGTCACCCGCGAGCTGGGCGCCGGAAGCGTGGCACGCGTGCCGGGCCTGCCGCTCTTTGTGGGCGGCGCCGTGGGCTACGTGGGCTACGAGGCCGCGAGCACGTTCGAGCGGGTGCCTCGGCATGACACCGACGAGCTGGGGGTGCCGGATTTCAGCTTCATGATGGCCGACGTCGTGGTCGCCTTCGATCACGCGCGTCGCGTCATGCAGGTCATCGCGCCGGTGCGTCCCGGCGGCGCACCTGAGATGGCGTACGACGCCGCGCTCAAGCGCCTCGACAGCTACCTGCGCCGCATCGACGCGGGCCCTCGCGGCGCCGAGCTGGGCGCGGTGGGCATGTCGCGCGAGGTGCCGCTCGAGGCTCACACCTCCCACGACGACTTCATCGCGCAGGTTGAGGCCGCCAAGGAACACATCGCGGCGGGCGACATCTTCCAGGTGGTGCTGTCCCAGCGCTTCAGCGCGCCGTACGAAGGCGACGGGCTCGACCTCTATCGCGTCCTTCGCGCCGTGAACCCCAGCCCGTACATGTTCTACGTCCGCACGCGTGACGTGACGCTCGTGGGATCGAGCCCGGAGCCGCTCGTGCGTGTGGAGGAAGGCGAGGTGCTTACCCGCCCGCTCGCCGGCACGCGCCCCCGTGGCGCCACCGCCGCCGAGGACGGCCGGCTGCGCGCCGACCTGCTCGCCGATGAGAAGGAGCGCGCCGAGCACGTCATGCTGGTCGACCTGGGCCGCAACGACCTGGGCCGCGTGAGCGAGCCGGGCTCCGTGAGCGTGGATGAGCTCATGGAGGTCGAGTACTACAGCCACGTGATGCACATCGTGAGCAACGTGACCGGAACGCTCGCGCAAGACAAAGACGCGCTCGACGCGCTTGAGGCCACGTTCCCGGCCGGCACGGTGAGCGGAGCGCCCAAGGTGCGCGCGATGGAGATCATCCGCGATCTCGAGCCGGCTGCGCGTGGACCGTACGCGGGCACGGTGGGCTACTTCGGGCTCGATGGGGCGATGGACATGTGCATCACCATCCGCACCGTGGTGCTCGCCAACGGGCGCGCCTACGTGCAGTCGGGCGCAGGCATCGTGGCGGACTCGAACCCCGAGCTCGAGTACGAGGAGTGCCGCCACAAGGCCCGCGCGCTCCACAAGGCGCTCGAGCTCGCAGCGGGCATGCATGCAACGGAGGAAGCCGAATGATCCTCGTCATCGACAACTACGACTCGTTCACCTACAACCTGGTGCAGCTGCTCGCCGCACTGGGCGCGCAGGTGGAGGTCCGCCGCAACGACACCATCACCGCCTCGGAGGCGCTCGCGCTGCAGCCCACGGGCATCGTGGTCTCGCCCGGGCCCGGCACCCCTGAAGACGCCGGCATCTCGCGCGACGTGATCCGGGCCGCCGATGAGGCCGGCGTGCCGCTGCTGGGCGTGTGTCTGGGTCACCAGTGCATCGCCGAGGTGTACGGCGGCACGGTATGTCGCGCTCCGCGCCCCGTCCACGGCAAGACCGACGAGGTCACCCACGACGGGGCCGCTCTGTTCGCCGGCGTGCCCAGCCCGTTCACCGCGACCCGCTACCACTCGCTGTGCATCGACGACGCCAGCGTACCCGAGGTGCTCGAGGTGCAGGCCCGCACCCCCGACGGCGTGATCATGGCGCTGCGCCACCGAGACAAGCCGCTCTTCGGCGTCCAGTTCCACCCGGAGAGCGTGCTGACCCCCGAGGGCGCAAAGATCCTCGCGAACTTCCTCGACGTCTCCGGCGAGGTCCCGCTGTCCGGCGAGGCGTCGGGAACGCCGCAGGTGGTGGCCGCTGCGGGCGGGACCACGCGTTCGTCGGCGCAGCTTGCCGATGTCGCGACGGTGGGCGGCGCCATCGCGCGCGTCGCGGCCGGCGGATCGCTCGGCGAGGACGAGGCCGAGCTTGTCATGGGGCTCATCATGGACGGCGAGGCCACACCGGCGCAGATCAGCGCGCTCGTGGTGGGCATGCGCATGAAGGGCGAGACCGTCGACGAGATCGTGGGATTCGCGCGCGCCATGCGCTCGCGTGCCACCGCGGTCCGTCCCTCGGCCACGGGCCTCATCGACACGTGCGGCACGGGCGGCGACGGGCTTCACACCTTCAACATCTCGACCACCACGGCGTTCGTCGTCGCGGGGGCGGGCGTGCCGGTCGCCAAGCACGGCAACCGCGCCGTCTCGAGCTCGAGCGGGTCGGCCGACGTGCTCGAGGCCCTGGGTGTCGACCTGTCGCTCGGCGCGAGCGACATGGCGCGCTGTATCGACGAGGCCGGCGTGGGCTTCCTGTTCGCTCAGGCGCTCCACGCGAGCATGCGCCACGCCGCAGTGCCGCGCCGAGAGATCGGCATCCGCACCGTCTTCAACATCCTCGGGCCGCTCACCAACCCCGCCGGCGCAAAGCGCCAGCTCCTGGGCGTGTACGACCCGGCGCTCGCGCCGGTGCTCGCCGAGGTCGCCGGCCGTCTGGGGGCCGAGCGCGTGCTCGTGGTCCACGGCCATCCGGGCATGGACGAGGTCTCGTCGAGCGGCATGAGCACCATCGCCGAGTTCGCCGCGGGCGAGGGCGTGACCGTGCGAGAGGTGACCCCCGAGCAGGTGGGCATCGCTCGCGGCACGCTCGCCGATCTGGCCGGTGGCGACGCGGCCGAGAACGCTGCGATCACCCGCGCGATCCTCGGCGGGGAGATCGGACCGCGCCGCGATGTGGTGCTCATGAACGCCGCCGCCGCGCTGCTCGCCGCCGGCAAGGCCGCCGACCTCGCCGAGGGCGTCGCACTCGCCCGAGACTCCATCGACTCCGGCCGTGCCGCCGAGGCGCTCGAGCGGCTCGTCGCCGTCTCGCAGCGTCTGGGCTCGGCCGCCCGCACGAGCGAGGAGGCGCAGTCGTGAGCGAGCTCTTCCTCGACACCGTCATCGCCGCCCGCCGAGAGGCGCTGGGCGTGGCCTTCGGCGAGCTTCGGCCCGCCGACCGCGAGCGGCTCGCGTGTGCGGCGCGCCCGCCGCGTGACTTCCTCGCGGCCCTGCGCGATCGCGCGGATCTCGCCGTGATCGCCGAGGTCAAGAAGTCATCGCCGTCGCTGGGGGCCATCGCGCCGGAGTGCGAGGCGTCCAAGCAGGCGCTGCACTACCAAGACGGCGGCGCGTCGTGCATCAGCGTGCTCACCGAGCCCAAGTTCTTCGGCGGGTCGTTCGCTGACCTGTCGGATGTCTCGGATGCGGTGGACATCCCCGTGCTGTGCAAGGACTTCGTGGTCGACCCCGTGCAGCTGTTCGCCGCGCGCGGCCACGGCGCCGATGCCGTGCTGCTCATGGTGAGCGTGCTGGGTGACGAGGTGGGCGAGTACCTCGACCTCGCAGGCACGCTGGGGCTGACCGCGCTCGTGGAGGTACACACCGAGGCCGAGCTGGCGATCGCACTCGCCGCAAAGGCTCCGCTCATCGGCGTGAACAGCCGAGACCTGCGCACGCTCGAGGTCGCACCCGAGCGGGTGGCGCCGCTGCTGACGGCGGCCGCCAAGGCGGGCGCGCTCGCGGTGGCGGAGAGTGGGATCCGCACGCGCGATGACGTGATCGCCGCGGCGCACGCGGGTGCGGGCGCCGTGCTCGTGGGGACGGCGCTCATGCGCTCGGACTTCCCCGAAGACGTACTGGAGGAGTTGACGGGTGTCGCACGTCGCCCGTGACGATAGAGGTCAACCGGACAGATGTAGGTTCTCAACGACAGGCGAGTAGGGAGAGGGGTTAGGACGATGGCATCGAACAAGACGCGGTTCGGACTTGACGAGACGAGGATCCCGGAGGCCTGGTACAACGTCGCGCCGGACCTGAAGAACCCGCCGGCGCCGCCGCGCGTGGTCACCCCCGACGGCGTGGAGCTCGGCCCGGACCAGATCGGTGAGGTCATGGCCAAGCTGTTCCCCATGGAGTGCCTCAAGCAGGAGATGAGCACGGACCGCTGGATCGACATCCCCGGCGCCGTCATCGACGTCTACAAGGAGTACCGCCCCG
>CAYOHY010000063.1:0-9537 GCA_964403885.1 uncultured Eubacteriales bacterium
AGTTCGTGGTGCTGGGGTTCACCGAGCCCGGAGGCGCACGGACCGGCTTTGGCGCCCTGCTGGTGGGCTACCACGCCCACGACGGCGCGCTCGTGTACGCGGGTCGCGTGGGCTCGGGGTTCTCGGATGTTCAACTGTCCGAGATCCACGACACGCTCGTATCGCTCGAGCGGCCCGCCCCGCCGCTGAGTGATCCGCCAAGCCTGCCCGGCACACACTGGGTCGAGCCGCGACTCGTCGCCAACGTCGCCTTCGCGGAGTGGACCGCCGAGGGCGTGCTCAGGCAACCCAGCTTCCTGGGGCTGCGCGACGACATCGACCCCGCGACCGTGGTGCGCGAGGTCCCCGAGCCGCCCGGCCTCACGCCCGCCCCGGACTCCCCCGCCGAGGACGCACCCGCAGGCGCGACCGTCGGCGGCGCCGCAGTCGCAGTGTTGGGCGTGCGGGTCTCGAACCCGGACAAGCAGCTCTTCCCGGCATCCGAGCTGACAAAGCTCGACCTCGCGCGCTACTACGAGGCGATCGCGCCCGTCATGCTGCGCCATGTGGAGACTCGCCCGCTGACGCTCGTGCGCTGCCCCGTGGGCGACGGGCGTGGCACCTGCTTTTACCAGCGCCACCCCGACAAGGGCCTGCCCGTCTCGGTGGAGACCGTGTCGTACGTTCTCTCGGGTCATGCCCAGGCCGACGAATGGCTCTACGTGAACGATGCAGCCGGCCTCGTGGCGCTCGCGCAGATGGGGGTCGCGGAGATCCACGCATGGCAGTCCCACGTGGATGCGATGGCTCGCCCGGACCGCATCGTGTTCGACCTCGACCCCGGTCCTCAGGTCGAGTGGGCGCAGATCGTGGACGCCGCCCGAGTGGTCCGAGAGGCGTGCGCGGACCTGGGCTTCACGCCGTTCGTGAAGAGCACCGGCAGCAAGGGGTTGCACGTGGTGCTGCCCATCGAGCCCGTGTGGGAGTTCGAGCGCGTCCGCGCGCTCACGCATGCGCTCGCCGACCGCATCGCCACCCGGCACGCCGCCGAGTTCACCGCCAAGATGGCGAAGGCGCAGCGAACCGGTCGCATCTTCATCGACTACGTCCGAAACTCTGAAGGAGCGAGCGCCGTCGCGCCGTACTCGACGCGCTTTCTCGAGGGCCCGCCGGTCGCGGTGCCGCTCACGTGGGACGAGCTCTCCCCCGCGCAGGATGTCCGCCGCGCGTTCACCCCTGCGCGCGTGCTCGAGCGCGTACGCTCGGTGGGTGATCCGTGGAGCGCGATCGATGAAGCGTCCGCGGGAGTGCGGGTGCTGAAAGCCGCCGAGGGATCGGTGGCGGGATAGCGCGCGGCTACGAGAGCTCGAGTACCTTGCGCGCTGCGGATTCGGCCATGTCCTGGCCCACCACGAGGCGAAGCGCGGCCACGAGGTTCTCGGAGATGGCGGGCAGATCGGCCCGGTCGATGGTGTCGGGGCTCTTGCCGATGCGCTTGCTCTCGACGTCGACCGACACGCTCGCCAACACGGTGCCGATGACCGGTCGCAACGTCTCCTCGATGCGCTCTGCCAGAAGGTTCGCCACTAGCGCGCGTCCTCCTCGGCGTTCGTGGAGGCCTCGGAGGAGAGCATCTCGCTGCCGGTCATTGACTTGAGGTAGCTCTGCAGCGCCTTGCGGACGCTGGAGAAGTACACGTAGAGCAGCGCCATCGCGACGATCACGAGGACCTCGGAGGCGATGCGGATCTGCTCGAGGGTGACGCCTTGGACGAAGTTGCGGGTCCACTGCGCCAGCGCGGACGCGGCGAGGCAGACGATGGCGAGCACCACATAGCTGATGCGCTCGGCGATCGCACCGCCCATCGCGTAGCGGCGCACGCTGAGCGCCTCGAACAGCAGGGTGATGGCAACGGACAGGCCCAGCAGGCTGACGGCCATGTGCACGTAGGACGGGTCGAACGCCAGCGGCTCGCCGGTCGCTGCGAAGGCGTGCGAGGGCACGGCGGCAAAGAGCACAACAGAAGCCACCCACAGCGTGGTCGCTCGGCTCATCTTCGCGGTCCCTTTCTTGAACGTCCTCGCCTCGCACGGGCGAACACGCCGCCCCCGCCTATCATCGGCAAACCTCACTCGCCGGTAAAGCGCGTGTGTGACCACCATTACATATCATGCCGTGTGCCAACGTCTCCACGCGCCGCGCATCGTGCCCCTGCGAATCCCTGAGCAGTTCCTACCCCGCGCCTCCGCCGCCGCCTCCGCCTCCAAAGCCGCCGCCACCGGAGAAGCCGCCTCCGCCACCGGAGGCCGACGACATCTGGCTCGAGGCGATGGAGGCCGCGCTCACGAACGACTGCGACACCTGGCTCACCGGAGAGCCGTGCGGCCCGCCGTACGCCCACCAATACGACGTCTGGAACGACGGGTCCTGCACCACTTGCGGCATCTTCACGCGCAGCTGCTCGATGACCTCCTCGGCGATGCCGAAGACCACGGCCAGCACAAGGAAGCGGTTCCACAACACCACCGAGGCGGGCGGGGCCTCCTCGAGGCGGCTGAAGTCGCGAAGGAAGTTGCGCAGCGCCTCATACTGACGGAAGAGCTCGTTGCCGGCGCGGCTTCGGCGGTTCATGTACGCGCCAAAGCCGGCCATGACGATCGCACACGGCACCGGCAGGCACAGCGCCCAGCCAAAGCCGGTGGCGAACGCGGCGAAGATGCCTCCGGCGAGCACCAGACCCGCGCCCACGAAGGTGAGCACCTGCGCGGTCTTGCTGTCGGGCTCGAAGAAGCCCAGCGCCTCGGCCTCGCCGGACGCCGCATCTTTCCACGCCTGCACCGACTCGCTGAACGACTGCGGGTGTGCCTTGGCGTGGCTCTTGAGCTGGTCGAGCGTGAAGGTGCCGCCGCTGCCCACCTCGTCGAAGAGCAGCGCGACCAGCTGCTCATCGAGCTTGCCGAGCCGCGCCCGCTTCTGGGGATCGATCGTGAGCTGGTAGCTCTGCTCGATCTTGCCAAAGGCACCGGCCAGCCCGCTCGCACTCACATTGACCGGCTGCATGACGATGACGCCCTTGTCGGCGAGGTCCATGAGGGTGGCCGCGATGTCTGCATCGGTCACCTTGCCAAAGCGCCACAGCGCACCCGCGACGGCCGGATGCAGGTCCGGGCGCGGGTCCTCTCGGAAGTAGCCGCCGGGGAACTGCGCCTTGTGCTCGCGGCCAAAGCGGAAGAACGCCCAGGTCGCGATTCCCAGGCCCACCAGCGCGAGCAGGCCGGAGAGCCCGGCTCCCGCCCACACCATCCCGCGCGCCTGCCTGCGGGTGGCGTTCGCGTCCTCGGCGAGCGCGGCCTCCTCGGCCATGATCTGGTCCTTCTTGGGCCCGCCCGCGACCTGCGCCTGCGGAAACGCCGAGGGCGGATAGAGCACCCGAGCCTCGACGAAGGTGTTGGCGGGGACCTCGGCCACGTCGAGGGTCACCACGCCGTCGCTGCCAATGGCGACGTTGCCGGTGAGCGGCCCGTGGGCCCAGGCGCGCACGTCGGCCTTGGAGAGCGGCGCGGGCGGCTTGATCTCGACGGTGACGGCGCTCGCCGGGATGTCCCACCCGTCGCCGATGAACTGCCAGTAGAGCTCGGCGGTGTCCTCCCACAGGCTCACGGCGCTCTTGACCCGGTACTGCAGGGTGAACGTCGCGTCCTGATTCGACGTGCGGTGGAACGCGCGGATCTCGTAGGCATCGCCGGTGTCGGTGACGAGGTAGCGACCGGGCGGCCGCGAGTCAGCGGCACCGGGGTCGTCGGTGGGCTCGTAGGGCACCGACGTCGAGCCGTCGGCACCAGGGCCGTTCACCGAGAGGACCTCGAGACCGGCTCCCCCCTTCTTGGGGATGCGCCAGAACACGAAGGTGAAGTCGCCGTCGAAGCCGAAGGTGCGTTGCTCGGTGACGGTCATGTCGCCAGTGGGCTCGAGCTGTGCTTGGATGTCGACCGGTCCCGTGGTGTAGGACTTCGCGTAGGCGCTCGCGGGGAGCGCAAGGCAGGCCGCGAGCGCGGCCGCGACGATAAGCCCAAGCGTACGGCGGATCATGACTGGCCCTTCTCGCGCAGACGACGGAAGAACGAACGCAGCAACTCGGCGGACTCTGCCTCGAGCACGCCGCTGGTGACCTCGAAGCGGTGGTTGAGCCGCGAGTCGTCGTGGAGGTCGTACAAGGTGCCCAGCGCGCCGGCCTTGGGATCGGGCGCTGCGTACACGCACCGGGCGATGCGCGCCTGGTGCATGAGACCGGCACACATCGGGCAGGGCTCCAGCGTCACATAGACGGTGCAGTCAGACAGACGCCAACGCTCGAGGCCCTGCGCCGCCTCGCGGATCGCGAGCAGCTCAGCGTGGCCGGCGGGGTCGTGGTCGATCTCGCGGCGGTTGTGCGCCCGGGCGACCACCGCGCCGTCGCACACCACCACTGCGCCGATAGGGACCTCACCAAGCTCTGCGGCTCGGCGGGCCTCATCGAGAGCGAGTGCCATGTACGTCTCGTCGGTGTGCTCCACGCTGGACTCCTCGATGACGGGTACTGCCTGGAGAGTCTAGCGCAGAGGCTCACTCACTCTGCGGGACGCACAACGTCACGAGCGTGCCATGCCCCGGCGCCGTCTCCATCTCGAAACGCCCGCCAAGGTGCGGCAGCCTCTCTCGGATGCTGAACAGGCCGAAGCCGGAGTCGCCGGTCCCGCCGGTGACCTTCTCCGAGTCGAACCCTCGACCGTGGTCCTGGACGGTCATGACCAGCCAGCCGGGACGGTTCTCGAGCGCGATGATCGCGCGATCGGTCCGCGCGTGCTTGACCACGTTGAGGACGAGCTCGCGGGCGGCACGGAACAGGACCATCTTGGCCTCCGGCTCGACGCCGGCCTCGTCGGCATCCGCCCTGACGGTGATGTTGATCGAGTACTGGCGCTCAAGCTCCTCGCACAGCCACCGCAGCGCGGCGCCCAGGCCAAGCTCGTAGAGCACAGGGGGCGCAAGCTCGGTGGTGACGATGCGCACCTCACGCACCGCCTCCTCGAGCAGGCCCTCGGCCACGGCGAGGTCCTCGGGGTCGGGGCTGCCTTCGGCGGACTGCGCGGCTCGCAGCCTCATGCGGGCGACCGCCAGCGGCTGGCCCACGCGGTCGTGCAGCTCCTCGGCCAGGCGGCGCCGCTCGCGGTCTTCGGTCGCAGTGAGGTCGGCGGCCATGGCCGAGAGGCGGCCCAGGTAGACGCGCTCACGCGCCTCGGCGACCTTGCGCTCGGTGACGTCGCGGAAGGCGACGGCCATCTCGCCTTGCCCCAACTGGAACGCGGTGACCTCGAAGGCGCCCGAGATCGCGCCCTCGGTGTAGGAGACGTTCTCCTCTTGCCACACGCCGCCGTTCAGCGCGATGTCGCGATAGACGCTGGGTACGGCTGTCGCCGTGAGCCCCGGGAACGCGTCGTGGATCGACTTCCCGATCAGCTCACTGTGCGTGATGCCCAGCATCGAGTCGGCCGCCGGGTTCGCACCGATGAAGACGGGGACGTCGTCCTCGACACGGTAGAAGTGCATACCGAACGGCGAGCGCTCGACCACCGAACGGAAGCGCTCCTCGGAGGCGCGCAACCTGGTCTCAGCGGCCTTGCGGTCCGTGATGTCGCGGATGATCGCGATCCTGTGTGACGAATCGTCGCCCAGGTCGCGTGCCGACACCTCGGCGTCGAACACGGTGCCGTCTTTGCGGCACAGCGGAATCTCGATACTGCCCACGCGTCCCTCACGCAGCGCGTCGAGGCTCTCGCGTTTGAACTCCGCGTGGTCCTCGGGCGTGAGATGCATGTCGGCTGCGGACATCCCCACCAGCTCGCCGGGCCCGTAGCCAAGGATCGCCTCGGCGGGCGCGTTGGCTTGCGTGATGATCGAAGCGTCACTGTCGATGATCAGCACGCCGGAGTCGAGCATGCTCAAGAGCCTGACCATGAACTCGGTGGAACGCGCCAGCTCGCGCTCGCGGGCGTTACGCACGGTGACGTCGCGAACCAGGATGCTCAGGCCTCGATCGGGCAGAGGCGAGACGCGAGCCTCCCACTCCCGGAACCCGTCCGGGGTGTCCAGCCCATGCTGGACGGTCACCGCCTCGCCGGACTCACGAGCCTGCGCCGCAGCGGCCCTGAACGCCTCGACGGTCTCGGGAGAGAGGATCTCCCCCAACTTCTGGCCGAGGAACTCTTCCTGCGCGACATAGAACGAGTCGCCCGACGGGATCTGGCAGTCGATGACCACATCGTCGGCATCAAGACGGAAGTACAGATCGCGCATGAGCCCGAGCGCGGTGACGAAGTCGGCGGTGATGCGCTCCGCACGCTCGTGTGCCTCGTGGCGCGCGGTGACGTTGAGAAGCATGCCCTTGAGGCGTCCCGCCATGCCCAGCTGCTTGTCCACGGTCACGATGTCGCGGACCCAGACAATCGACCCATCCGCATGGATCATGCGGTACTCGAACTCGTGGTCTTGGAGCTCGCGGGTGGCTCTTGCGCAGTAGTCAGCGGCCCAGTCCGCATCGTCGGGGTGGAGCCTCGACATCCAGAAGCCGGGCGCGAGCCACTCGTCTTGGCTGAAGCCCAGCAGCTTCTCAGCCGCGGCGCTCACGTAGGTGAAGGCGCCGGTGCCCCAGTCGAACTCCCAGACCACGCCGCCAAGCGCGTCGAGCAACTCCGACAGGAACTGCTCGCGGCTCTTGTCGTGCGGAGTGTGTATGTCTTGTGCCCCCATGGTTTGCGGCCCCGATCACGCTTTCGCCCCAGAAACGCGCGTGTGCCACCCCTTGCGAGTGGCGCACGTAGAACCTATCGGCATACACGGTCTATTCCTGAACGAGCGACAGAATCCTCGGGGCGATCGAAGAAAGGGGCAGTGTCTGATTCACGGCACCCAGCTTGAGAGCCTCGCGTGCCATGCCAAAGACGACACTCGTCGCTTCGTCCTGCGCGATGGTGGGAGCGCCGGCGTCGGCGAGCGCCTTGAGGCCTTTTGCGCCGTCATGGCCCATACCCGTCATGATCACGCCCACGGCGTTCTTGCCGGCGTAGCGCGCGACGGACTTGAAGAGCACGTCGATCGACGGCCGGTGGCCTGACACGAGGGGGCCTGAGCGCACCTCGACGTGGTAGGTGGCGCCGTCGCGGCGCAGCACCATGTGGCTGTTGCCCGGGGCGATGAGCGCGCGTCCGGGGATGACGCGGTCTCCCGTTCTCGCTTCGCACACGTCGATCGCGCACGACTCGCGCAGGCGCGCGGCGAACGCGGCCGTGAAGTGCTCGGGCATGTGCTGCGCGATCACGATGCCGGGTCCGTTGGCCGGGATGACCGACAAGACGTCTTGCAGCGCCTTGGTCCCGCCGATCGACGCGCCGATGGCGACCACCTTGTTGGTGGTGCGCGTCATCGACAACCTTGCGGCGGTGGAAGCGCGACGGATGAGCACCGGGTCGACCTGCGCGGTTGCGGCTGCGCGCACGCGCTCGGCGAGCTGGGCCGCCATGTCACCCACGCTGTAGGCGGGTCCCGGCTTGCCCAGCACATCGATGGCGCCGGCCTCCAGGGCTTCGAGAGCGAGCTCACTGCCGGCCGGCGACAGTGACGACACCACGATGACCGGCATGGGCCGGTGCTTCATGAGCTTGCGCAGGAACGTGATCCCGTCCATGCGCGGCATCTCGAGATCGAGCGTCAAGACGTCGGGCTGCAGCTCGACGATGCGGTCGCGCGCGGCATACGGGTCGGGCGCGCTCGCCACCACCTCGATGCCACCGGCCGCTTCAAGCTCCCGCGTCAGGATACGGCGAACCAGCGCCGAGTCATCGACCACGAGCACCCTGACCGGACGCTGAGCTGCTTGTTCCCCCGTGTGCTGCATATCCGCCTAGGAGGCCTTTGCCGGGCGAAGACCCAGCGTGACGATGATCGGACGGTCCTCGACGAGGTAGGCGCGAGCGGCCACCGAGGAGACCGCACGGTCCCAGTCGGCACGCTCCATGCGCGTGACCACGGGCGGGTGCAGATCGGTCTGGAGGTCGGGCTCGATGCGCGTCGCGATATGGCCTGCGGCGATGTTGGCGACCTCGCCCAACGTGTCCGCGCCCCGCATGCACGCATCCGGGTCCCCGGCGTCGATGCCGAGGATGTTGGCCGCAAGCTCCACGCACAGGTCCTGGGGCGCACACACCGCCATCGTGCCGCTGGTCGCTCCGGAGAACGTGATGGTCGCGCACATGAGATCGCCGCTCGGCTCGGCGGCCTGGCTTGCCTCGACCGGCTCCGGGAACACGAACGCGAAGGTCTCGAGCACCGGGCCGATGACCGCATCGATGTGCGCGTGCTGCACCTCGACCGGCGGCCAGGTCTCCGTGACTCGGGCGATCACGTCGCGGATCTCCTCGGGGGTGAAGGGCTTGCGGACCCACGCCGTGACGCCGGCGTTCATGAGCTGGTTGATGCGGTCGGTGGCGCCCTCGGTCGACACGACGATCACCGGCACATCGGCGGTCTCGTCGCGGCTGCGCATGCGGGCGATCATCTCCTCGCCGTTCATGACCGGCATGTTGATGTCGGCCAGCACGAGGTCGATCCACTGCTCGTCGAGCACCTCGAGCGCCTCCTTGCCGTTGGAGGCGTGGTGCAGCTCACCCACGGGCACCTGCGCGAGACTGAGCGTGCGAGCGATCATCGCGCGGATGACGTCGGAGTCGTCTACGACCAGTACGTTGAAAGCCATCGTCTAACAGTCCCTTCGTCGTGCCACCGCTAGATCTCGCGGGACACACCCTCCGACTTCACCAGCGTGCGGCCGTCCGCCACACGCAGATACACCGTGCGCGACACGCTGCCGCCCACATCTTCAGCGGCGATCAGCACGCCGTTCTTCCACAGCACCTTGCGGGCGACCGCGTAGTTGCGCTCGCCGATGCGGAACAGCTGCCCCTCATCGAGCTGCGAGGCGGCTCCCACCACCTTCGCGACCAGGTTCGCCCGCGTCGCTCCCGCGTCGAACATCGCCTGCAGAAGCATCTGCGCGCCGGTGTCCATGTACATCGCCGGGTTCTCGGCGGCCTTGGGCTCGTTGGCCTTGCTGAGCGGCATCATCGCGTGCAACAGCCCCGCGACGCCCGCCACCGGGTCATGCAGCGCAAGCCCCACGCAGCTTCCCAGCGAGTAGGTCACGAGCGTCTCTCCCGGGTGGGACGAGACCGCGTACTCCGATATGCCGACCACGCGTTCCATGCATCCATCAGACCTTGCGATACACCGAGGGGCGGACGTACTTGAAGTCGCTGATCATGCCGGCGAGCGACTCCGCATGACCCACCACGAGGAATCCGCCCGGCTTGAGGAGCCGATGGGCCTCGTCGAGCAGGCGCAAACGCACCGCGTCGTCGAAGTAGATCATCACGTTGCGGCAGAACACGGCGTCGAGCGGTCCCTTCATGGGAAACGGCGGCGTCGAAAGGTTCATGCGGCGAAAGACCACCATGCTCTTGAGCTGCT
>CAYOHY010000064.1:0-9402 GCA_964403885.1 uncultured Eubacteriales bacterium
TTGGTCTTGCCGCCCTTGAACCACTCGACACGCGGGGTCTCGAACTCGTAGTCCAAGACCTTGTCCCACTTCTGCTCCCAGTGGAGGTAGGTCTCGGCCATCTCGCCCCAGAAGCCCTCGGGGTCGTCGACCGAACGCTGGTACATGGCGTCATACTCGTCCATGGACTTGATCCACGCGCGCTCGGAAACCCACGCGGGCGGGTTGATGACCTGGGATTCGCCGGCCAACGATTCGATGGATACGGACTCCTCAGTCATACCGTCCTCCTTCACATCCAGTGGGACCGCGCGGCAGCACAAGCCGACAAGCGGACTCCCCTCCCGATACGTACAACGCAGTCCCCTGTCCGGGGACCGGTCTCCCAATACTACGGTCGCTACCCGAAGTTGACGGCATCCGAAACGGGTGGGCGGTGCGTGAGGGTCGGTCAACGGCACGACGCCCGTGCCGCGGTCCGCGATGCCGCGTCGAACGTGAGGATGCTCGGTCGGGCCGCCGTGAGTTCTTACACGAACATAAAGAAGTCTGTTTGTAACAAATGTTGCAGACACCGATTCAGTGGAGTATCTTCACGACATTGACAGGTTTCCCTTCCCTCACAAAATGCCGCTTCCGGGGGATCCGGACGGCGCAACCGGCAAAGGGCGATAGGCGACCGGCATCGCCGATCATGCGGTCACCAGGCAGACCGTACGCCCTACAGAGACTCAGGGGTATATGCAGGGAAGGATTGAGGAAGCCCCGGCCCGAAGGCCGGGGCTTCCGCCTTTCCAGGGATGGTTCGACATCGTCACACGTCGAACGGCTCAAGACTGACGGCGCGCATCAGACGCGACGAGAACGCCGGATCCAGAGCAAGGTCCACCAACGTCACATCGCGTGCGAGCGCGGATGCCACCGGCTCAAGCGACGGGTCGAGCGCAATGGCCAGCGCTCCCGAAAGCGACGTGTTTCCAGCGTGCGCCACGACCGCGGCCGCACTCGCGGGGACCACACCCAATGCAACAAGGTCGCTTGTGTCGAGCGCCCCTCCGAATGCCCCCGCTACCTGCACCGCCTCCAAGCTTGACCCGGAGAGGCCAGCGGCGACGAGAGCGCTCTCGATCGCAGCCCTCACCGCCCCCTTCGCCAACTGGAGCGCGCGTATGTCGAGTTGAGAGAGCGAGGTACACGAATCCCCGTCACCGAGTTCGATGGCGGCCACGCCGTCGGTATCACGGCACACGCGACTCGCGAGCCCACCCGACTGACCAAGGAGGCCGCTTGTGTCGACATCGCCGTCATCTCGAAGCGCCGCCAGACATGAGACGAGCCCGGCACCGCTGAACCATCGTGGCCCGATGCCATCGGCAGTGTGCAACTCCACGAGCCCGTCCTTGATAGACACCGCGAGCACCGCCCCCGGGGCGTACGGACCACCGCAGCTCACTCCCCACGCCTCGAAGGCAGGCCCGGCGGCGGCGGAGCAGACCCACAGACGGCCGCGATGCACCACCACCACTTCGGCGTTCGTCCCAATGTCGACAAGCAGGGCAGCCTTCTGGTCAGCGAGCCCTGTGGCCACAAGCCCAGCCGTGATGTCACCCCCGACGAAGCCGCTCAATGGTGGCACCACGACGACCTGGGACTCCGGGGCGATCCGATCCCTCAGCCGGGCGTCACGAGGAAGGCTGTGAGCACCATGCGGGACAGAGAACGGGTGCACGCTCAGTGGAGTCACGTCCACGCCACACAGCAGCGAAGCCATGACCGTGTTGCCGGCGATGACGAGACGCCGGATGCGGGCGGTCGATCCGGCACACGACTCATCGAGCGCCCGCGCGATCGAGCGCTGAGCCTCATCCGCGAGGCCCTCCAGCTCACCCGCCATAGCGGCCGACATCCTCGACAGAACATCCGCGCCAAAACGCTGCTGGGCGTTGGGCACCGTGGCGCGTCCAACTTCACGACCGGTGGCACGGTCGACCACCACCGCCGAGATCGAGGTGGTGCCAAGGTCCACACCCGCCACAAGCTCTGCTCCATCGGGGATGTCGATCGGCACACAGGGAGCCGCCGGCGCAGATGCGGCCAGGGGTCGCACCGTTACCGGCCCCGTGACGCGGGCGCGACACGCGAGGCGCACATCACCGGGCGCACGCCGAAGCCCTGAGCGCTCCATCTCGTCCGCCGGGGCCAGTTGGCCCGTGACGACGCGAACGCCACACGACCCGCAGATGCCTCGCCCCCCGCAGGGAGTGGCGATGGATACACCGCCAGCCTGCGCCGCCTCAGAGACGGTCACGCCGGGCTGGACCCAGACGGTCACGTCGGCAGGCACGAACGTGACCGCGACGGGTGAGGTCATGACTGCTCTACTCGTCCGCGAACAGCACCATGCCGTGCGCCATCGAGCGACCCCCGATGACGTGCACGTGCAGGTGCTGCACGGTCTGGTTTGCCGCCGCCCCGTTGTTGACGATCACCCGGTAGCCGGAGTCCGCGACACCCTTGACTGCCGCTACGCGGGGTACCGCATCGAACAGCGCTCCAAGAACCGCGGCCTCAGCGCCGTCACCAAGGTTGGCCACATGGCGCTTGGGAATCACCAGCGTGTGCACGGGCGCCTGTGGAGAGAGGTCGTCAAAGGCAACCACGGACTCGTCCTCGTACACGAGTGTCGCGGGGATCTCGCCGGCGACGATCTTGCAAAAGATGCACTCGGGCATGGCCTACTCCCCTTCCGCGTCTGACTCAGCCTCGAGCTCGCCGATCAGCATGGTCACCTTCTGCTGAGCCTCACCGAGCTTGGCCTGAAGCGAGCGCAGCAGGCTCACGCCACGCTCATACCGATCGAGGCTGTCCTCGAGCTCGAGCTGTCCACCCTCGAGTTGCGAGACGATCGCTTCCAGCTCGCCCAGAGCGGCGCCGAAGGTCAGATCGCCGGCGGGAGTTGTCGTGTCGCTCATCTACTCGCCCTTCGTCGTATCGGTCACGGTGCAGCCGATGTGCCCGTCAGAGACTCGTACAATCATCCTGTCGCCCGGTGCGACCTGCCCCACGCTGCGGATCACGGTCCTCCCGTCCTCGGCGAAGCCGGCGGCGTAGCCGCGCGCCAGAATCGCCAACGGCGAGAGATCTTCGAGCCGCGCCGCCCCCAACCCCACACGCGCTGCGGCGCGCTCGGTGATGACAGTACCCACTGTGGCGAGGCGGGCACGGGCATGGGAGACCCGCTGCGCATCGCGGGCCAGCCGTTGCGGCAACGCCGCCTCGAGCCGCACGCGAGCCATGTCCACGGTCTGGGCCACCGGACCCAGCAGCGCATGCGGGTCGCAGAACGCGGGCCGCCCGGCGATCCGCGCCACGCGATGCGACGCAGACTGAACGCGAGCCTGTAGGGCCCTGCCCAGTGCCCGACGCTCCCTCATGAGCGCGAGCCCCAACTCCTCGATAGACGGCGCTGCGGCCTCTGCGGCCGCGGTGGGTGTCGATGCCCGTAGATCGGCGACCATGTCGGCGATGCTCGTATCGGGCTCGTGCCCGACACCGGAGACGACGGGCACTCGGCACCGCGCGATCGCGCGCGCCACGACCTCGGTGTTGAACGGCATGAGGTCCTCATAGGACCCGCCTCCGCGAACCAGCAAGATCAGATCAGGCTCCGCCTGCTCGGCGACTCGGAGGCCCTCCGCGATCGCATCAGGCGCTCCCTCACCCTCGACGGCCACACCTGCCACGAGCAACTCAGCGAGCGGGTAGCGTCGCCTGAGAGTGCGCAACACATCATGGATCGCCTTGCCTCTGGGCGACGTGACGACGGCGATTCGCGTTGGATAGCGCGGAAGAGCCATCTTGCGCTCCGGCGCCATCAGGCCTTCGGCCTCCAGCTTGCGGGCCAACTCCGCGACCTGCATGCGCAGGCGTCCTTCACCGGCAAGGCTCAGACGGCGCACAGTGAACTGCATACGGCCCTTGGGAACGTAGGCGGAGAACTGTCCCGTCAGTTCGACCAGCATCCCGCACCGAAGCGAGATCCCGCTCGCCTCGTAGGCGTCTCGCCACATGAGGCAGGGCATCGCGGAACCGCCATCACTCACCGTGAAGTACGCGGCCTTGTAGCCGGGCTTGTCGTTGAACTCGGAGACCTCGCCGACCACTCGCACCCTGACCGATTCAAGGGCCTGGCGTGCGAGGTTCATCGCCTGAGTGACCGAGAGCGCAGATTCCTGCGTCACATCTCCACCCTCTTACTGGACTGCGCCGATTCTATCAGCAGGCACCGACAGCAAACGCAACGAGCCGGCGCAAAGTGGCCGGCTCGTTGTGAATGCACGTTCTCTCGGTCTCAGCTGCGCCGCGCCACGCCGATCCAATACAGCAGTTGCATGACCGAGATCAGGGCCGCGGCGACGTACGTGAGCGCTGCGGCGGTGAGCACGTTGCGCGCGCCTGCGACCTGATTGTCGGGTAGCGAGCCCGTTCCGCCGAGCGATGCGAGCGCGCGATGTGATGCGTCGAACTCGACCGGCAGGGTCACCACCTGGAACAACACGGCCATGCCGAACAGAAGCACACCCAGCCACGCAAGGCCCGAAACGCCCGTGATTATCCCAAGAAAGACGAGCACCCATGCGCCCTGTGAACCGATATTGGCAGCGGGTACGAGCGCCATGCGCAGCTTGGCCGCAGCGAACCCACGTGCGTGCTGCACCGCATGACCCGCCTCGTGGGAGGCGACTCCGGCGGCCGCGACGCTGATGCCGTTGTAGACGTCCGTCGACAGTCGCAACACGTTGGCGCGCGGGTCGTAGTGGTCGCTCAGCTGCCCGGAGACCATCTCGATACCAACGCCTTGAAGACCCTCGGCATCAAGCATCCGCCGCGCAACTTGCGCGCCGGTCAGACCCGTCGCAAGCGGCACCTGGCTCCAACGCCGATAGGCGCGGTTCACGTAACCTTGGGTCAAGAAGCCAAGCACGACAGCGACCACCATGATGAGCATATACATGGGATCGAAGTACATCGCATTCTCCCTTTCCAGTGACTAGCGGGATGCTAGACGACGCCCCGTGTGGGGTACCGCAAGCTTAGAGCCACAAGCAGCTCAGAGGTCGTCACTGCGCGCAATCTTCACAACCTGGAGTTGCCCCTCGAACAGGCTCAGGGAGATGTGTCCCTCAAGAAGGTCCACGAGCTCGTTGCCCACCATCGCCTTGCGCCAGCCCTCAAGAAGCGCCGATCCCTCACGGTCGCCCCCTGCCAGCCGCTCGAGATCGTCGCGCGACGCCATGAGCGGCATCGCGACACCGTGCTCACGCGCGCGGAGCCTGACGAGCGCGATCATGAGGTCGACCGCGCCATCGACGTCACCGGTGAGCCTCTTTCGCTTGGGCAGCGAGGGCAGCGCGTCATCCGGCACCGCCATGCCGCGAGTGACCGCCTCGATCAGTCCGGGCGCGGCCCCTTTGCCGATCTTGTCGGTCACGCCCCGGATGGCCATGAGCTCCTCGACGCTGCCGGGAGCGCGGCGTGCGACCTCGACCACGCTCTCGTCGCCGATCACCCATCGTTTGGGCACGTTGCGCCGCATCGCCTCGGTCTCTCGCCACGCTGCAACCTCGCGCGCGACGGCCAGCTGCCGGCGATTGAGCGATGAGACCCGCTTGACCCTGCGCCACTGCTCCTCAGGGATGACCTCGTAGGTGCCGGGATCGGTCATGCGCCCAAAGTCGGCGTCGAGCCACTCGAGCCGACCGTCCTCGGTGAGGCGCTCGGTCAGCCGACGGTAGATCTCGGGAAGATAGCGCACGTCGTTGAGCGCATACTCCACCTGGGTATCGGTGAGAGGCCGTTTGGCCCAGTCGGTGTAGGAGTCGCCCTTGTCCAGCTTGACGTCGAGCATCTCTTGGACGAGCGCTCCGTATCCCACCTGCTGCGGGAAACCGGCAAGGGTGGCGGCGACCTGCGTGTCGAACACCGGTGAAGCGGCGACACCGAAGGCGCGGTAGAAGATCTCAAGGTCCTGTGACCCCGCATGGAGGATCTTGACCACCGATTGGTCGGTCAGGAGGTCGACGAGCGGCGAGAGGTCTTTGCATGCCAGCGGATCGACGATCGCCGATATTTCGTCATTGCCAAGCTGGATCAGGCACAGCCTCGCGAAGTACGTCTTCTCGCGCATGAACTCGGTGTCGACGGCGACGAGCGATGATGTGCGCAACTGTGCGACAAGCTCACGCAGCTGCTCGGTGTCACGTACATACACGAGTGAATACTCCTCGAATCTCCCTCGGACCCGAAGCAAGCTCGGGTATCTCCCCTACTATGGAAGCGTAGTCTACTTTAGGCGTCCGTGGCGAGGCGTCATGAAGGGAACCTCACGTGCGAATCCTTGTGGTCATCAATCTGAGGTCCGGCGGAAGTGACGCCGGGCTCTACGACTTCGCTCGCATCCTGGGGCTGCAAGGCTGCGAGATCGTGGTTCGCTTCGCTTCCGAAGAGCGTCGCCTCGAAGACCTCGTCACCGACGCGGCCCAGTTCGACCGCGTGGTGGCCGCCGGCGGAGACGGGACGGTGAGTGCGATCTGCTACGCCGTTCGCGACTCCGGGGTGCCCGTGCTCGTGTACCCCGCGGGTACGGCCAACCTGCTCGCGCTCAACCTGGGACTCCCGCTCGATGCAGCCGCACTGGCGCGTGTCACGCTCGAAGGCGTGCCCGCACGTTTCGACCTTGGCGAGCTCGAGCTTCGAGGCGCTGACGGCGAGATGACCCGCACGGGATTCACCGTCATGGCGGGAGCGGGCTACGACGCGTCGATCATGGAGTCGGCCATACCGCTGAAATCCACCTTCGGGCCCGCGGCCTACCTCATGGCCGCGGTGGGCAACATCGCGCCGGTCGCGGCGTCGTTCGAACTCGTGCTCGACGGCGAACATGTGAGCACCGACGGCATCGCGGTCCTGCTCGTGAACTTCGGCCGCATCCAGTTCGACTTGGCGGTCACTCACGGCTGGGACGCCCGCGACGGGCTCTTCGACGTCGTGGTGATACGCACCAAGAACGTGGCCGGACTTCTGCCGGTCGTCTTCTCGGCGATGATGACGCGCGCGGGAGACATGACGCCCAGCCCTCCCGGACTGGACATCTATCGGGCCGCTCGTGTCGAGGTGAGCGCGTACCCGCAGCTCAAGATGCAGTACGACGGCGAGTCGATCGAATCCCTCACGCCGTTCGCCGCATCGGTGTTGCCCGGGGCCGCCACACTCGTGGTGCCGGCGGGCTCACCGTACGCTCTCGAGGACTAGGACGCGGTACCTTCCTCGGCCAGCTTGCGCTCGAGGTTCGCTTCGTAGCGTATCTGGATGAGCTCGACACCCAGCGAGAAGAACATCGCGAAGTACACGAATCCCTTGGGGATGGTGTACTCCATCGCCTCGGCCGTCAGAAGCGTGCCGATCATCAGCAGGAACGACAGCGCCAAGATCTTGAGTGAGGCGTACTTGTTGATGAACTCCGATACGGGGTTCGCGAACATGATCATCACGATCATCGCCAAGACAACGGCGAGCACCATGATGGCGAAGCTCTCGGCCAGGCCAACCGCGGTGATCACGGAGTCGAGCGAGAACACGACGTCCATGATCGCGATGTTCAAGATGACCGGCCAGAACTTGGCCGGCGCCTGGTTGGCGCGAATGCCCTCGTCGTGAAGCTCGACCTTGTGGTAGATCTCCGAGACGGCCTTCCAGATGAGGAACAGGCCACCGACGAGCAGGATGAGCGACTCACCGGTGATCACAAGCGGTTCGCCGCCATGGAGGCGCACGAACGGGATCGTGAACAGCGGCTCAGTCAGACTGGCGATCCACGAGATCGAGAACAGCAGCATGAGACGCGTCACGAGCGCTGCTGCAAGGCCAAGCTGACGGCCCAGCTTGCGCTGCTCCTGCGGCAGACGCTCCGTGAGGATCGCGACGAACACGAGGTTGTCGATGCCGAGGACGATCTCAAGCAGCGACAGGGTCGCCAGTGCGATGAGATTCTCAGGCGTGAACAGTGACGCGAGATCCATGGTTCCTCCAACGCGGGAGTCCGTGCATGCGATGCGAACCGACACAGTATAGAAGAACCCGCCCCACGGTGCGTGCGACGGGTTCACGGACTCGACGGTGCCCACGACCTCATCGGCCGGCGAGATACTCCGCGATCTGAGCTGCCTCTTCCTCGGTGATCACCAGGCCATTGGTCTTCATGCGCGCAATGGTCTGTTGCCACTGCGCGAGGTCGTAGTCGACCGCATCGACCCGGTCGAGCGTGTGACACATGGTGCACTTGCTCTCGACCAGTGCCTGACCAGGGTCGGACACTCCGCCGTTGGACGTTTGCGATGGCGACGCTGTCGCGCCAGGCCCCGACGAGCATCCAACCAGGACCATCATCCCGAGGAAGGCGACCACCACTCCGTGCACGAGCCTCATCATGTCCTCCGTCACCCCGATCAGCAGGTATGCTTGCGATGTATCTTCCCCACTCACCGGAGAGGTGCCGCATGCGCGTGCGTCGTTGGCAACTCGAACTTGCCGCACTCCTTGTCCTGCTGACCGTCGCCCTGTACGCGATCAGGTGGTTCCTGTTCCCCGGATCGAGCATGCACAACGAGATGCTGCGATTCCTCGTGGGCGACATCGGCTTCCTGTTCCTCCAGGTGCTCTTGGTCACGGTGTTCATCGATCGCGTATTCCAGCAGCGTGAGCATGAGGAGATGCGCCAGAAGCTCAACATGGTCGTCGGCGCGTTCTTCTCGGAAGCCGGCACCGAGTTGCTCGGCAAGATCGCGGTGAGCGACCGCAACCTAGGCTCCGTGCGCAACGACCTCGTCCCCACCGGCACGTGGAAGCCGTCGGACTACTCGGCGGCAAAGAAGGCGTTCCGAGAGCATGACGTGCGTGTCGACCTGGGCGCGTGCGACCTCATGGAGCTCAAGGCCATCCTCTCGCGCGAGAAGTCATACCTGCTCGGGCTCTTGGCGAACCAGAGCCTGCTCGAACACGAGCAGTTCACCGACCTGTTGTGGGCCATCACGCATCTCGCCGAGGAGCTCTCCGTCCGAGAGGACCTGGGGGCGCTGGCACCCGCGGACGCCGCACACATCGCCGGCGACGTGAAGCGCGCGTACCTGTTGCTGGGTAGCGAGTGGATCGACTACCTGAGCCACCTGCAGGCGGTCTACCCGTACCTCTTCTCACTCGCGGTCCGCACCAACCCCCTGGACCCGGAGGCACAGCCCGTGGTCACCGCGTAGAGCTGCCTGGCTCAAGACACAAAGAGAGGCCCCGGCGATTCGCCGAGGCCTCTTTCATTTCGAATGGTGGGCGCTAGAGGATTTGAACCTCTGACCCCTTCCGCGTCAAGGAAGT
>CAYOHY010000065.1:0-9181 GCA_964403885.1 uncultured Eubacteriales bacterium
ACGTGGCTCGCGCCCATCCAGTCGGTCATCATCCCGATCTCCGATCGCCACCTCGAGCACGCGCAGTCGGTCGCCAAGCGTCTTTCGGCCGCCGGGGTCCGCGTCGAGGTGTACGACCAGAACGAGCCCATGCGCGTGAAGATCGCCAAGGCGCAGCAGCAGAAGGTGCCCTACATGCTCGTGGTGGGGGACAAAGAGATCGAGACCGATACCGTGGGAGTGCGCGAGCGCACCGAAGGCGACATCGGCGCGATGGGCGTGGACGAGTTTGCCGCGCGCGTCGCGAGCGAGCGCGCGTAGGGATGAAGAGGCGAGGACCAGCCGCCTAACGGCGAACCAGGGACTCCTGGGCCAGGGCGGCTTCGCGCTCACACGCATCCATGAGAATGGGAATGGCCACCTCGGGCACGATGTCCGAGGTGGTTTGCGTTGTGGGGTCGGCGGTGCTCGAAGCTTGGGCCCACGTCAGAGCCGCTGATGCGCGGGGCGCGTCTTCAGGCAGCACTCGGGTCACCCCGCGCTCGGCAAGCCGGGAGAGCTCGACCGCCCCTTGAGCTGCAGCTTTGGAGCGTTCAAGGTGCGCGGCCGTGGCACCCATGCGCACTGCGGCATCCGAGTGCAGGAACCAGTCCACATGCACTGTCACATCGGTGAGGGCCGCCTCGATGGCGCCCGGCTCGAGCGGCGCTTCGGCCACTCCGCGCATCATGGCGACGGCCGTCTCGGCCACCAAGAAGTCGCCTTTGGCGCGGGCGCCGTGCAGCTCGGCCATGGACAGCGCCACCGAAGCGACGACCAGCGCAGCGACCACTATCCCCGTCCAGCGGGTTCGCGCATTCACCGTCACCCACCCCCGCTCACAACGATGATCGCCCGGGTCGCCCATCCGTACAGCGCGAGGGGAACGGGGATGGCGGTGGTGAGTGGCAGGAGGTAGAGAGACCACACCACTGCGGCGGCCGACGTGTACTCGAGCCAGCGGCCCGGGGCCCGTGAGAGTGCGGTCATCGCACCGACAAAGCCAAGGGCGACCACCGGAACCGCCGAGTAGGGCAGGATCGGCCGTTGCGCCGTGACGAAGAAGGAGTAGAGCCCAAAGAAGCACGAGATGAGCACGACCAGGTCCCAGCGCTTGCTGCGCCAACCTCGCCATGCGAGATAGCCGGCCGCGGGCAGGAATGTCGCCCAGAGCACCGGGTCGTTGAGCGTCGCGCCCACGGTGAGCGTCGTATCGGTCACTGTCATACGCTCTGTCCCGCCCAGCCACGCGAAGAACCATCTGGCCGGTCTGGCAAGGGGGAGAAGGCGCTCACCGATGGCCCCAAAGCCTGCTCCACTCTGGATCTTGAGGGCGTCCAGCTGGAGAGCCGTGAACTCGGCCAGAGAATAGCCGCGCATGATCCACGGCGCGTAGGCGAGCACGTAGACGCACAGCGGGATCACCAGCGCATCGGTCAGTGCGGACATGAAGGCGGCGGGGCGGCCCATCGAACGCGCCCGAAGCAGCGCAAGCGCCGCACCCATGACCAAGAGAGGCACCACGCAGTACCAGCGCGTAGCGACCGCAAGTCCCGAGACGACGCCGAAGGCGACTCGTGAGAGCCGATCGTCACCACGGGCACACCGTCGCCACAGCAGCAGGGCCGCAAGCAGCAGTACCGCAGCCTGCGTGTCCTCGGACGTGGACCTGGAGTAGGCGATGCTGAGCGGGTCGAGGGCGACCAGCAGCCCCGCAGCCAGCGCGGCGTGCCGCGATCGAGAGAAGCTCCAGGTAGCGGCGTAGACGAGCAGGCACACCATCACGCCGAGCAGCGCGCCCCTCATACGCGCGCCGAGCAAGTCGTCGCCAAACAGTCCGAGCGACGCTGCCATCGTGTAGGCCTTCAGTGGCTGCGTCCACCAGTTGTCCGGTCCGAGGAGCCCCGAGGAGACGAAGTTTCGCGCCCCGCTCACGTTGAAAGCGGCGTCGTACTCGGTGAGCGTTCGAAAGCCGGTAAGGTTCAGGAGCCGCACCGCGAGGCCCACCGTGAAGACGACGGAGGCGGACAGGGCGTGCTGCATCCGGACTGTAGGCGTGCGTGCCTCGGCGGAGCTCAGGACCGCACTCATCGCGTCTCCTCGATCACGATGTCGGCGTGGTCCGGATCGGTCCATCGCGCGACCAGCGCCGCATCGTAGGCGTCTTGCCATCCGGGGGAGAGGATGACGATCACGCGCTCACGCGGCGGTGCGGTGAGCTGTGGGTCGACGATCTCGAGCGGATCACCGTTGGGTCTCACGCGCATCGAGGTGGGGCCGCGAAGCCACTCCCAGGACTCAGAGCGCTCCGCGACCATCGCGCCGTACGCTTGTGGAGAGGGCACGATGGTCGTCTTGCGTGCGACACCCGACTCCATGAGTGCCGACACGAGGTCATCATGCGAGACGGGCGGGTTTGTCGAGCTCTCGCGGGCGTTGAGGTTGTCTGCGAGTCCCAGCCACAGGCTCGTGCGCTGTTCGTCGCCGAGCACGACGAGCCACCGGCCGTGCTGTGACAGGTCATGGGCGAGGATCCGGTAGGTCTGTGCCGAGGAGTCACTGGTAAGGCGCACAGGTGCCACGGGGGCGCTGCGCCCTGCGGTGGTCCCCATCACGTGGAGGGTAGCGAGCGTCGCCAGCAAGACGATAGTGGCGATGCCGAGTGCGCGCGCCTCGCGCCACGTGCCCGACTCGGTGACTGGTCCCATGCCCTCCCTTTCGTCGTGGGACAGGATACTATGTACGTGTCTGGTCCGTTACGCGGGGTCACTGCGCCTGTGGACAAGACGGCGGCGGCGATGTAGACTTCCTCCGCTAACCGAATATCGCATTCAAGTGGAACCCCGCGCGCATTCTGCGGGCGAGACTGGTTCCCACCACCGCGGCGCCACAGGGCAGCTGCCTGGTCGATGAGAGAGACGAAGGTACCGGACTCACGTTCGGGGCCGTTGGTCTCGCTGCTCCCGTCGGCCACATCGCCGCGGGAGTTTTGTTTTTGTAGGGCGACGCGTCGTGGTCGCCTTGGAGAGGGACATGGAGGTGAGCTGCCTATCAGCAGCACCGAGTACAGGCTCAACGACCGCATCCGCGCGTCGAAGTGCCGCCTGATCGGCTTTGACGGCAGTCAGCTTGGCATCTTCGCCATGAGTGACGCGCTGCGCATCGCCGATGACCAGGGTTTCGATCTCGTGGAGATCGCGCCCACCGCCGACCCGCCGGTCTGCAAGATCATGGACTACGGCAAGTTCAAGTACGAGCAGTCGATGAAAGAGAAGGCTGCGCGTAAGAACCAGTCGAAGGTCGAGATCAAGGAGATGAAGTTCCGGCCCAAGGTCGACAAGCACGACTATGAGACCAAGAAGAAGCACATCCTGCGCTTCTTGGACGCCGGAGCAAAGGTCAAGGTCACGATCATGTTCCGCGGTCGTGAGATGGCCCATCCGGAGCTGGGGCTCAACATCCTCGAGAAGCTCGCCGGCGAGTTGACCGACCTGGCGATCATCGAGACCCAGCCCAAGCTTGAGGGACGCAACATGCACATGCTGCTCGCGCCGCTCAAGAAGGCCCCTGAGAAGGCGGCCAAGTCCGATGAGACCGACGAAGCCGATACGGCTGACACGAACGACTAGGAAGGATTGCGAAGATGCCGAAGCAGAAGACTCACAAGTCCACCGCTAAGCGGTTTCGCGTAACCGGCTCTGGCAAGATCATGCGCGGCAAGGCCTTCAAGAGCCACATCCTTGAGAAGAAGAGCCCGAAGCGGAAGCGCGGCTTCCGTCAGGAGACCGAGGTCGCGGCCTGCGACACCGCGGTCATCAAGAAGAACCTCGGCCTCGGCTAAAGCCGGATCGGCCGTTTCCCCTCGACGGAACAGCAAGGAGTGATCGAGTATGCCTCGCGTAAAGCGCGCAATGACGGCGAAGAAGAAGCGCCGCACCGTACTTACTCGTGCGAAGGGTTACTACGGCGCTAAGAGCCGTAGCTACCGTGCCGCCAAGGAGCAGGTGCAGCACTCGCTGCAGTACGCTCACCGCGACCGCCGCAACAAGAAGCGTGAGATCCGCCGCCTGTGGATCACCCGCATCAACGCTGCGGCCCGCCTGAACGGCCTTTCGTACTCGCAGTTCATGAACGGTCTCAAGAAGGCCAACATCACCTTGGACCGCAAGGTCTTGTCGGACATGGCGATCAACGACGCCGCCTCGTTCGCCAAGATCGCCGAGCTTGCCAAGGCTGCGCTCGCCTAGGTTCGCGGCTCGATAGCGACTCACTCGAAGGCCCCGCCACCGTGCGGGGCCTTCGTGCGTCCGGGCTGGCTCGAGGTGGGCGGCGCGCGGGTAACCGGCGGGCAAGGTCGTGGTAAGTGCGGGGGAGGAGCATGGTTCGTGGCCGGGCGGCGCCCTCGGCCGACCAGTCCCATACCCGCACCGCCTCCCCTCGGCGGGCATGAATCACGAGGAGGATGCGATGCTACGCAAGATCATCGCCACCACCGCCGGTGCACTGCTCGCGTTGTCGATCGGTGCCGCCGGTGCGTACTTCACCGCCCAGGTCCAGGTCCCGGACTCCGTCATCAAGGGCGGCTCGGTCGCCGTGTCCGCCGAGCCCACGTCAGCACCACTGTCGATCGATGCACTCGCCCCGGGCACGACCGCCATGCGGCCCATGACCGTCGTCAACGACGGCGCACTGCCGGCCGACATCATCGTGACGGCCTCGAAGAAGGCCGGCGTCACCGAGTTCTACGAGGCGCTGACCTGCCGCGTGACCTGCGGAGGCGTGGAGCTGTACAACGGCAGCCTGTCCGCCATGAAGACCGCCGCGATCCGGCTTGCTCCCGGCGCACGAGGTGAGATGCGGTTCGAGATAGGACTGCCCGCCGATGCCGGCAACTCACTCGCCGAGGACTACGCGAAGCTCTCGCTGTACGTGGACGCCGAGCAGGCGCACTGATGCGGCGCGCACTCGAGTCGGTGACCCCTCTGCTTGTGGCCGCTGTGGTGCTGGGTGCCGCGCTCGTCATCGGGGCACGGTTTGTGACCCCGGTGCGCGTGGCGGGCGGGTCGATGCGACCGGCGCTGGTGCCGGGAGACATCGTGCTCGTCTCTCGGAGTGAGCCGCTGAGGGTGGGTCGGATCGCGCTCATGAAAGCGGGCAGCGGCCTGGTGCTCCATCGCATCATCGGCATCACGGCCGACGGTTCGGTGCGCACGCGAGGCGACGCCAATCCGGTCGCGGATTTCGACTCCACCGCGAGGCGAGACGTCTACGGTACCGCCACGGCGGTGGTGCCTGCGGGCCGGCTCATCGAGAGGGTGAAGAGGGTCGCGTGTGCTACACTACCGCCTCAATCGGATAGCACGAGGCAATGACGGAGACGGCGTCGCCTGACGAGTTCTCAGCCGACCAGGGAAGGGCCCCTGAGACTGGAAGGGCCGCACGGCGAGACGAGGCGACGGTTCACTCCACCAGCCGCGATCTGAAGGACGCGTCGAGCGTCTGAGTAGGAGAGCCGGATCCCCCGATATCGGGACAGCGCGGATGAGAGTCCATGCAACGCGTGCCGCTGAGTGCGGCTCGCGCCGAAGAGGGTCTGCCATGCAGGCCAACCGAGGTGGTACCGCGGGAGCCGGTCTCCCGTCCTTGGGAACAGTCCAAGGGCGGAGGCCGGCTCCCCGTCGTTTGTCGAGACGAAAGGTCGTCGAGAGAAGATGAGTGTCGTCGAAGAACTTCAGGCCCAGCAGGTCGATGGGCTCGCCGCGATCGCCGCGGCGTCGGACCTCGCAGCGCTCGATGCGGTGCGGGTCGGATTGCTCGGCAAAAAGGGCTCGCTGACCGCCGTGCTGCGCGGGCTGGGCCAGCTCTCCGCCGAGGAGCGCCCCGCCGTGGGCAAGACCGCCAACGAGGTCAGAGTCGCGCTGGAGGCCGCACTCGAGGCCCGCAACGCCGAGCTCGCCTCGGCGCAGATGGCGGCGCGTATCAGCGCCGATGCTGTCGACGTCACGCTGCCCGGGCGCGCGCATCCGGTGGGGAGCCGTCACCTCATCAACCGCATCGCGGCCGAGGTCTCCGAGATCTTCCTCGGGCTTGGCTATCACATCGCCGAGGGTCCCGAGGTCGAGCTCGACTACTACAACTTCACCGCGCTCAACACCCCGCCGGACCACCCGGCGCGCTCACTGCAGGACACGTTCTACGTGAAGGACCTCTCGGGTGACGAGGCCGACATCAAGGGCGAGTCCGACGTGCTGCTGCGCACCCACACCTCACCCGTCCAGGTGCGCACCATGGAGAAGCACGAGCCGCCCATCTACGTGCTCGCGCCCGGCAAGGTCTACCGCCGCGACATCGCCGATCCCAGCCACCTGCCGCAGTTCACGCAGATCGAGGGCCTCGTCGTCGACGAGGGCATCACCTTCGCCGACCTCAAGGGAACGCTCGACCTGTTCTGCAAGCAGATGTTCGGCGAGGACCGCCGCACGCGGTTCCGCCCGCACTTCTTCCCGTTCACCGAGCCCAGCGCCGAGGTCGACGTGAGCTGTGGCATCTGTGGAGGCGAAGGATGCCGCTTCTGCAAGAACACCGGGTGGCTCGAGATCCTGGGGTGCGGCATGGTCGACCCCAACGTGTTCGGCTACGCGGGGATCGACCCGGAGCGCTACACCGGGTTCGCGTTCGGGATGGGCGTCGAGCGCATCGCAGCACTCAAGTACAACGTGCCTGACCTGCGCATGCTCCTCGAGGGAGACATGCGCTTCCTGCGCCAGTTCTAGGCCCGCTGAACAGATGACACTGCGCCGCGCGAGGCGCATGCGAAAGGATAGACCGTGAAGGTACCTATGAAGTGGCTGAACGAGCTCGTGCGGGTGGAGCTCTCGCCCAAAGAGCTCGCCGATCGTCTCGACATGACCGGCACCGCCGTCGAGGGCATCCACACCTCCGGCGAGGCGCTCGAAGGCGTGGTCGTGGGACTCGTCGCCGAGAAGGTCAAGCACCCTGAGGCCGACAAGCTGTGGGTCACCACCATCGACGTGGGCGACGGCACGCCGCGCCAGATCGTGTGCGGCGCGCAGAACTTCGAGGCCGGCGACAAGGTCCCGGTCGCGCTGGTGGGCGCGGTGCTTCCCGGCGGCTTCGAGATCAAGAAGGCGAAGTTGCGCGGCGTGGTGAGCGAGGGCATGAACTGCTCGGCTCGCGAGCTGGGGCTGGGCGAGGACCACGATGGCCTGATGATCCTGCCGGCCGACGCGCCGGTGGGCGCCTCGTTCGCCGAGTGGTACGGCATGGCGGACACGGTGCTCGAGCTCGAGATCACCCCCAACCGCCCGGACTGCCTCTCGATGGCCGGTATCGCACGCGAGGTGGGCGCGGTCCTCGGCGAAGCATCCACCGTTCCCGCGCAGTCGCCGTCAGACACCGGCTTCGCCACCGAGCAGCAGGTCAGCATCGACATCGTCGAGCCCGAGCTGTGCTCGCGCTACACGGCGCGCATCATCCGCGACGTCACCGTGGGACCGTCGCCCGAGTGGCTGCAGCAGCGGGTGCTCGCGGCCGGCGCCCGCCCCATCAACAATGTGGTCGACGTCACCAACCTCGTGATGTTCGAGCTGGGGCAGCCGCTGCACGCCTTCGACCTCGACACGCTCGCAGCGGGCGCCGACGGTCGGGTGGCGATCTCCGTGCGCCGCGCGGCTCCCGGCGAGGGTCTCACCACCCTCGACGGCGTCGCCAGGGACCTTCGCGAGGACACCCTGCTCATCTGCGATCCCACGGGGCCGGTCGCGCTGGCGGGCGTCATGGGTGGCGAGGCCACCGAGGTGTCCGACACCACCGTGAACATCCTTCTCGAGAGCGCCTGCTTCGACCCCGCGTCGGTGAGCCGCACGAGCCGCTCGCTCGGCCTGGTCTCCGAGGCGTCGATGCGCTTCGAGCGCACCGTGGACCGCACCGGATGCGTCGCGGCCAACGACCGCGCCGCAGCCCTGATCGCGGAGCTCGGGGGCGGCACCGTCGCCCAGGGCGTGGTCGACGTCTACCCGGTCCCGCACGTGCCGATCTCGCTCACCTTGCGCTCGGCACGCCTGGCGCAGGTGCTCGGCGTCGACATCGCTGCCGATGAGGTCTCGCGCATCCTGACCGCGCTCGGCTGCACCGTTGCCACCACCGACGAGGGTTTCGCCGTCGACGTGCCCAGCTTCCGTCCCGACCTCGCGCGCGAGATCGACCTGGTCGAGGAGGTCTTGCGCATCTGGGGCATGGAGCGCGTCGAGGCCACGCTGCCCGCGGGCCGTAAGCGCTTCGGCATCCTGACCGCCGAGCAGGTCTGGCGCGACCGCATCGGCGCCACACTGCGCGCGTGCGGACTCAACGAGACCATGACCTACGCGTTCGGCGATCCGGCCGATCCCGAGCGGTGCGACCAGCCCCTCGGTGAGGGGGAGGTGCTCGTCGAGCTGCTCAACCCCATGTCCTCCGAGGCCGCGGTGCTCAGACGCTCGCTGCTGCCCGGACTGCTGCGCAGCGTGTCGTTCAACCAGCGCCGCGGCAGCACCGACGTGCATCTCTACGAGCTCGGCACCACCTTCGTGACCGCCGAGGGCCGCAAGCAGCCCAAGGAGCGGCAGATGGTCGCCGGCGTGCTCGCCGGATCGTGGGGCCCCAAGGCGTGGAACGCGCCCGGCGTCGAGCTCGACTTCTTCGACGGCAAGGGCGTTCTTGAGAACCTCGCGCGCGATCTGGCGGTCGACCGCTTCAAGGTGCGCGCCGCCGAGATCAGCCACCTCCAGCCCGGACGCAGCGCCGAGGTGCTCGTGGGCGGCGAGGTCATCGGGTGGCTCGGCGAGGTGCACCCGCAGGTGCTCGAGCGCTTCGAGGCCGATCCGGCCGTGGTGGCGTTCGAGCTCGACGTGGCGCGCCTCACGCGTGCGGCGCGCGACGCCCGACCGTTCTCGGAGCCTCCGCGCTTCCCGGCGGTCGAGCTCGACGTCGCGATCGTGGTGCCCGAGGACGTCACCGCCGAGCGTATCGAGCAGTCCATGCGCTCCGCCGGCGGCAAGCTTCTGGACGGCGTGCGCCTGTTCGACGTCTACCGGGGCAAGGGCGTTGCCGAGGGCAAGAAGTCGCTCGCGTTCGCGCTCAGCTATCGCGCCGCCGACCGCACCCT
>CAYOHY010000066.1:0-9093 GCA_964403885.1 uncultured Eubacteriales bacterium
AGCGAGCGCACCATGTCCTGCAGCTCCTTGGCCTGGGCCGAGAGCTCCTCGCTCGCGCTGGCCGACTCCTCGGCGTTGGCGGCGTTGGACTGCGTGACGCGGTCCATCTGCGCCACGGCGAGGTTGATCTGGTCGATGCCCTGGGCCTGCTCCTCGCTGCCGGCGGCGATCTCGCCTGCGAGCTCGGTCACGCGGTCGATGTTGTCGGCGATGCGCGCGAGGCTGTCGGACACGCGCTCGGACACCGCGACGCCCTCGTCGGCGGAGGACTGCGCGTCCTCGATCAGCGACGCGGTGCTCTTGGCCGCCTCGGCGGAGCGCTGCGCGAGGCTGCGCACCTCCTCGGCCACCACGGCGAAGCCGCGACCGGCGTCGCCCGCACGCGCTGCCTCGACGGCGGCGTTCAGGGCGAGCAGGTTGGTCTGGAAGGCGATCTCGTCGATCGTCTTGATGATCTTGGCGGTCGCGTTCGAGCGCTCCTTGATGCGGCTGATCGCCTCGGTCATGTTCAGGACCGACTCGACGCCCTCAGAGGTGGCGCCCTGCGCGGAGCGCGACATCTCGTCGGCCAGGCGCGAGCTTGCGGCGTTCTGGCGGGTCATGCCGGCCATCTCCTCGAGCGAGCTCGACGTCTCCTCGATGTTGGCGGCCTGCTCGCTCGAGCCCTTCGCCAGCTGCTGGCTCGCCGAGGCGACCTGGTTGCTCGCGCCGGAGACCTGCTCGGCGCCCTGGGTCAGGCCGGAGATGACGCGCTCGAGCGGCACGGTGATGCTGCGGGTGACGGCGATGGCGAGCACGATCGCGAGCAGGAAGCCGATGGACACGCCCAAAGTGGTGAGCATGATCGAGCGCTGGCCCACGTCATCGGCGGTGGTCATCTCGGACTCGGCGCGGGCGTGCTCGTTGTCGATCATCTTGAACAGCGTGTCGATGGAGGCGTTGTAGGCGTCGTTCTCGGTGGTGGACTGGACCACGCGCGCCTGGTTGAGGTACTTGGGGTCGCCGGTCTGGTCGTAGCGGTCCCACAGCGCGACCACCTGGGCGTCGTAGCGCTTGAGCTCCGCCCACGCCTGGTTCATCCGCGGCATGAGCGCCTCGTTCGAGGGCGCGAGGAACTTCTCTTCGTACTTGGCGAGCGCCGCGTCGGCGTCGGCGTTGTTCTGCTTCCACGACTCCTTGTACTCGGCGGCGGTCTTGTCGTTGGTCACCAGCAGCAGTCCCTGGCTGTAGGTGAACATCGACTCCTGCATCGCCTGGAACTCACGGAGCGTGTCGATGCCGGGCAGGGCCTGCTCGGCGATCGTGTCGCTGTGGGTCATGGTCGACTTCAGCCCCACATAGCCGATGACGCCCACGGCAAGCAGCATCACGCACACCGCGGTGAAGGCGAAGGTCAACTTCGCCGAGACGGACAGTCCGTTGAACCACTTCATCGTCTAACCCTCCATGTCCGAAGCGTCGGCGCTGTTCGCCGCGCGCTCGATCAGTCCCGTTTCCGAGTGCTTCAGCACTTCGTCGATCTCAAGCAGCAGGACCACGCGATCCTCGACGCGCCCCACGCCGCGCAGGAACGCGGTGTCGACCGCGCCAAACTCAGGAGTGGGCTCGATGATGTCGTCGGTGAGGGCCACGACATCGGCCACCTCGTCCACGACAAAGCCCATGACCGCCTCGCGCTCGTCTCGGCGCACGGCGGCGATGATGATGCAGGTGCGCTCGGTGCTGGGGGTGGGCTCGATGCCCAGGGCGCGCCTGAGCTCGACCACGGGGATGACTCGGCCGCGCAGGTTGACCACGCCGGCAACGGAGTCGGGAAGTCGGGGCACGCGCGTGACCGGCATGAGCCCCACGATCTCTTGGACCCGCAGGATGTCGAGGCCGTAGACCTCGCCCGCGAGGCCAAACGTGAGGTACTTGCCGGCGGCAGCGGCCGCTTCGGCGACAGACATCTGGACACTCCTCCCGGTGAAACGACGAAGACGCCGTTGTAGCTTCTCGGCTGAATCTTCGGCTGGGTGGGGTGTCGTGCCGTATCAGGCGACGGAGCGGGAGGTGGTAAGGGTTTCCCTTGACCTTGTGGGACGCGCGGCCGGCGAGACGCTACTCGTCGATGGAGATGAGGCCCTCTCGGACCGCGTACTTCACCAGCCCGGCCACGGTGAAGATGCCCAGGCGCTCCATGACCTGCCGCCGATGCGTCTCGACCGTCTTCACGCTCAGGCCCAGCTGCGTGGCGATCTCTTTGGTGGAGTTGCCCTCGCCGATGAGCTGCAGCACCTCGCGCTCGCGCGGCGACAGGACCGAGGCCGGACCGGGCGCATTATCGCCGTCGGAACCCATGCGGCGCACGAGGTCGTCGACCACCACGTCGGCGACGTCAGGGGAGAGGTACACGCGGCCCGAGTGCACCACGCGAATGGCCTCGGCGAGCTCCTTGAAGGTGCTGTTCTTGAGCACGTAGCCGCGTGCGCCCGCCGCGAGCATCGCCGAGACGTACTGGCCGCGCGAGTGCATCGACAGCGCGATCACGCTCGTGTGTGGGCACTGCTCGAGCAGCTGCCGGGTCGCGTCGATGCCGTTGAGGTCGCGCATGCTGATGTCCATGACCACGATGTCAGGCCGCAGGTCAGACGCCGAGGAGACCGCATCGCGGCCGTTGTCGACCTCGCCGATGACCTCGATATCGGCCTGGCGGTCGAGCAGGCTGCGCAGCCCGTCTCGGATGATCTTGTGGTCGTCGGCGAGCAGTACGCGGATGCTCATCATGCCTCCCGGTCGCCACGCTCACCCGAAGCGTAGCACCGAGCGCGCGGCGTGTCGCATGCGGTGGCGGTTGGCGTAGACTTGACCAAGCCGTTTGGGGGAGGCGAGAACATGGAGCGCGGTCGTGATATCCGCTGGGGCTGGCTGGCCGTGACTCTGGCTGCGCTCGCACTGTGCGTGCAGCTCATCATCAACGTCGCCGCCGTCGACCCCGTCGCTCGCAGCGTGATCTCGTTCGCCGCCGTCGCGGTGTCATCGGCCATCGCGTGCGTGATCGGGGTGATCGTGCGCCACGGCATCACCGGCCGAGACCGCCGCACGTGGTTCTTCCTCATCGTGACCACGCTTTCGGCGCTGTGCGCGTGGCTCTACGAGGGGTTTGTGGCCGCCGCGCAGGGCGAGCTCACGCGCTCGCCCACTCCCGAGGACGTGTTCTTCCTTGTGGCGATCGGTGCCCTGTTCCTCGTGGCCGTCGAGATCGCGAACCCGGCTCGGTCGCGCAAGATGAGGCTCGCCGGCAACGCGCTCGACTTTCTGGCGATCATGGGCGGCGTGTTCGTGGTGGGCTACATCCTCGTGCTGCGCCCGCTGGGCATCGTGATCCCCACCGTCAGCGTGAGCCGCGGCGTGCTGATGGCGATCTACTTCACCGCTCCGGTGGCGCTCGCGGTCTTCCCGGTCGTCTTCCGAGAGGACCCCTGGCCCAGGTGGATGGGGCTGGTCGCGCTGGGGATCGCTTTCCACGCAGCGTACGGGGTGCACGCGCTCATCGTCGTGGGGCGCCGAGAGTACTTCATCGGCTCGCCGGGTGTGCACCTGGCCCAGGCGTGGGTGATCGCGGGCAACATCGCCTTCGTGCTGGCGGGCATGCTGCGCCTTCGCCTGGCGCACAACGCGGAGCCCAGGCCCTCGGCAGAGCTGCCCTCGTGGCCGGGCATCGTGATGCTCGTGCTGGCGATCCCGGGCGTGCCGTTGGCCGTGTACTACATGGTCGATCGCGCCGATCAGTTCTCGCGCGTCGTCATCGGCCTGAGCCTGAGCGCGATCGTCGCGATCCTCATGGTGCGCAGCGTGATGATCGCGTTCAGCGGCGTCGAGATCGAGACCGTGAAACACGAAGTGGGCCAGTACCGCGCGCTCGTCGAGAGCTCGCCCATCCCCGTAATCGTTGTCGACGTGGGCGGCCGGATCGTCTACGCCAACCTCGCCGCAGCGAACACCCTTGGTGCGTCGTCGGCCTACGACCTCATCGGTATGCGGCATGAGGAGCTGCTGGTGCCGGGGCCGGAGGGCATCGAGGCACGCTCTGACATCACCGCGATGTTGTCGCGCTTCGTGCGCTCGGGTGACGTCGCGGTGGTACCTCCGCGTCACCAGCGCTTGCGGCGGCTCGACGGCAGGCTGATCGACATCGAGCGCAGCGCCGCGCCCATCCGCTACGCCGGCGCGCCCGCGGCGCTCATCCAGGGCGCGGTGATCACCGAGCGCCTCGAGGCCGAGGCCAGATCGGCCGAGTATCGCGACCAGCTCAAGGCGCTCGCCGCGCAGCTCGTGGCCACCGAGGAACGCGAGCGGCATCGGCTGGCGCAGGCGCTGCACGACCAGGTCAGCCAACAGCTGGTGGTCGCGATCATGCGGCTCCAGGCCTACGGTCACGACGCCGGCGACCCGGAGGGCGACTTCGCGATCGCGCTGCAGATGCTCGACGAGGCGCTTGCCGAGACACGCGAGCTCACCACCGAGCTCGCACCCCAGATGCTCTATGAGCTGGGGACCGCCGAGGCGCTCCGGTGGCTGTGCGCCTCGATGACCAAGTCGTTTGGGCTGTCGTGCGAGGTCGAGGGCGAGCTCGACGACGACGGGCTCGACGATGCCGTCCGCGCGCTGCTGTTCCGGTCAGTGCGCGAGCTTGCGATCAACGCGGTCAAGCACGCCCAGGCGCGCTCGCTCGTCATGAGTCTCGCGGGGACGACCGCCGAGGTGCGCATCACCGTCGGCGACGACGGGCGCGGCTTCGATGTGGGCGCGACCCGCAGAGCCGGCTCGTTCGGCCTCATGAGCATCGAGGAGAGCCTCGCGGCGCAGGGCGGGCGGCTCGAGATCGAGTCGGCGCCGGGCAGCGGCACCCGCGCCACGGTGGTGCTGCCGCGGTCCGTGGGCTCGGTCCTCTAGGGGCTACCGCAGCTCGAGGCACACCCGCGTCACGCCATCGGTGGTCGACTCGGTCACGAAGCCCAGCGTCTGCGTCAGGGCGAGCATCGTCTCGTTGGTGGCGGCGATCCGGCCAAAGATCTCCGGGAACGCCTTGTCCTCGGCGATGCCGATCACCACGTCCACCAGCTTGAAGCCCAGCCCATGCCCGTGGAACTTGTCGTGCACGAGCACCGTGAACTCGCCGCTGCCGCGCTCCGGGTCGCCCACCAGCCGGCCCACGCCGATGATGCGCTTCTTCTTGCCCTCGGTGAGCTCGGCCACGATCGCGAGCTCGCGGTCGTAGTCGATGTTGGTGAAGCGCAGCAGCCGTTCGTGGGTGAAGTCGGGCACGCCCTCGAAGAAGCGGTCGCGCAACGACTCCTCGTCGATGGTCGCGAGCATCTCGGCGATCATGGGCTCGTCTTGCGGGCGGATGGGCCTCAGGAGCACCTCGGTGCCGTCGCTCATGCGCCAGGGCGTGACGTAGCGGGTGGGGTAGGGCGAGATCACCAGGTGCGGCGTCTCCGGATGGCCTTCGAGCACCGAGCGGTCGATCACGATGCGCGCGTCGACCACCATCGGCTTGCCCTCCGAGATGACCACCGGGTTCACGTCGATCTCGGCGATCTCCGGGAAGTCCACCACGAGGCCCGCGAGCATCGTGAGCATCTCGTCGATGGCGGCCAGATCGGGCGGCTCGACGCCGGTGGGAGGCTTGAGCATCGTCTTGTAGATGCGCGTCTCCTCCATCATGCGTCGGGCGAGCACGGGGTTGAGTGGCGGCAGGCTCACCGCGAAGTCCGCGAGGCCCTCGGCGCGCACGCCTCCCGCGCCAAAGATCAACACCGAGCCAAACTGCTTGTCCTTCTTCATGCCAAAGATGAGCTCGTAGTCGATGGGGCGCACCATCTTTTGCACCGAGACGCCCTCGATCACGGCGCCGGGTGCGCGCTGGCCCACGCGCTCGAGCATGCGCGCGTATGCCCGCTCGAGGTCGGGCCCCGAGCAGATCCCCAGCTCCACGCCGCCCGCCGCGTTCTTGTGTGTGATCTCGTGCGAGACCACCTTGAGCACCACGGGGTAGCCGAACTCCTCGGCGGCTTCGAGCGCCTCCATCACGTCGTGGACGATGCGGTGCCCCACGATGGGCAGTCCGTAGGTGCTGAGGAAGCGCTTCGACTCCTCCTCGGTCAGCACGTAGCGCCCGCTCTTGGCCACGCGCTTGAGCATCGCCTCGAGGTTGTGGCGCGGCGGTGCCTCGTCGATGGTGAGCTCGGCCGGCGTCTCGTAGAGCAGCTCGAGGTTGCGCGAGTACCGGTACATGCCCAGGTACGTCTTCACCGCGTCTTCCGGCGTGTCGTAGGTGGGAACCCCCGCTTCCGAGAAGATCCGGCGGCCGTTTCGCACCGTGTCGCCGCCCATGAGCACCGTCATGACCGGCTTCTCCGAGCCTTTCACGAGCGCGGCGACTTTGGTCGCCATGTCGTCGGGGCGCGCGTTGCCCTGAGGCGTGTAGATGACGAGGATGCCGTTGATCGAGGGCTCGGCGAGGCACGTCTTCACCGCGGCCTCGAACCGCTCGCTTCCGGCGTCTCCCAACACGTCGATGGGGTTCGCGTGGCTCCAGTAGGGGGGCAGCGCCTCGTTGAGCGCCGTCATCGCTTCGTCCGAGAGGGCGGCGAGCCGTCCGCCGTGCTCGACGAGCGCGTCGGTCGCCATGACACCCAGGCCGCCGGCGTTGGTGATGATCGCGACGTCGGGGCCCTTGGGCAGTTTGTGCGAGTCGAGGACCGCGGCCGCGTGGAACAGCTCGGCGACCTCGTGGACGCGCACCACGCCTTCTCGGCGGAAGGCGGCCTCGTAGATCTCGTCGCCGCCGGCCATGGCGCCCGTGTGCGACAGCGCGACCTTGGCGCTCTCGGCGTAGCGCCCGGGCTTGAGCACCACGATGGGCTTGTTGAGCGCGAAGCTGCGGGCCGCGCTCATGAACCGCCGAGCGTTCCCGATGCTCTCCATGTACACGAGGATGCTTCGGGTGGCCTTGTCCTCACCCAGGAAGTCGATGAGGTCGGCGAAGTCCACGTCCACCATGCCGCCCACCGAGGCGAACATCGAGAACCCCACGTGGGCGTCGATCGCCCAGTCGAGCATGCCGGTGCCCAGCGCGCCGCTTTGCGAGATGAGCGCGATGTTGCCGGGCTCGGGCTGGATCTGCAGGAACGAGGCGTTGAGGCCCACGGTGGGACGGATGATGCCCAGGCAGTTGGGGCCCACCACACGCATGGGGCCGTCGCGCAGGATCTCGCGGATGCGCGCATCGAGCTTCGCGCCCTCCGCGCCGGTCTCGCTGAACCCCGCCGAGACCACGATCGCACCGTGCACGCCCTTCTCGGCGCACTGCGCGAGCACGTCGGGGACGGTCGCCGCGGGCGTCGCCACCATCGCGAGCTCGACCTCGGCGGGTACGTCGCTGATGCTGGGATAGGCCTGGAGACCCAGGATCTCCGAATGCTTGGGGTTCACCGGGTAGATCGCGCGTCCGGTCGAGCGCATCACGTTGTCCATGATGGCGCGACCCACCGACCCTTGCGCCTCGGACGCGCCGATCACGGCGATGGTCTTGGGGTCGAACATGGTCTGCATGTGCAAGCACCTCCGTGGCGAAGATTCCCCCCATGGGCTCGGGCGACGCACGAGCCGCAGGGTTCACCCCATCGGACGACCCGCCGAGGCGTGCTGCGCGGGAACAAACAGAGTAAGAAGAAGGCTTGGCGCAAGCGGGTCGGATGGGCCGACCCGAAAGCTGGTGGACGAGATGAAAGGAACACTGGAGAGCCACATCGAGCGCATGGAGGCAGAGGAGTTCGTCGCACGTGCGTTCGTCGCCTTGGGCGTGTTGGTCTGGGGTGGCGTCGCGGTAGCGATGGCGATCATGGGAGCCACGCAGGCGTTCTACGCCTACGGGCTCATTTCTTTGTTCTGCCTCGCAGTGCTTGCGGTGGGTTGGAACTTCGAGCGGACGGCGGCAGGGGTGTCGCTTGCCGGTGCGGTGGCGCTGATCGCCTACGGCATCGCGATGGGCTGGGACGTGGCGCTGTGGATCATCGTGGGCGCCTCGGTAGGACTGGAGCTCGTGCTCGCTGCGGCGATGTTCTTCGCGGCACGGCATGAGATCGTGGTCGTCGAGCGCACCGCGGTGACGCCGATGAAGGGCGCGCACGCGTAGGCGAGCACGGTCCATAGCGGCACAGGCGTGGTCTGATACCGCCTCAGGCGGGAATAGCCATATCGAGGGAGAGGTTTCGCGCCCCGAGTGCATGCGCACACGGGAGGGGGCGGGCGGCATGTCGGGCGGACGGCTCAGTACCTACGCACGCTTCGCTTGGCACGCCGTCATCCTCCGCGAGCCACGCCCGCTCATCTACGGCGTCGCGCTCACTGACCGCTGCGATCTCGCATGTACGGGGTGCCGCGTCTCGAACACCGGCCGCCCGGACATGACGTTCGCCCAGCTCGAGGCCAAGCTCACAGACGCCTACGCCCGGGGCTTTCGCGAGACCTACTTCACCGGCGGCGAGCCCATGCTGTGGCGCGACGGTGATCGCGGGCTCGACGATGCGGTCCGCCTCGCCCGCGACATCGGGTTCTTTCACACCCACGTCTACACCAACGGGACGCGAGGGCTCGATTCCTCGGCCGATCTGCTGTGGGTGAGCGTGGACGGGTTGCGAGACACCTACGCCCTTCGCCGAGGCGACCACTTCGAACAGGTCGAGGCAGCGATCCGCGCTCCCGGTCATCCACCGGTCGCCGTCATCTACGTGATCGACCGCTTCACGGAGGCCGGGGTCGAGCCGTTCCTCGAGTGGGTGCGCGACAGCCGGCTGCCGATCAAAGGCGTCATGTTCTACTTCCACACGCCGTACTACGGCTACGACGAGCTGTATCTGGACGCCGATGCACGCGCGCCCATCATCGACCGACTGCTGGACGCGATCGCAGACGGGCTCCCGGTGCTGAACTCGCACGCGGGGCTCGAAGCGCTGAAGTCGGGCGACTGGCAGCGGCGTCCCGCGGTCGCGGCGGTCGCCGACGTCGAGGGCGAATGGGTGTGCTGCCGCGCGCCGGACTGGTGCT
>CAYOHY010000067.1:0-9069 GCA_964403885.1 uncultured Eubacteriales bacterium
GTACGAATGGTGGGCGATACAGGATTTGAACCTGTGACTTCCACCGTGTGAAGGTGGCACTCTCCCGCTGAGTTAATCGCCCAAGCGCGCCTCTCGGCGGCGAGGAAACAGTCTACCGATACCCGGACGGGTGAGCAAGATGCCAGCGCCAAGCAGATTCGACAATCTCACTCAGGCCGCCTACCTCGGGTTCCCATCCCAGGCCTTCACGGGCTCGATCCGCTGATGCTACCAGCATCGCGGGGTCGCCGTCCCTGCGCGGGCCCACCACGATCTCGACCTCACATCCCGTGACCGAAGCACATGCCTTGACCACTTCAAGGTTCGTGTAGCCATCGCCGTTGCCAAGGTTGAACACCCCTGCGCCGCCTCCCGAGCCCAGCCTCTCCAGTGCGAGCATATGGGCACGCGCGAGATCGCACACGTGGATGTAGTCGCGCACACAACTGCCGTCACGGGTGGGATAGTCGCCTCCAAAGACCTCGAAGCGCTCCCGTCCGTCGCGCATGGCCGTGAGCACACGAGGAATGAGGTGCGTTTCCGGATCATGGGCCTCACCCATGCTTCCATCGGGCCATGCGCCTGCCACATTGAAGTAGCGGAGCCTGATCGCACGCAATCCGCTGACAGCTCGCCGCTCGAGCTCCCGCTCGAACTCGAGCTTGCTCGCCCCGTAGGCATTGACCGGCTGAAGGGCCGCCGTCTCCGGGATGGGCACCGCGGCGGGCTCTCCGTACACGGCAGCGGTAGACGAGAAGACGAGCGCGTCGACACCCTGCCGCTTCATCTCGTCCAGCATTACCAGCGGCTCGGCCACGTTAGCCTCGGCATAGCGCACCGGCTCCCGCTGAGACTCCGCGACGTCGATCAACCCTGCACAGTGAAGCACCGCGTCGGCGCCGGTGAGGGCGTCTGCCACCGCGGCGGAATCGCCTACACCGCCCACGACCAGCCTGGCCCGCGCATCGACGGCGTCGCGCCATCCGCGCTCAAGCGTGTCGAGCACGGTGCACTCGTGCCCACGATCAAGCAGAGTCCGGACGGTGATCGAGCCGATATACCCGGCACCGCCGGTGACGAGGATGCGCATGCAATGAGACCTCTCTGTCAGGTACGTCCAGTCTAGCGCAGGCAGACAGGAGCACTCAGGACAGAGGAATGATGCCTCGTCGCAAGGCACGGACGACACGGTCCGACACAGCTTTGTCCCACCGCTTGGGCGGACTCCATGTACACCTGCCGGACACCGTCTCGACCAACGCCGTGCGTATCTGCTCTGAATTGGGTGCGACAAGCCGATTGGCGCCCATCGCGGTGGTGACCGACTGCTCGGTACACTGCCGTACGGTCACGCACGGCACGCACAGCATGCATGCTTCCTCTTGCACGCCGCCCGAGTCGGTGATGACGGCCGCCGCCTCGCGCTCAAGCGCGATCATCGCCCTATACGGCACGGCAGACTGGATCCTCACGGACGCCGGCATGGTCAGCCCGGCCCCCTCGACGGCGGCAAGGAAGTCTCCCCTGTCGGGCAACACGATAGGCAACGGTGAACGGGCCAGCCCATCCACGATGCCGGCGAGCCGCCGCTCGTTCTTCAGGTTCTCAGGCCGATGGAACGATCCGAGGATGTACTCGCGGCGGACCAGCCCCCGGTCTTCGATGTAGCGAGAGTGGGCCACGGCATCGAGGTGGATCAGGACGGACTCGGCGAGCAGGCTGCCCACGAAGTGGATGCGCTCGGGGTCGATGCCTTCATCCTCGAGGTTCTCAAGGGCGACCTCCGTCGGCGTGAGGTGCATGGCCGCCACCCGAGAGACGAGGACGCGATTGATCTCCTCGGGCTGGCTCAGATCACCGCATCTCAGACCCGCGTCCAGATGGACCACCGGGATGCCCGCCTTCGCTGCCGAGACCGCAGCAGCCAGGGTCGCGCTGACGTCTCCAACGACGAGCACCGCATCAGGCCGATGCTGAGCGAAGAGATTCTCGAATGCGGTCATCGACCTGCCGGTCAGGACGGCCTCGGTGCCTGTCCCGATATCGAGGAACCATCGAGGTGCCGGCAGCTCCACGCCGTAGAAGCTCAGAGTGGACCCCGGATCCGCCCCGCAGTCATGCTCGCTGCCGGTGAAGGCGACGTCGGCGTCGATCCCGTTGCGGGCCAGCACCGGAAGCAGGGGCCCGACCTTGACTACGTTAGGCCTTGCACCCACCGCCACAACGACGCGCACAATCGTTCTCCAGCCTCGCGACCGTACCTCTGGCGGGTTGATACCCCTCCGGGCGTGTCGTCACTCCGCAAGCGGCAGGACGCCACTCTCCAGTGCCTCGACCACGCGCTCCGAGACGTGATCGTCCCACCGGTCGGGCACGACCCACTCACGAGCGGAATCCAGCGCGTCAGCGACACCGTGCAGGATCGAGGTACGCTCAGCCGACACCAAGCGATTGGAGCCGACCTCGATCGTGACCTGCCGCTCCGTGTTGCGGCGAACGGTGACGCACGGCGTGTGAAGCATGCAGGTCTCTTCCTGGATGCCTCCCGAGTCAGTGACGACCACAGCAGCGTCGCGCTGCAGCGCCAGCATGTCCAGATAGCCCACCGGGTCGATGACCACGACGTTGCGACCGATCTCCAGTCCCGCCTCCGCTAGCCGAGGAAGGGTCCTGGGGTGCGCAGGCAGCAGCACCTGCATATCGAGGGCGTGGAGTGCACCCACGATCTCTGCGAGCTTCTCGGGGTGGTCGGTGTTCTCGGGGCGATGAACCGTCACCAGCGCGTAATCGTCCACTGCCAGACCGTGGCGAGCGGCGACGTTGCGACCCTCCAAGCGGCTCATCGTGCGCAGGACGGACTCCGCCATCACGTTACCCACGAAGTGTATGCGCCTTGGGTCGACGGCCTCGGCAACAAGGGTCGCCTGTGCCTCGGAGTTCGGGGTGAGCAGCATCGAAGAGAGCTGATCGGTGACGAGCCTGTTGACCTCCTCCGGCATCGACATGTCTCCGCTGCGCAGGCCGGCCTCAAGGTGGACCACGGGCACTCCGATCTTGGCCGCAGCGAGCGCGCCCGCGAGCGTGGAGTTCACGTCGCCGACGACGAAGAGCGCGTCAGGTCTCTCGGCACTGAGCAACTCCTCGAGCGCGATCATCGCCTTGCCGGTCTGCACCGCGTGAGTGCCTGAACCCACGCCGAGAAACCAGCTGGGCTCGGGCAGCTCGAGGTCGTCGAAGAAGATATCGGACATCGATGCGTCGTAGTGCTGGCCCGTATGGGCGATCCGCGCGTCGAACCCGGCGTCACGAAACGCCGGCATGAGGGGTCCGATCTTGATGAAGTTGGGACGAGCACCCACAACGACGATCAGCTTCACAGGTGGCTCTTCCTAGTAGGCGCCGCGCGCGAACAGCACGGCTGGAATGGTGCGGAGCATGAGGGTGATGTCCAGACTGACGGACCAGTTCTCGATGTAGAACAGGTCAAGTCTCACCATCTCGTCGAAGGTGAGCCCGCTGCGGCCCGAGACCTGCCACAGGCCGGTCATGCCGGGTACCACCTCAAGGCGACGCCAGTCATGGGCCGAGTAGCGCTCGACCTCTCCGGGCAACGGTGGCCGAGGGCCAACGAGCGACATCTCGCCTCGAAGGACGTTTATGAGCTGCGGGAACTCGTCGAGCGAGAACTTGCGCAGCCACCGACCAACAGACGTGACCCGAGGGTCGTCCTTCATCTTGAACAGCGGCCCGCTCGCCTCGTTGGTCGACTGGAGATCGGCGAGCCGACGCTCCGCGTCCATATACATCGACCTGAACTTGAGCATCTGGAAGGTGGCTCCGCTTCGACCTACCCTCGTCTGGCTGTAGAACACGGGCCCCCGGCTCGTCACCTTGATGAGCGCCGCGATAGCGAGCCAAAGCGGCATGCCGATGAGCACCGCCACGCTCGCCACGACAAGGTCGAAGATGCGCTTCACGAGCAGGTTCGTGCGCGTGAGCGAGATGCCCTTGACCGTGATGAGGGGCACACCTGCGATCTCACTGACGATGACACGGCTCGTGAGCACCTCGAACAGGCCTGACGAGATGTGGACGTCGACGTCGAAGTTGCGAAGCTCGGCGATCATGCGCGCCAAAACGTCGTGGTCGAACGCCGAGGACGCGATGATGACCGTATCTGCTCCCGCGTCCGCAACCGATCGCATGATGTCGCGCGCGGTCCCCAACACGGGCACGTCGTCGCCGCAGTAGTCGAGCGTCAAGCGATCCGCCTGTGACGAGGCAAGACAGCCGACCGGAACGATACCCGCCTCCGGACTGTGTCGCAGCACACGGATGATGTCGGCCGACTCGGCGTTACTGCCTACCACGATGGCATGCCGCATCAACTTGCCCCTGCGGTGCGCGACGGCCACGGCCAGGGCAAACAGCCCCCTGAACAGCAGCACCGCCAAGAGGGCGAACAAGAACGTCAGGAGCGTCCACGCGCGAGACAGACCCGGCAGCTTGGCCAAGTACGTGGCCAAGATCAGCGTGACGAAGCCAAGGGCAAGCGAGCGCGCGATCTTGCCGGTCTCTGACAGCCCCCATGTGACGCGGTCCAGGTCGTAGAGCCCGGCTAGCGCCATGAACAACACAAGCAGCGGCACGAGCACCAGGGCGAGCTGCCAGAAGTCGACGTTGACGTCAGGCTTCTCGAACGCGACTTGCGCCGTGAACGAGCCGAACTTGACGAACGTAGCCAACAGCGCCGCCGACAAGATCGCCAGTCCATCGAGCACAACGAGGACGACCACGGTGACCATACGCCTCTGTGTCCGGGTGAGCGAACCGGATGCTCTTCCCAAGGGTGCGTCGGACCGTGATGTTGCCATGTTCGAAGAGACTCCAACCTTGTTCGCGACCGGGGCGGACACATCTGAGTATATACGAGCGACGAACGGTCGCTAGCGACGATGAACGGACCTCCACACCGTGACAAATCTCACATTTGTCTCTCGCGACCCTAAGGTGTGAAGGCCCAGCGTTCGATACACAATGCAGGCATGTATTCTGTGCCGACCACTGGTGTGCACAAGCGGGTGAATCCATCCGCTGCTTGAGGAGGAAACTGTGTCAGGGACCACAACACGAAAGCTGCTCGCACTCGCGTCGCTGATCGTGATGATCGTGCTCGCCGCGCCGTTGTTCGCGGCCGCGACGCCTCAATACGCGCCGCCCGTGTTTGGCGACGCCTATTCGGTACAGCAGACGTTCTTCGCGCAGTCGCGGCCCGGCTCGCTCATGCAGATCGAGGGGTTCGTGCGTGACTCCGGAGGCCATGTGTGGTCCGTCGAGCACCAGTGGGACGGCCTGCCGTACGCGCGCCTGGTCAAGTATGGCCCCAGCGGCATGGTCGAAGGCGTCTACGGCGTTGGCGACCTCGTCACGCCCACCTCGGTTGCCATCTCCCCCTCTGGCTATCTCTATGTCAGTGACTGGTCACTTGGTCGTGTGGTCATCTTCGATATGTTCACCGGCCTGCGAATCGGCGCCCTCGGCACAAGCGGACCTGCGAGTCTGTCGTCCATCACCGAGGCCCCCGATTCGTTCAAGAACCCCACTGACCTTGCCTTCGACGCGTCGGGCAACCTCTATGTGACGGATGAAGGCTACAACCGCGTCAGCGTGTTCAACGCGAGCCACACCCCGATCGCTCAGTGGGGCAGCGTCGTACCCGGCACCGAAGCCGGTGAGTTCAACCACCCCTGGGGCCTGTCGGTGGACAGCAGCGGCACCGTCTGGGTTGCCGACACCGGAAACAACCGCATCCAGTCGTTCTCCTCGGCCGGCGTCCACCAGTCGACCATCGGTCCGGCGGTCAGCGGCCTGTCGGCCCCCGGCGTCATGGACCAGCCCTACGACGTCTACGTGGATGAGTACCGCACCGTCTACGTGACCGACCGCAAGGACCTTGGGCGCTTCTTCCGCATCAGCGAAGGCGGCGAGTTCCTCAACGAGTACTACAACGCGACCCCAGGCCTGAGCATCGGCTACACCACCAAGCTCACGATCGACGAGTTCGGCTGGCTGTGGATCACCGACAACCTCGCCGACGACGGCTGCATTCGCGTCTACGGGCTCAATGCCGGAGAGCCGGACACCGTGCCCCCGGTGACGACCTCTGATGCCCCCACCACGTGGGTGCAAGGGCCGCGAACGGTCCACCTGTCCTCCTACGATGCCTCCACTTCGGTACTTGAGACGCTCTTCTCCACTGATGGATCGAAGCCCACAGAGTCGTACAACGCGTCCACGGGCATCGTCATCTCAGATGAGGGAACCACCACCCTCAGCTTCTACTCGATAGACCGAGTTGGAAACGCGGAGACTCCCACCGTCGTTCCTGTACGTCTCGACAACAGCCCGCCCACGAGCCTTGCCAGCGTTGTGCCCACCTACTACGGCGCCGCAAGCATCTCGTTCGATGCCAGCGACACGCTCTCCGGCGTGCAGAACGTGCTGTTCAAGCTCGACGGCTACGGGCCGTATTCAGACCCGACGGCCTATACGACCCAGCAGGGCACGCACACCCTGGAGTACTGGGCCACAGACCGCGCCGGCAACACCGAGGAACACCACGTCGTTCAGTTCGTGGTGCGCCCCGACGACGCCGATCCCCCGGTCACGTCATGGGCTGAGATCCGGAGCGACTGGTTCACGCGCGACACCTCGCTGACCCTCAGCGCCACCGACACCGTCTCAGGGGTACGCGCGACCTACTTCAGCTTCGACGGGTCGCAGTTCGCGACGTACACCGCCCCCCTGTCCGTGAGCGAAGAGGGAACGCATACGTTCGCGTACTACTCAGTGGACCTTCTGGGGCACCAAGAGCCCACGCACACTGCGTTCGTCAAGCTCGACAAGACACTGCCCGTCTCGTCGATCGATGTGCCGTCACAGATGATCGCCTCGGGAACGGTGACGTTCTCGGCGACCGACACGGTATCCGGAATCCAGCGGCTTGAATGGCGCTTCGACTACCAAGGGTCGTGGACCGAGGGCAACGAGGCACACATCCCAAGCCCCGGCTACTACACCATCCTCTACCGCGCTACCGACAAGGCCGGCAACGCCGAGGACCCTCACTACGCTGTCGTCAGCGTCGAGGTACCCGACTACGTACCGCCGGTGACCACGGCAAACATCCCCGAGTCCGGGTGGGTGCAAGGACCGCGTGACCTCATCCTGAACGCGTCCGACGGCCAGGGTGGCTCGGGTGTCGAGTACACCAAGTACAAGATCGACAGCAGCGCCTGGGCCACCTACACCCCCGGCGCCACGCACCTGCACGAGGGTGTCTACACCGTCTCCTGGTACTCGGTCGACCACCAGAACAACAAGGAGACCACCAAGACCGCGACGCTGCGCGTTGACGAGACGAAGCCCTACACCACCACGGATGCCAAGCCCGTCTACGCGGGCGAGACGACCATCCACTTCACGGGCAACGACGCTCTCTCCGGTGCCACGGTCTTCTACAGCCTCGATGGGCTGCCGCCTGTCATGGGCTCATCCGTCACACTGAGCGCGTATCGCATCTACGACATCGAGTACTGGTCGATCGACGGCGCCGGCAACGAGGAGTCGCCGCACAAGAACGTGTCGGTCTCGGTGAATCCGCCCGACAACGACCCGCCGATCACCACCTTCGCCTCCCCCGCCGGTTGGCAGAAGGGTTTCGCCACTTTCACGCTGTCGGCATGGGATGCGAGTTCCACCATCCAGTCGACCCAGTACATCGTGAACAACGGCTTCCCCTCGGGCTACTACGCCCCCGTTTCGGTGGCAACCGAGGGTACCAACACCATTCAGTACTGGTCGACCGACTTCTACGGCAACAAGGAAGCCACCCAGTCGGCCCAGGTCTTCGTGGACAGCTCGGCGCCCTTCACGGGCTCCGATGCGATTCCGAGCTACGTGGACCAGGCGATCCTGACGCTGTCTCCCACTGATACCTACTCCGGTGTCGACAAGACCTACTACCGCATCAATGGCGGCGCGTGGACGCAGGGCACCCAGGCGATCGTCAACTGGAACCGCTATCGCCGCTACCACACCGTCGACTGGTACTCGGTCGACAAGGTGGGCAACATCGAGTCCTACAAGAGCGCGACGTTCGAAGTGAAGCTCACCTCGAACTCCTACACGGAGGACGCTTCCCAGTGGGTGTGGCGTGGACCGTGGAACTTCACCAATGACTCCGATATCGCCTCGGTGAACACCAGCGGTTCGTTCGCCCTCGTCGCGTTCCAGGGAACGCGACTCGACCTGTACTCGCACACCGCTCCGTGGTACGGCAAGATGCGTGTCTCGCTGATGGACACAGGAACAGCGACCACCGTCGATCTGTATGACACCGGCGGCGAACACGACAACTCGCTCGTGTGGACCACCGGAGACGTCGACTTTGGCGACTACATCGTCAAGATCGAGTACCTGGGCAGCCGGAATGCAGCCGCCTCCGCCAACACCATCAACGTCGACCAGATACGTGTGGACGGGTCGATCCAGGTGGTGCCCGATACCGGCGCGCCCACCACGACCGACAACTCCCCCGCCGGGTGGGTGAATGGACCCGTCTCGGTGACGCTGTCATCCACGGACGCCACCACTGGTGTCAAGGCGGTCTACGCGACCTCCAATGGTGCGACGCCCACCGTCACCAACACCTACACCGCGCCGATCAGTGTCAGCGCGGAGGGCCAGACCACGATCAAGTACTACGCCGTGGACAACCGGGGCAATGCCGAGCCCGTCAAGACCGCCACGGTCAAGATCGACAACACGGCGCCTGTCACCAACAGCACCGCCCAGAGCAGCTACATCACCACTGCGTCCATCGCATTGCTGCCCAACGACCCGTACAGCGGCGTCGCCTATACCAAGTGGCGCCTGGACGGTAGCGCCTGGACGACCGGCACAGCCGTCAGTGTCGGCTCGAGCGCCCTCGGAAGCCACACCCTCGAGTGGTTCTCGGTAGACAGTCTCGGACACGTCGAGGCGACGAAGAGCGCTTCATTCGTGATG
>CAYOHY010000068.1:0-8994 GCA_964403885.1 uncultured Eubacteriales bacterium
GATGGTCCACAACGGCATCGAGTACGGCATGATGCAGGCGATCGCCGAGGGGTTCGAGGTGCTGCACGCCTCGGCGTTCGATCTTGACCTCGAGCAGGTGGCCGATCTCTACCAGCACCGTAGCGTCATCGAGAGCCGCTTGGTGGGCTGGGCCGCGGACTCCTTCGCCGAGTACGGAGACGACCTCGAGGGGGTCAGCGCGGTGGTGGGCCACAGCGGCGAGGGCGAGTGGACGGTCGACGCCGCACGCGATCTCGAGATCGAGGTGCCGATCATCGAAGGAGCGCTGGAGTTCCGGAAGCGCTCCGAGACCACGCGGCGTTTCGCGGGTCAGGTGCTCACCGCGCTGCGCGATGCGTTTGGCGGCCACGGCTTGGGGCCGGGCGGTGTTCCTCGGCGCTAGGGTGGTGTGGCTAGCCCTTGCCGAGCTTGCCGGTCATGCCCCACCACGCCATCTTGGCGATGCCGGGGATGGTCTTGCGCGCGCTGAGCATCGAGACGATGCGGCCTGTGTGGCGTCCCGGTTCCTGCGACAGGAGCCGGACCGCTCCGGCGCCCACGTCGGGCAGGGACACGCCAAAGGCGTCGAGCGCGAATCGCCAGTTGTCCTTCACGGCCTCGAGCCGCGGGCTCACCCGCAGGTCTCGGTAGAAGTCGGTGTCCACCATGCCGGGGACGAATCCGTTGACCGAGAGGTTGGCGACGTCCTTGTTCTCCTCGGCCAGCGAGCGGGTGAGTGAGGCGATCGCAGCCTTGGTCGCTGCGTAGGCGGCTGTGTGGGGGGTGGCTTCGCCCCGGTAGCCGCGGCCGCACATGTTGACCAGGTGGCCGCCGTGCTCGCGGAAGTAGGGCAGGATCGCCCGGCAGCCGAAGAGGTGGCCGATGAGGTTGATCTGCGTGATGGCCGCGAGCTCGTCAGGGGGCTCCTCGTCGAGGGGCTCGTAGCCCAGCGAGATGCCGGCGTTGTTGAACCACGCGTCGATGCGGCCGTGGGTGGCGAGCGCGTGGTCGCGCAACGCTTCGACCTGCGCGTAGTCGGCAACGTCGCACTGGATGCAGCTCGCCGTTCCGCCGCCCGTGGCGATCTCCTCGGCGACTTTGCTGGCGGCTTCATGCGAGCGGGATGACACGACCACGGTGGCGCCGGCCTGGGCGCACGCATGAGCGATGGCGCGCCCGATGCCTCGGCTCGAGCCGGTGATCACGACGACCTTGCCTTCGAGCGTCATGGCGATCCTCTCGGGAGGGTGCGGCTTCGCGGCGACCGCGTGCTGAGTGCATCGTACCCGAGCGGGTGAGGGGAGCTGCTTTCGCGGGTGGAAGCGCGGCATTTGGCCACAACGCAAACGACCCCGCAGCGGCGGGGTCGTGAGGAGTGCGATGGTGCGCCCGGCAGGACTCGAACCTGCAACCTTCTGATTCGTAGTCAGATGCTCTATCCATTGAGCTACGGACGCACAAAGCCCTAGTGGGCTTGCGTATCCTGCCATCAGGCTGGACGGTTGTCAACCGTTCCGGCCTGAAGTCAGGCGAGATGTCAAATGGCGGAGAGCGAGGGATTCGAACCCTCGAAGGGGGCTTTACCCCCTTACTCGCTTAGCAGGCGAGCGCCTTCGACCGACTCGGCCAGCTCTCCGCAACGCGCGCTTGTGCGGCGGTTCTTTGCGTGTGCGCGCGAGTGAGTATAGTACCCGCGCACGCTGAAACCGTAAAGCGGGTCCGTTCACCAGAGGCGCGGCTCGCATTCACTCGGCGTTCAAACCGGCGCGAGACGATGTCTGTGTACCATCCGACGCTTCTATCGAGGAGACACGGACATGAACAAGACGAAGTGGATCGCGCTCGTCGCAGCCGCACTGGTCTTTGGGCTTGTGGCGGGCAACATCGTGAGTGCGGGCGCGGTCACGGCGCCAAGCACCTCAGCGAGCGCCTCGGCGGGGGCGACACGCGGAGCGGGGCTGGGCCTGAAGCTGGGTGCCGCGATGCGCGACGCGGGTGGGCGGCTCATCGACCAGGTGGCCAAGCTCACCGGCAAGAGCGTGGAGGAAGTCGCAGCGGATCGCGCGGCGGGCGCCTCGTTCGCCGACATCGCCTCTGCCGGCGGTTCGTCGGCCGATGCGGTCGTGGCCCAGACGCTCGCCGTGCGCGAGAAGCTGCTCGCCGAGCAGGTCGCTGCAGGCCGCATCACCCAGGCGCAGGCAGACCAGGCGCTCGCCCGCATGAAGACCCGGCTCACCGAGCGCGTGTCGAGCACCGCACCCGGCTGTGACGGCACGGGCGGCGGACGCGGCGGCGGTCGTGGCACCGGCATGCGCGGCGCGTGCGGTGGCAGCGGGACCGGCGGCGGCGCGTGCGGCGCGGGAGCCGGCGGCTGCGGCATGAACGCACCCGCCACGACGGCGGTGCAGTAGCCCGGCGCGAGAGCACACGATGCGGCGGGTCCGGACTCCGGGCCCGCCGTTCGCGCGCGTGCCTGTGGGATACTCGAAGACGAGAAGCGAGGAGGGGCGATGCCCACGATCCTGGTGGTCGACGACAACGACAAGATCGTCGAGGTGCTCTCCGAGTACCTGCGCGCGGACGGATTCGAGGCGGTGACCGCCAGCGACGGCACGCAGGCGCTCGCGCTCGCGGCATCGGCGCATCCCGACCTCGCGCTCGTCGACGTGATGCTGCCCGGAGTCGACGGCCTCGAGCTCACACGCCGCTTCCAACAAGACGGCATCCCGGTGATTCTCGTGACCGCGCGCTCTGACGAGGTCGATCGCCTCGTGGGGCTCGAGCTGGGCGCCGACGACTACGTGACCAAGCCGTTCAGCCCCCGCGAGGTCGTCGCGCGCGTGAAGGCGGTGCTTCGGCGCTGCTCGCGTGTGGCCGAGGTCTCCTCGGCGGTGAGGGTGGGGGAGCTGGCGATGGACTCGGAGCGTCGCGAGGTCACGCTCGACGGCGAGCACGTCGAGCTGACGCGCACCGAGTTCGACATCCTGTGGGCGATGGTCGCCAAGCCCGGTCGCGTCTTCTCTCGGCTTCAGTTGATGGAGGCGTCGAGCGACGACGTCTACGAAGGCTACGAGCGCACCATCGATGCGCACGTGAAGAACATCCGCCGCAAGCTGGGCGAGGACTCGCGCGCCCCGCGCTACCTCAAGACCGTCTTTGGCGTGGGATACAAGGTCGACGAATGAGGCGCTCGTCGTCGGTGTTCGCGCAGGTGTTTCTGGGGGTCGCGGCGGTTGCGCTGGGCGCTGTGGCGATCGTGGGGCTGGTCGCCCGCTGGGCGCTCTCCTCGGCGTTCTCGGCGTATGTCGCGACCTTGCCGCCCAGCCCCATGCGCCCCGGCATGCGGATGGGCCAGATGGTGCTGGGCCGCGCCGAGCAGACCTTCATCGCGCAGGTGGACCGCGCGGTGTTCGTGGGAGCCGCCATCGCGGTGGTGCTTGCGCTGGTGGGCGCCTACCTGATCGCGCGCCACCTGACCGCTCCACTGCGAGACCTCGAGTCCGCGGCGATGCGGCTCGCGTCAGGGGACCTGGGCTCGCGCGTCGAGGTGACGGGCCCTGCCGAGATAGCCGCCCTGGGCGACGCTTTCAACCACATGGCGGACTCGCTCTCCGAGGCCGAGGAGCTGCGTCGCCGTCTGGTGGCCGACGTCGCTCACGAGCTGCGCAATCCGCTCGCCGCAGCCCGCGCGCAGGCCGAGGGCATGGCCGAGGGCGTGCTGGCCGCCGATGAGGCGCGGCTCTCCTCGGTGGTGGACGACATGACGCACCTGTCGCGGCTCGTCGACGACCTGCAGGAGCTTGCGGTGGCCGAGGCCGGCCGGCTGCGCTACGACATGCGCGCATGTGATGTGGCTGCGCTCGTGCGCGAGGAGGTCGAGCGGGCGGTGCTGCTCGCCGCGCCCGCCGTGTCTGTGACGGCGCGTGCCGATGAGGGCCTGCTGGTCCGCGGTGACGCCCATCGGCTGGCCGAGGTGCTGAAGAACCTGCTCGCGAACGCTGTTCGGCACACCTCGGAAGGGCACATCACCGTCGATGCGCGCCGTGAGGGCGATCGCGTGGCGGTGCGGGTCATCGACACCGGCGACGGCATACCCGACGCGGACCTGCCCTACGTCTTCGAGCGGTTCTATCGGGCCGATACGGCTCGCGCCGCCCACACCGGCGGTGCGGGGCTGGGACTCGCCATCTCCCGTCGGATCATCGTCGATCACGGGGGCGAGGTCTTCGCCGAGCACACGCCGGGGGGCGGCGCGACGGTGGGATTCAAGATCCCGTCACTGACTACTTAGCGGTGAAGTACCTGTACGAGCTGTAGCTTGCGCGGTGCTGGGCATCGGCCGCGTGATAGCCGCGGACACGCCACTTGCCGGCGTACGGGACGTAGGTCGAGGCGGTGTACTTCGAGTACGTCGAGTAGTTGGAGAGCTTGGCCGGGACGGTCTTGCGCAGCTTCCACACGCCACTCTCATAGCGGTAGAAGTACAGCTTCACGCCGTAGGTGCCGGCGGTGTGGCGCGGCTTGAGGTACCCGTAGGTGGTGAAGGTGCGGTTGCGGTAGACCGTGGATGCGCACGTGGGCATCGTGACGGTCGCGAGCGGCAGCTGGTTGGTCACCGTGAACGACACGGTCTTGGGGGCCTCGGCGTTGCCCGAGGTGTCGACCGACCAGAACTCGAGGGTGTGGGTGCCCACGACCGAGGTCACCGCGACGGTGCCGGCGGTGGGGGTGGGAGCGCTGTCGAGGCGGAAATACGTGGCCGCGACACCCGAGCCGCCCGCGTTGTCGACGGCGGTCAGCGTGATGGTGGCGGTGTTGTAGTACGACGCCTTGGCGTTGGACGTGGTCACCGGTGCGGTGGTGTCAGGCGCGGGGGGAGGCGGGGGAGGCGGTGCGATGGGGCTCACCGACGTCGAGCCGTAGCCACTTGAGGTGGTGGGGCCCTTCACCGCGTGGATGACGTAGGTCTTGTTGATGGGGGCACTGAACTGACCAGTGGACGCGAGGATGGTCGCGATCTTGGTGGTTCCGTCGAAGACCGCGAGCGCGTTGGCGCCGGGTGCCGACAACGAGTACGTGGCGTTTGTGCCGTTGTTGCTCGTCTGGTTCGCGGTCACGGTGAGCGCCGGGCCGGTGTGACAGATGCTGCACGCCCCGGTCTTGGTGGGCGTTGCGAATGCGCTCGTCGCCGAGACGGCGAGAATGGCGAGGGTCGCCGCGGACGCGACGATCAGACTTCGTGCTCTCAAGAGGCACCTCCAGAAGATGCGCTTGCGTCGGGCGCGGGGGCGCGACGCCGGGCTTCGAACGCTGCAAGAAGTGCAACGCGCGCACCAAGCGCGGCTTTCTAAGAGAAGCCTCAAGAAGCTGCAGGGTGGTCACTCACGATCTTGGCCGAGGACGAACCCTACTTGGTGATGAGCACGAGCACGGTGGTCCCGGGCTTCACGACGGTGCCGTTCCACGGCGCTTGCTCGCTCACGGTGCCGCCCGTCGAGTTGGGATCCGCCACGAGGCCGTCGATCCCCAGCCCGGCCTTCTGGGCGGCCGCAGTGGCCTGTTGGAGCGTCATACCGCGCAGGTCGGGCACTGCGGTGCCATGGCCGTCGCTGGGACCTGCGGCCACGGCGAGCACCACCGGCTGACCCGTTATCCAAGAGCTGGTGGGAGACGGGATCTGCTTGAGCACGGTGCCCAGCTCGTCATCGACGTCGAAGATGTCGACGGTCACGGGGATGAACAGCGCCTCCGTGAGCTTCTGCGACGCCGCCGCGACGTCGGTGCCCTCCACATCAGGCACGTCGGCTCGAGTGGGGGCCACGACGTAGGTGACGCCCACCGCGGTGCCCTTGCGCGTCTTCGCGCCGGCCGCGGGGCTCTGAGAGGTCACGGTGCCCTCGGCGACCGCGTCGGTGGCGACCTGACTTGCGGTGCCCAGCGTCAGGTTCGCTGCAGCGAGGCTTACGCCCGTGGTCTGGTACTGGGTGCCCACGAGGTCCGGGACGGTGGTGGGGCCGAAGATGTAGTAGAGCCAGGCGGCCAACCCGATCACCACCACGACGACGATGAGCGTCATCCAGATGCGGTAGCCCCTGCGTGGCATTGTCGACGTCATGGCGCGCGACCTCCCCGTCGCTCGAGTGCTCGTGGTTGGGCGGCGGCTGTGCGGCTGCCGATAGGTGTCTACCCCTGCGGAACCGCCACGACGATCATGCCGAAGGACTCGCCGGTGAACGGCGACCGGTCATAGTCGCCGTAGAGGGCGAGCATGCGAAAACCCGCGCGCGCGAGCAGGTGCTCGAGCTCGTATCGGTAGATGAGACGCAAGGGGAACGTCTCGGTGAGGCGAGTGGTGCTGTGGTCGGCCTCGATGATCTCGTAGGTCATCTCGCACTCGTTGCACTGCGCGACGCGGTCGTAGTCGCAGCGCGACATCCAGCGGCGGATGGTGCGGCCCTCGGTCCACTCGACGGTCGACACGGCCGTGGGGTCCGGTGCGTCCGGCGACTCGGACGGGGCGGGCGCGGGGTCCGGGTTGAACAGGTCGAGGACGAGCAGGCCCTGGGGATCGAGGTGCTCCCTGCACCGCTCGAGGCAGGCGAGCTGCTGGGGCACGGTGCGCAGGTGGTGGAAGCTGTTGAACGCGCACAGGATCGCCGGCACCGTGCGGCCCAGGTCGAACGCGGTCATGTCGGCCTCAAGCAGGCTCACGCGACGTGAGACAGGCTCAGGGAGCGCGGCGAGCCGGGTGCGGCAGGCGTCGAGCATCGCGCCCGACAGATCCATGCCGATGACCTCGTGGCCGGCTTCAGCGAGCGGGATCAGCACCTGGCCGGTTCCGCAGGCGAGCTCCAGGATCGGGCCGTCTCCGGCGGCAGCGGCCACCGAGAGCCAGAAGGACGAGTCGGAGCGGTCCGCATACGACGCGTCGTAGACCTCGGCGAGCTGGATCGTGCGGTATGCGCTGTAGCCGTCCACGTATCCCCCCGATACGGTCGCCGGTCCTATTGTCCCTCAGCCAGCGATGGCGTGCTCGCTCAGGTACGTCCGAGCCGCCGAGGAATCAGTCGCGGGTCCAGAACTTCGAGTTCAGGTACAGGTCCTCGACCTTCTTGCGCGCCCACGGTGTCTTGCGCAAGAAGTTCAGCACCGAGGGGATCGTGGGGTCGTTCTTGAGGCAGTTGATGCGGATCCGCTTGGCGAGCCCGTCCCAGCCGTACTTGTTGACGAGCTTGCGCAGCATCATCTCGAGGGTGACGCCGTGCAGCGGGTCGTTGGGGTGCTCGGTGGTCATGGGGGCTTCTCTCGTCAGTGCGCGGGCGGCGAGGCGGTGGCGTGGGGTCGCGGGGCGCCATGTTGACAGTACCGCACCGTGCGCACGACTATTCGTGTCGGATGCACCTTTGGGACACCACTCTGCCTTCTGGCGGCACAGCCACAGGCAATGATTTCCCGCCCTATCACTACAGTCCGACGTACAACCACTACCTTGCTCGCGCGTGGGGGGCTGATCTGTGATGTTGAGCCGGCGGACGCCGAGGCGCTATGTGCCGCGAGTCATTTTCAGCTTGGCGGCCATGGCGGCTGTTGTGGGCGCGCTCTTCTACATTCGAAGCCTGGCGGCTGATCCAGCCGTGGGCGCGGGCGTTCCGACAGCCCTACCCGGCGGATCGGGCGTCCGTTTCGTGAGCATCGGCGAGACGTCCAGCACAGAGGCAACCATGCAGCCGAGGTTCGTGTTGGGCAAGTCACCGGCGCATGTTGCGATGCCGGTTCGCGTGCTGGTCGACTCGAAGTCACGGGACCGCATGTGGATGCTTTCTTGGGAGTCGGCAACTCCGTGCGTAGTCTCCTTGGATGAGCGCTCGGGGGCTGCGCATCATGAACCTGTGCCGGGGCTCCCGGTAACGTCCGGCCACTACGCTGGGTTCGCGCAAGCGCCAGACGGGGCACTTTGGGTTGGTGTCTCGACAACGCTCGTTCGTTACGACCAGAACACACATGCACAGACCGTGTTCAAGTTGCCGGCGGCAACGTCCGTCGTGCCTCCACGACCCGGAGTCGAGAACTCGCACGGGAGCCACATTGTGTTCGCGCTGGCAGTGGGCAACGACGGGCACGTCTGGGTGACACGGGGCGGTACGCACTCGGTGACGGAGCTCGACCCGGCCTCTGGAGAGTTCACGGATCACTCGCTACCTGCAGTGATCGGGTCTGCCGAGTCTCTTCACGTTGACGATCACGGGCTGGTCTGGCTCGCAGACGGCGAAGATCTTGCGACGGAGGCCCAAGGGGCCGCCAAGACCGCCGTGGTCTCATTCGATCCGGCCACACAAGACACTCGGGTCTACCGAGGTCAGAGTTCGTCTTGGGGAATCGGTCTTCTCGGCAATGGGCGCGTTGTCTCGGGAGGAACGAGGGCATCGGTTCTCGACACGACCACGGGCGATTGGGAGCCGCTGGTGCGGGGCGGGACGGTCGTGGGTGTGACCGGTGATGACATATGGCTCGCCGATGACAGTAGCCGGATTCTGCATCGGTTGTCTGCGGCCGAAGGAAGCGTTGTCGCAGATGTGCAGCTCCCCATGAGAGATGCGCGTGGCTTCGCCCATACGCCTGCGCTGGGCGCAGCTGGTGGCGCGGAGCCGAAGTGGATAGGTCCTGATCTGTCGCACCAGGTCAGTGGGACAAGTGCGGTGGACGCAGCCGGGCGACTGTGGATTGCCGCTCCTGGCTCACCGGGGATCTGGCGAGTCACGCCCTAGCAACTGCTGTCTGGCGGTGGGGGCGTTTGGTGCCCCAACGACGAGGCCCCCGCGTTGCCCGGGCGGGCGGCGGGGGCCTCGTTGGTGTGTGTGCTGGCGGAGGAGCAGGGATTCGAACCCTGGAACCCTTGCGGGTTGCCGGTTTTCAAGACCGGTGCATTCAACCGCTCTGCCACTCCTCCGCATGGTGGTGACAGCGCGAACAGGGTAGCACGCTCGCCGCGTGGCG
>CAYOHY010000069.1:0-8513 GCA_964403885.1 uncultured Eubacteriales bacterium
GTGGCGCAGCATGTGCGGGCGCATGGTGTGGCGGCTGAACTCGAAGTACGCCTCGTCCACCATGACGATCGCGTCCGAGGCGCCCAACAGCTCGATGAGGAACGACTCGTCGGTGAGCCCGCCGGTGGGGTTGTTGGGGTTGGCGATGACCACCATGTCGATGTCGCCCTCGGCCACGCGCGAGAGCACCGCCTGCTGGTCCACCGAGAAGTCAGCCTTGCGCGGGATGCGCACGACCTCGGTGCCGGTCGACGCGGCGTCGATCGAGTACATCGCGAAGGTGGGCGGCATGTCGAGCAGCTTGCGGCCGGGACCGCCCCAGGCGAGCAGCAGGTCGAAGATGAGCTCGTCACCGCCGTTGCCCACGAGCACGTTCTCCGGCTCGAGGCCGTTGGCCTCGGCGATCACGCGACGCAGGTCCGTGGCGGTGGGGTCCGGGTAGCGGTTGAAGCGGAACTCGGGCAGCCGCTGGGCGATCTTCGCGATGACCTCGTGAGGGAGGTTCGACGGGTTCTCGTTGCTTGCGAGGTTGACCTCGGCGCGCACTTCCTTCGCGTCGTAGGGCACCAGCGCGTCGAGCTCGGGACGCGGTTCTCGGTAGCTGTTCATGTGCGGGTTACTCCTCGGTCGCTTCGAACTCGGCGAGGTCTTCGATCGCCTCGAGACGCAGGCTGACGGCGCGTCCGTGGGCCCACAGCCCTTCCTTGCCCGCGATCTCGAGCACGGTGGGGCCGTCCATCTGGAGGGCCTCGAAGCTGTAGCCCAGCACTGAGGACTTCTTCACGAAGTCGTCGACCGACAGCGGGCTCGAGAAGCGTGCGGTGCCGCCGGTGGGCAGCACGTGGTTGGGGCCGGCCACGTAGTCGCCCACGCTCTCAGGCGTCCAGGGCCCCAGGAAGATCGCGCCGGCGTTCTTGATCGAGCCGAGCAGCTCGTAGGGCTCGGCCATCTGCACCTCGAGGTGCTCGGGCGCGATGAGGTCCGAGGTGTCGAGCGCGGTCACGATGTCGGGACAGACGACGACCACGCCGTTGTCGGAGAGGGAGCGCGCGGTGATGTCGCCGCGCGGCGACTCCTCGAGAAGCACCTTGAGCGCGGCCTCGACGAGGTCCGGAAGCTCAGGGTCGGTGGTGACCAGATAGGTCGCGGCGCGCGGGTCGTGCTCGGCCTGTGCCATGAGGTCGATGGCGACGAACGCCGGAACGGCGGTCTCATCGGCGAGCACGAGCACCTCGCTGGGGCCGGCGAGCATGTCGATGCCCACGTCGCCCATCACGAGCTTCTTGGCGGCGGTCACGTACGCGTTGCCGGGGCCCACGATCTTGTCGACGCGCGGGATGGTGTCCGTGCCGTACGCAAGTGCGGCGACGGCCTGCGCGCCGCCCACCTTGTAGATCTCGGTGACGCCGGCCTCTGCGGCAGCGGCGAGCGTGTACGGGTTGACCGAGCCGTCCTCGGCCGGCGGGACCACCATCGCGATCTCCTCGACGCCGGCCACGATCGCGGGGATGGCGTTCATGAGCACGCTCGACGGGTACTGTGCCCGGCCGCCGGGGACGTAGATGCCCACGCGCGACAGCGGAGTGACCTTCTGCCCCAGGAACACGCCGCCCTCCTGCGCGGTGAACCAGCTCTGCTGGACCTGGCGGCGATGGAAGTCCTCGATGGCGCCGGCCGCCGAGGTGAGTGCGTCGAGGAACTCGACGTCGCACTGGGCGACGGCGGCGGCGATCTCGGCCTCGCTCACGCGGAACTCGGCGAGCTCCACCTTGTCGAACTGCGCGGTGAGCTCACGGAGCGCCTCATCGCCGCGACGGCGTACGTCGTCGACGATCTTGGCGGCCACGCCGATGATCTCGGCGTCAACGCCGCCACTGCGGGCGAGGTCTGCCTCGGTGAGGCGCTGTCCGGGCTCGAGCACGATGCGTCGCAACATGCTAGGACTCACTTTCCGTGTGGGAGACGGGCCCCTCGCCCGCCTCAGGAGATTCTACCGAGAGCGCTGACAACGTGTCGGCGAGCTCGAGAACGCGCGGATCGGTGCGCACCGCCGCAGGGTTGCCCACGAAGCGCGCCGTGCTGGGCAACACGTCCTCGACGATGCGCAGGTGGTTCTCGCGCAGCGTCGTGCCGGTGGCTGTGATGTCGACGATCACGTCGGCGATACCGATGAGCGGCGCGAGCTCGATGTTGCCGTTGAGCTTGACGAGCTCGACTTGGATGCCGCGAGCATCGAAGTGCGCCTGCGCGATGTTGGGGTACTTGGTCGCCACGCGCACCACGCCCAGGTGCCGCGCGCGCTCCGATATCGCCGCGCCCGCATCCTCACGCTCGGCCACGACGAACCGACAGCCGCCGAAGTTCAGGTCGACGAGCTCGACCACGTCGAGACCCGCCTCCACGAGCACGTCCTTGCCGCCGATGCCGCAGTCGGCCGCACCGTAGGCGACGTAGACGGGGATGTCGGTGGGCTTGCCGATGATGAACTCCGCGCGAGGCGTGGTGATGATGAGCTGGCGGCCGGGGTTGGCCAGGGCGCCGGTGTCGAAGCCGGCGGCCTCGAGCATGCGCACGGAGTCTGCGAGCAAGGCGCCCTTGGGCACCGCGATCCGCAGTCGGCGATCGGCCGATGAGTCGCGACGAGCGATCACTACGACGCACCCCCTTCGGCCCACGAGGTCGTGGGCGCGTACGGGATGGGCTCCTCGATGGGGTACGCGGGTTCACCGCCGCGGTCGAGCCTCACGATGCGAGACCCGTCGGCCCACAGCGCTTCGACCGCCTCGAGCCGCTCGGCCTCGCGCACGAGCTCGAGCCCTTCACGGGCCGACAGCGCCACGCGCCACCCGGCAGCACGCAGGCGTGCCGCCGCCGCAAGCGCATCGGCAGCTGTTCCGCCGAGCACCGCGTCGAGACCACGGGCGGCGGGCTCGGCACCTTGCTCGAGCAAGGCGATCGAGACGCGCTCGATACCCAGCGCGAACCCCGCCGCGGCCGCCGGAGCGTCGAAGGCGGCGAGCACACCGTCGTAGCGGCCACCGCCGCCCAAGGCGACCCCCAGGCCAGGGGCGAACGCCTCGACCACGAGGCCGGTGTAGTAGTCGAAGCTGCGCATCACGCTGAAGTCGACCGAGACATTCTCGGCGACGCCGGCGGCCTCGAGCAGGGTCCACGTGGCGGCGAGCTCGTCGAGCGCGGCGTCGCAGCCGCAGCCGGCGGCGGCGTCCCGGCACGCGTCGATCGCCTCGGCGCCTCCTCGGATGCGCGGCACGGCCCTCAGAGCCGCGGCGGCCACGGGGGCCACACCGGGCTGTGCGGCGAGCCGATCGAGCTCCACGAGGTTGCGGTCGTGCGCGGCACCAAGCACCGCGGCACCCCACTCGGGTGAGGACCCGGCGGCGTCGACGATGGCCTGCAACACGGCCACGGTCCCCACGACCACGCTGAAGCGCGAAAGCCCGGTGGCCGAAAGCGCCTCGACGAGCAGCGCGACGACCTCGGCGTCGGCAGCGGGCCCGTCCACGCCGATGAGCTCGACGCCCACCTGGCGGAACTGGCGAGACTGACCGCGCAGTGATTCGTGCTCGCGGAAGACATCGGCGGCGTAGCGCAGTCGGTGCGGGCCGGGCTGGCCCGCCAGGCGTGAGGCGACCACGCGAGCGATGGGCACCGTCACGTCAGGGCGCAACGCGAGCAGGCGGCCGTCGAGGTCGACGAGGCGAAATGCGGTGCCTTCGAGCGAGCCGGCGGCCGCTTCGAGCGCGTCGAGGCGCTCGACCACCGGCGTCTCGACACGGCCATAGCCCCACGCCGAGAACACATCGCCCAAGGCCCGCTCGAGCAACTCGCGCTCGGCGGCCTCGGCAGGAAGGACATCACGGAAACCCCGAGGGGTGACAGGTCTCATCAGGCGAACTCTTTCGACACGGGAATGTACCCGCCCAGTGCTGGTACGAGCGCCACTCTACCACAGTAGAGTGCTAAAGCACAATCACCTTCACCCGAGCCTGCGGACTCCCCTAGCCGCCTGCGAGGGCGGCCGCCCCGAAGGCCTCCATGATCTCGGCGTGAAGGCCACTCGCATCCGCGTTCACGCGCTCGGGCATCGTGGCCACGATCGTGCGCTTGTTGGCCGCGTCCCACACGTGCAACTCGACGATGTCGCGCCCGGGGAAGTGCGTGAGGATCCGCTTGAGGTTGTCGGCACGGCCGTTCTCGAGCGCTGAGGCGTCGGTCTTGATGGTGAGCTTGTTGGGCGCCTTGGCGAACTCGAGCCCGTCGAACGGCTCGACCTCCATGACGATGAGCTTGCGGCCCCGGTCGTCGTCCTCGATCTTGCCCTTCATGCGCAGCACCGCATCCTCGACGATGAGGTCGCGTACCTTCTCGAGCATCGAGGGGAACAGCACGCCTTCGATCGAGCCGTCGAGGTCCTCGAGCGACACGATCGCCATCATCGGGCCCTTCTTGGTGGGCTTGATCGACACCGAGGAGAGCATGCCGGCGAACCAGCAGGTGGCGCCGGGCTGCAGCTCGTCGCCCAGCGAGCAGTCCGACGACCTGCGAACCAGATCCTCGATCTCGCGCAGCGGGTGGTCCGAGACGTAGATGCCAAGCATCTCCTTCTCGAACGCGAGCTTCATGCGCTTGTCCCACTCGTCGCCGTTGGGCGGCGGCACCTCATCGGAGAAGCCATGGTCCTCGGCGCCGAACATGTCGAACATCGAGACCTGGCCGTTGTCCTTGTCCTTCTGACGTTTGACCGCCGCCTCGAGCACGCCGCCCTCGTCGAGCTGCGTCATGAGCTGCTTGCGCGGGTAGCCGGTGTTGTCGAACGCGCCGGCCTTGATGAGCGACTCGAGCGTCTTGCGGTTGACCTGCTTGAGGTCCACGCGGTTCAAGAAGTCGTGCAGCGAGGTGAACGGGCCGCCTTCCTCGCGCGCCGAGACCACCGCCTCGACCACGCCCTCGCCCACGCCGCGGATGCCGGCGAGACCGAAACGGATGCCCTCACCGGTCACCGCGGTGAAGTCGCGCCACGACGAGTTCACGTCCGGCGGCAGCACGTGCATGCCTGACCGGTTGCAGTCGCCCACGTACTTGACGATGTCGTCGGTGCGCCCGGTGTAGCTGGTGAGCACCGCCGCCATGTACTCGAGCGGGTAGTGCGCCTTGAGGTAGGCGGTCTGCATGGTGAGCAGCCCGTAGGCCGCCGAGTGGCTCTTGTTGAACGCGTACTCGGCGAACGGCAGGATGTCGGCCCACATGCTCTTGGCGAGCTTGGGATCGTAGCCGTTCTTCTCGGCGCCGCCGGTCCAGTCGGCCTCGAGCGCCTCGAGCACGTCGAGCGCCTTCTTGCCCATCGCCTTTCGCAGCTTGTCGGCCTTGGCCGCCGAGAACCCGCTCATCTCCATGGAGATGCGCATGACCTGCTCCTGGTACACGATGGCGCCGTAGGTCTCCTGCAAGACGGGCTTCAAGCGATCGTCGTAGTACGTGATGGGCTTCTTGCCGTTCTTGCGGTCCACGAAGTCGTCGACCATGCCGGACTTGAGCGGGCCCGGGCGGTACAGCGCGAGGATGGCGACCACGTCGCCGAAGGTCTCGGGCTTCATGCGCTTGAGCAGCTGGCGCATGCCGCCGGACTCGACCTGGAACACGCCGGAAGTGTCGCCGCGCTGGAGCAGCGCGAACGTCTCGGGGTCGTCGAGCGGGAAGTCGTCGGGCACGAGCTCGACGCCGTGGTTGCGGCGCACGTTGTTGACCGCGGTCGCGATGACGGTGAGCGTACGCAGGCCCAGGAAGTCCATCTTGAGCAGACCCATGTCGGCGACGGTGGGTCCGTCGTACTGCGTGATGACCGCGCCGCCCTTGGTGTCGTACTTCACCGGGACGTACTGGTGCAGCGGGTCTCGGCAGATGACGACGCCTGCGGCGTGCACGCCTTCGCCGCGGGTGATGCCCTCGAGCGAGAGCGCCGCGTCGACGATGCGCTTGGTGTCAGGGTTCGAGGTGTAGTCGGCCTTGAACTCGGGGTTGGCGTCGAGCGACTTCTCGATGGTCGCGCCCAGGTCCTCGAGGATCATCTTCGAGATCTTGTCGGGCACGCCGTAGGGGTAGCCCAGCACGCGACCGGCGTCACGGACGGCCGCACGCGCCTTCATCTTGCCGAAGGTGATGATCTGGGCGACCTTGTCGGTGCCGTACATCTCCTTGACGTAGTCGATGACCTCGCCGCGACGCTCGTCGTCGAAGTCCATATCGATATCGGGCATCTCCGTGCGTTCCGGGTTGAGGAATCGCTCGAAGAGCAGCCCGTTCGCGAGCGGGTCGAGGTTGGTGATGCGCAGCGCGTAGGCGATGATCGAGCCTGCCGCCGAGCCACGCCCCGGCCCCACGCCGATGCCTTGGTCTTTGGCCCACTGGGCGAAATCGGCCACGATGAGGAAGTAGGCGGCGATACCCTTGGGGCCCACGATCGACATCTCGTACTCGAGACGCTCGACCGCCTCTTGCGGCACCGGGTCGCCGTAGCGCTCCTTGAGCCCCTCCATGCACCGCTCGACCAGGTAGCTTTCCGTGGTGTGCTGCTCGGGCACCTTGAAGACCGGCAGGATGATCTTGCCGAACTCCATCTCGACGTTGCAGCGCTCGGCGATCTCGAGGGTGTTGGACAGCGCCTCGGGGTACTCGCCCAGCGCGGCGGCCATCTCCTCGGCGGACTTCATGTAGAACTCGTCGCAGCTGAACTTCATGCGGCCCGGCTGGTCGACGGTGGCGTTGGTGCCGATGCACAGGAGCAGGTCCTGGGTCTTGGCGTCTTCGCGCGTGAGGTAGTGGATGTCGTTGGTGGCCACGAGCGGCAGGCCGAGCTCGCTGCCCAGCTGTGAGATGGCGGCGTTGAGCTGCTTTTGGGTCACGCCGTTGTCGGCGGTGATGCCCTGCTCCTGGATCTCGAGGTAGAAGTCGCCCGGCGCGAAGATGCGCGCGTACTCCTCGGCCCAGCGGCGGGCCTCCTCGGGCTGGCTGCGCTCGAAGCTCTTAGAGACGATGCCGCTCATGCACGCCGAGGTGCCGATGAGCCCCTTCGAGTACTTCTGCAGCGTCTCAAGGTCGACCTGAGGTTTGTAGTAGAACCCCGCGACCGCCGCTTCCGAGACGAGCGCCATGAGGTTGCGGTAGCCCTCGTTGTCCTTGGCGAGCAGCAGCAGGTGGTAGAGCTCGGGCTTGCCGTCGCGCTTGAGGCGGCTGTGCGGCACGAAGTAGACCTCGCAGCCGATGACCGGCTTGATGCCCGCCGCCGTGGCTGAGCGGTAGAAGTCCACGGCGCCGTACATGTAGCCGTGGTCGGTGATCGCGAGCGACGGCATCTCGAACTCGCGCGCCTGCTGCACGAGGGCTTTGACGCGGGCAGCGCCGTCGAGAAGCGAGTACTCGGTATGGGTGTGCAGATGGACGAACGACACGCGGGATGCGCCTCCCCTAGCGGTTTGCGGCGAGGCGGTCGAGCACGTGCTTGTAGCCGTCGGCGCCGTAGTTGAGCGCCTTGCTCACGCGAGAGATCGTGGTGGCCGAGGCGCCGGTGGCCTCCTGGATGGCGGTGTAGTGCGCGCCGTCCGACAACAGGCGTGCGACCTCGAGGCGCTGCGCCATCTCCTGCAGCTCGCGCACGGTGCACAGATCGAGCATGAGCGAGTAGGCCTCGTCCGGGGTCTTGAGGGCGAGTATCGCGTCGAGCAGCTGCTCGACCTCAGACGTGCGAAGACGATCGTCAGACATGCGCTGAGAGCTCCCCTGTAACGGACGAAAGACCACCAGATATCGGGGTCAGGATAGCACGCGGCTCCGACATCTCGTGCCTGTGGATAGCCGAACGGCTGTTCGTCCGCGACGAGCGGACGCGACCCTCAGAGAGGCTAGCCGAGACGGTCGCCGATCGAGTGCACGGGGTCCTCGGCGATGGCTTTTGCGGCACCCTCGAGCTCGTCGTTCAGCGTGCCCGGCACCGGCCTCAGCGCGACGCGCGCGCGAGCACCCGCATCGATCGAGCGCGCCACCGGTATCGACAGTGCCGCGAGCGCGGCGACGGCGATGCCGGCACCGATCAGCACCGCCTGGACGCCGAACGCGGCGGCCAGCGCGGGAGCGAACGCGAGAGGCAGGAGCTCTCCGGCGCTGCGGTGGTTTTGCGACGTGCCCATGATGCGGCCCAGGAACTCGGGCGGCGCGTCGAACTGCAGCAATGTACGCAACAGCGGGCCGGCAAAGCCCGTGAGCGTGCCCCAGATGGCCGCGCCGATGGCGATCGTGCGCAGCTCGGTGGTACCCACGTAGGCGAGCGTGCCGATACCCACCGCGACGATGGTGAGCGCCAGCCCGGTGGCGCTCAAAACGCGCTTGGGGGCCCTGGGCAGCAGCGCCGAGCCAGTCACAAGCCCCACGCCGTACACCGTGTTCATCCAGCCGATCCACTCCACGCCCACGCCCACGGCGTCGCGGTAGAACAGCGGCTC
>CAYOHY010000070.1:0-8204 GCA_964403885.1 uncultured Eubacteriales bacterium
CCTCGTCCCGAATGCTACCACCGAGCACTGACGTCGAGTGTGATTGCCGGTCCAGCCCCAGATGCCGGCATCCTGCCGGGGTGTCGGGCGCCTCAGCGGCGACCGTGTCAGGCGTGACGATCGTCCTCGGCAACGATGACCACGTCGATGTTGCGGGTCTCGCGCATGATGCGGTTCACGATCGATCCATGGAAGACCTCGTCCCAGCGGCTGCGCGCCGACTGTCCCAACACGATGAAGGTGACTTGGTGCGTTCGTGCGAACTCGATCACCGTCTGGGCCACATCGTCTCCACCCAGCTCGACGAAGTCGCCTTCGAGCTCATCGGTCAGCCTGCGCAGGGTGTCGACCGCCGCCTGATCAGCATCGGTGAGCAACACCGAGGGTGGCTTGACGTGAACCACCCACAGCTCCCCGCCCAGCCGCTTGGCCAACTGGTAACCGCGACGTACGAGCTTGGGGCCGCTCGGTTTGGTGGTGACGGCGACGAGTACCCGGTCGACGGCCCCCCAGGTCTTGTCGACATCGTGCGTTGCCATGAACTCCTCGAGGTCCTCGTCGACCTCCTCGGCGGTCTTGCGGAGCGACAGTTCGCGCAGGGCGACCAAGTTTCCTCGGCGGAAGAACCGGGTGAGTGCTTGGTCAACCTTGTCCGTGTGATAGATGACGCCCCTGTTGAGGCGGTTGGTCAGCGCTTCGGGGGTGATGTCGACGAGCACCACCTCGTCGGCCTCGTCGAGAATGCGGTCGGGCATGGTCTCGCGCACGCGCACGCCGGTGATCTGCTCGACCTTGTCGTTGAGGCTCTCCAGGTGCTGCACGTTGACAGTGGACAACACGTTGATGCCTGCCGAGAGGATCTCCTCGACCGACTGCCAGCGTTTGTCGTGTCGCGCACCCGGGATGTTGGTGTGGGCGAGCTCGTCGACGAGCACTACGGACGGTCGCCGCGCGATCACGGCTTGTGTGTCGAGCTCATCGAAGACGGCGCCGCGGTATTCGATCTTCTCGGTGGGAACGAACTCGAGACCCTCAGCCAGTGCGAGGGTCTCAGGGCGGTCGTGTGGTTCGAGGTACCCCACGACCACGTTCTCGCCGCGCGAAGCGCGCCGCTGTGCCTCGGAGAGCATGGTGTACGTCTTGCCGACGCCCGCGGCGTAGCCCAGGAAGATCTTGTGGCAGCCGCGCCCCGGGTGGTTGCAACCCTCGTCGCTCACGAGTCCTCCCGATTCTACTGTGCGGCCGCGGCGTCGAGTGCGAGGTTCAGCTCCAGCACGTTGACGCGCGGTTCGCCCATGAACCCGAGCTGCCTACCGGTCACGTGGGCCGTCACGAGATCGCGCACGGCTGCGGCATCCATCTGACGGGCCTGTGCGACCCGTTCCACCTGAAGATACGCCGAATCCGGCGAGATGTCGGGGTCAAGCCCGCTGCCTGATGCGGTCACGAGGTCGACCGGCACGGCTCCCGCCGTCGCGCCGGGGTTCTCTGCGATTGTCCGGGCCACCCGGGCGCGGACCTGGTCATAGAGCGCGCGGCTCGTGGGCCCAAGGTTCGACGCCGAGGAGGCGCTTGCGTCGTAGCCATCGCCTGCGGCGGACGGCCTACCGTGGAAGTACCCCGGCCGCGCGAACGACTGGCCGATAAGCCGCGAGCCTACCACGCGGCCGTCGCTTGTGATGAGCGAGCCGGCGGCCTGTGCCGGGAACACGACCCGGCCAATCGCCCATACCGTGAGGGGGTAGACCACGCCCAAGAGGACCGCGGTCACAATCGACATGCGAAGCGAGATGAGCAGTGCGCGTCTCATGTGCGGCTCCTAACCCATGCCCAATACGACGAGCGCGACGTCGATGACCTTCATGCCAAGAAACGGTAGGAGGATGCCGCCCAGGCCGTACAGAAGCAGATTTCGCCTGAGCAGTGCGCCCGCACCCACGGGGCGATACTCCACGCCTCGGAGCGCGAGCGGTATGAGCGCGATGATGATGAGCGCATTGAAGATGACTGCCGATAGGATCGCGGTCTGTGGCGAGTGAAGGCGCATGACGTTGAGGGCGCCCAGCTCAGGATGGCCGACCATGAACATGGCAGGAATGATCGCGAAGTACTTCGCGACGTCGTTCGCGATCGAGAACGTGGTGAGCGAGCCGCGCGTCATCAGCAACTGCTTGCCGATTGCCACGATCTCGATGAGCTTGGTGGGGTCCGAGTCGAGGTCGACCATGTTGCCGGCTTCTTTGGCGGCGCTGGTGCCCGAGTTCATCGCCACGCCCACATCCGCCTGCGCCAGCGCAGGCGCGTCGTTGGTGCCGTCACCCGTCATCGCGACGAGTTTGCCGCTGCCCTGCTCCTTGCGGATCAGCTCCATCTTTGTCTCAGGCGTCGCCTCGGCGAGGAAGTCGTCGACGCCGGCCTCGCGTGCGATGACGGCCGCGGTCACGGGATTGTCGCCGGTGATCATGACGGTGCGGATGCCCATGGAGCGTAGCTGCTCGAAGCGCTCTCGGATGCCGCCCTTGACGATGTCTTTCAGGTGGATGACGCCCAGCACCTGACGCCCCGAGGCGACTGCGAGCGGCGTGCCGCCCTGTTCGGACACGCTGCGCACGATCGCGTCGAGTTCCACCGGTACCATTGCGCCCTGCTCCTCGACCCAGTGGATCACGGCGTCCGAGGCGCCCTTGCGGACCCGCATGTCGCCGATGTCGATACCGCTCATGCGTGTCTGAGCCGTGAACGGTACGAAGGTGGTGATCGCCGGATCGAGATGGCGCTCTCGCACGCCGAACCGTTTCGCGAGCACCACGATCGAGCGTCCCTCGGGCGTCTCATCGGAGAGTGATGAGAGTTGGGCGGCGCTCGCGAGCTCGGCCTCGGTCACGCCGGGCACCGGCAGGAACTCCGCCGCCTGGCGGTTGCCGAACGTGATGGTACCGGTCTTGTCGAGTAGCAACGTGTCGACGTCGCCGGCGGCCTCCACCGCGCGGCCGGACATGGCGAGCACGTTGCGCTGCACAAGTCGGTCCATGCCCGCGATGCCGATGGCGGACAGCAGCCCGCCAATGGTGGTGGGGATGAGGCACACGAGCAGCGCGATCAACACGCTCACAGTCACCGGCGTTCCCGAGAACTGCGCGAACGCCCTGAGGCTTGTGACCACGAGCAGGAAGATGATGGTGAGCACGATCAGGAGGATGTCGAGTGCGACCTCGTTGGGGGTCTTCTGGCGGCTTGCGCCTTCCACCAGCCCGATCATGCGGTCGAGGAACGTCTGCCCCGGGTCTGACGTGATACGCACAACGATCCTGTCGGACAGCACCTTTGTGCCGCCGGTGACCGCCGAGCGATCGCCGCCGGACTCGCGAATCACGGGGGCCGACTCGCCCGTGATCGCGCTTTCGTCGACCGAGGCGATGCCTTCGATCACGTCGCCGTCGCCCGGGATGATCTCGCCGGCGACGACGACCACGGTGTCGCCTTTGCGAAGGCACGACGCTGCGACGACTTCGGTGCCGCCGTCTTCAAGCCGGCGTGTCGCTTCGGTGTCGGTCTTCATGGTGCGCAAAGCGTCGGCCTGCGCCTTGCCGCGGCCCTCGGCCATCGCCTCGGCAAAGTTCGCGAACAACACCGTGAACCACAGCCATGCGGCAATCGACGCGAGAAAGCCAAACTCAGACGCACCCGAGATGGCGGCGCGGATCGCGTACCAGGTAGTGATGCTGCTGCCCACCTCGACCACGAACATGACGGGGTTGCGATACAGCGTCCGTGGATCGAGCTTCGCGAGCGCATCACGCGCCGCGCGGGCAAACATCGCCGCGTCGAAGGTAGCCGAGGAACGACGGGGCGGTGCGGTAGTCTCGACAGAGTCGGTGAGGGGCGTCTTCTGGGTCATGTGCATCGCCTTCAGAACAGCCGGCTGCTGCCCACGAGCAGGTGCTCGAGGACCGGGCCAAGCGCATAGACAGGGAAGAACGTGAGCGCGCCCACGATCACGATCACGCCCACGAGCAGACCCACGAACAGTCCGCCATGGGTGGGGAAGGTGCCCGAGGAGGGTGGCGCGATCTTCTTCGCGGCCATCGACCCCGCGATGCCCAGCACCGGCGCGATGAACAGATACCTGCCGATGAGCATGCCAACGCCCAGGGCGATCGCGTAGTACGGCTCGGCTGCGGAAAGTCCCCCAAACGCCGAACCGTTGTTGCCCACTGCCGAGGTCGCACCGTACAGGATCTCGGACAGCGCGTGAGGGCCGGCGTTCAATGTGCCGGCCGCCGCCGCCGGTACGATTGTCGCGAGTGCGGCGATCACAAGGATGCCCGCCTCGAGCGCGAGCACCGCGAACATCGCGAGTTTCATTTCAGCGGGGCCGATCTTCTTCCCCAGGAACTCAGGCGTCCGGCCCACCATCAACCCAGCGATGAACACCGCTATGAGGGCGAAGATCAACATGCCATAGAGGCCCGACCCCACGCCGCCGAACACGATTTCGCCCAGCGCTATGTTGAGCATCGCCATGCCGCCCGAAAGCGGCATGAGGCTGTCGTGGCTCGAGTTGACCGCGCCGCATGACGAGGCGGTGGTGGCGTTGGTGAACAATGCGCTACCGGCGATCCCGAAGCGCACCTCCTTGCCCTCCATGTTGCCGCCGGGAGCGCCGTCCGATGCCTCCTGTGACGCCCCCGCCTGAGCAAGCAGGGGGTTGCCGGCGCGTTCGAAGCCGTAGATGGCGGTCACGCCGATCGAGAACAGGATCACCATGACCGCGAGCAGTGCCCACCCTTGTTGCATGTGGTTGGCGAATCGACCCACGCACAGCGCCAGCGCCGCCGGGATCAGAAGAATCGCCGCGATCTCGAGCAGGTTGGACAGCGGCGTGGGGTTCTCATAGGGGTGAGCTGAGTTGGCGTTGAAGAACCCACCACCGTTGGTGCCTAGCTCCTTGATCGCCTCCTGCGACGCGACGGGCCCCTGGGAGATGGCCTGCGTGGTTCCTTCAAGAGTAGTCGCGGTGACCCGACCTTCGAAACTCTGCACCACGCCCTGGCCCATGAGTGCGATCGAGAGCACGAGCGATAGCGGGAGAAGGACATACAGCACGCCGCGCACGAGGTCGACCCAGAAGTTCCCGATCGTGCGCACGCCTTTGCGCGTGAGCCCGCGCACGAGCGCCATCGCAACCCCCATACCCACGGCCGCAGAGATGAAGTTCTGCCACGTCAGCCCCACCATCTGCACAAGATGGCTTACGCCGGTCTCGCCCGCGTATACCTGCCAGTCAGTGTTGGTGGCGAATGCAACGGCGACATTGAACGCGAGCAGGGGGTTCATGCCTGCTGCGTGTGTGGGGTTCATCGGCAGGAGACCTTGGGCGAGCAGGAGTGCGAACAGCACAGCGATCGAGACCGCCGAGAAGCCCATGACCGACGCAGTGTATGCGAGCCACGTCATCTCGCCATCGGGGTCCACGCCTACGAGGCGGTAGGTCGCCTTCTCCAACGGCCCCACCACCGGGTGAAGCCATGTTCGTCGTCCCACATACACGGCGTGCAGATACGATGAAAGCGGTATCGCTGCGACGATGACGAACACGAACATGGCCATCAGCTGGAAGAAGTCCGAATGCGTCACGACGCCTACAGCCTCTCCGGGTTGATGAGCGCCCACACGAGATAGCCGAGCAGCGCCAAACACACGGCGCCCACGACGACGAGCTCAACGGTTTCCACGAATGCGCCCCCTTGCCATGTCGACCAATACTCTCGACTAGCATCACGCCGGAACTGTTGTGTTCGCGTGAAGTGCGGTGGCGGGCGAGTTAAGAAGCAGTGAAGTGTTTGTCACTCCGGGTCAGCGAAGCGGAAACCCACGCCGGGTTCGGTGAGGATGAAGCGCGGCACGTCTCCCTCGCGCTCGATCTTCTTGCGCAGATGCGAGATGTGCACACGGAGCGTCTGGGTGTCGCGGACGTACTCGGGGCCCCACACGTGTTCGAGGAGCATCGACGACGTTACGACGCGTCCGGCGTTGCGAGCGAGCAGCGCCAGGATGTCGAACTCGAGGCGCGTGAGCTTCACCGGTTCGCCGTGCAGCGTGACGATGCGGCGAGCGAGATCGATGCACAGGTCTCCGGAGCGTATCTCGGAGAGTCCCGCCTCCGTGGGCGAGGCGCGACGCAAGAGCGCGCGGATGCGTGCGAGCAGCTCGCCGGTGGAGAACGGCTTGGTGAGGTAGTCGTCAGCGCCCAAATCGAGCGCGGCGATCTTGTCGTCGTCGCCCGTGCGAACCGACAGGACCAAGATGGGGCCGGTGTACCAGGTGCGCAGTTCTCGGCAGGCTTCGAGGCCGCTCATGCCGGGCAGAGCGAGGTCGAGGATGACGAGGTCCGGCGTGCGCTCGGCGGTGAGCGCGATGCCGTCCTCGGCGGATCCGGCCACGTCGACGACGTAGGATCGCGCCTGCAGCACCGACTTGAGGGCGCGCTGGATCTGTTGCTCGTCGTCGACCACCAAGATTCGTGCCGGACGCTCTGGTGCCGCCTCGCTCATTCGCTCTCCTCGATGGGAAGCCGCATCACGAACCGCGAGCCGTGTGGGCGCGCGTCTTCGATGTCGATGGTACCGCCGTGTGCGCGCACGATCTCGGAGGCCAACGCGAGCCCCAGTCCGGTGCCCCCTGGTCGCGACGCCGACGAGGTGCCGCGGTAGAACTTGTCGAAGACCAGCGGCTTCTCGGCGTCCAAGATGCCAGGTCCGCGGTCTTCGACCCACACGCGCACCACCCCGGTCTCTCTGCGCGCGCCAACCTGCACATTCGAATCGGGGCCAGAGTAAGCGAGCGCGTTCTCGAACAGATTCACAAACGCTCGTGCGAGTTGTGCGAAGTCCGCGGAGACAGGCGGCAGATCCGGATCGAGGTCGAACCGGATGCGTGTGGCGAGCGAGCGGGGGATACGCGAGAGCGCGGTGCCCAAGATGTCCGCGATGTCCTCTGAGCCGAGCGTGGTGCGCCATGCGTCGGACTCCAGCCGCGAAAGATCGAGCAGATCGCCGATGGATCCGTTCAGCCGATCAAGATCCTCGGCAACGACCTCGAGCTCCTCGCGAACGCGCGCCTCATCGCACGACGCACCTTCCTCCAACAGCCCGGTGATCCGGGCCGTGGCGGCGGCGAGCGGTGTCTTCAGTTCGTGGCTGACTGATGACACGAAGGTGGACTTCATCCGGTCGGTCTCGCGAAGCGCTCGCGTACGCGCCGCCTCTTCGGCCAGTCGCTCGCCCTCGAATGCCGCCGCGGAGAGGTTCGCCACCGAGACGAGCAACCGCGTCGAATCTGTGCCAAAACCCTCAGGACTGGCAGACCGGGCCACGAGCACGCCCACAGCGCCGTGCATGGTCTGAAGCGGCAGGTACACCGCGTCGGCAACCCGCCCGGGGAGCGCTTCGTCTGCGGCGACCGAGACGACCGACTCCCCATCAGCGGAGTGAACTGGGTATCCCACGGCCTTCACAGCGGCGACGACCCACTCCACGAATGCGTGTTCCTGCTCGCTCGCGGGTGCGCCCGCCTCGCCCTCAAGCAGCATTTCGTCGGCGGCCACGGTGCGGTAGAGCGCAACGCGTGACGCGTTCGCTACACCCACAACCTCGCGTGTAATCGCGGCGGCCGTTGCCTCGATAGGGGACTCGGACGCGATTCTGAACGAGAGGCGGTTGAGCAGCTCAAGCTCCTTTTGGCGTCGCAGCGCCGCCTGTTCGCGCTCGCGCAGGCGGCCAGTCTGCTGTCCCGCGATCAGCGCGACGATGAGGAAGACCATCAGGCCGAGCCACTCTGACAGACTGGCTACCGTGAGCGTGTAGTAGGGCGTGACGTACAGCAGGTCAATCAACACGAATGTGAACGCCGCGGCCGTCGCCGATGGGCGCGTGCCCCAGGTGCGGGCAAGCACCACGATGACCGGCACGAACAGTAGCTCCACCACCGCGACGGGGACCATGCTGCGAAGCGGAATGAGCACGAGTGCCAGCACCAGCACCGACAACAGCGCAGCGATGTAGTCGCCCGCTCGCCCTATGTGTCGCCTTGGCTCCATTGTCGGTAGCGTAGCACCGCTGGCTCGCCGAGCCACGGGGTGTCGCGAAGGTTGACCCGAATGCGCTCGGCGGCTAGACTATCGCTCGCTTCGCGCCCGCGCGAAG
>CAYOHY010000071.1:0-8175 GCA_964403885.1 uncultured Eubacteriales bacterium
TCCCCGTCACCGCCGAGGGCACCAACACCCTGCAGTTCTACGCGGTCGACGTCGCGGGCAACATCGAGGCGACCAAGACCGCCACGGTGCGCATCGACAAGACCGCGCCTGTCACCACCAACAACGCACCCTCGCTCCCGCAGTCATCCACGGTTCTCGTGAGCCTCGCGGCGTCGGACACGCGCTCCGGCGTAGCGGGAACGTTCTACTCGCTCGATGGCGGGGGATGGCTGCTGTACTCGGGACCGATCGCGATCGCTGCCGAGGGCGTGCATTCTCTGCAGTTCTACTCGGCTGATGCGGTTGGCAACGTCGAGGCGCCCATCACGGTATCGGTCACGGTCGACACCAAGGCGCCGGCGGGCACCATGCAGCTCAACGCCGGTGCGGCCAGCACGAAGGTCGCGACGGTGACGGTGTGCTCGGCCATGGACGACGCTGCCTTCATGCGAATCGACCGCGGTACCGGCTTTGGTGCATGGATCGCGTATCAGCCATCCGTCGTGGTCACTCTGCCGGCCGGCGATGGGCTCAAGGCGGTCACGGTCCAGTACCGCGACGCGGCGGGCAACGCATCGTCGTTCTCGGACACGATCTTGCTCGATTCCGCCGCACTGGATGTCTCTGCACCCACGGTGTTCGCGGTCGCGAATCCGGCTAACCCCGACGGCCTCAACGGCATCTACCGCACGCCGCCCCTTGTCATGCTCTACGCCGATGAGCCCTCGGCCATCACCTACAGCCTGACCAGCGCGTCGGGGCCGTGGACGCCCTACCTGTCCTCGCTCGCGATGGGCCAGGGCACCACGACCGTGTGGTTCAGGGCGGTCGATCTCGCGGGCAACGTCTCGACCACCGCATCGTTCACCGTGGTCGCCGACAGCGTGGCGCCATCGGGCACCGTCGCGATCCAGCGCGGCTCTGTGTACGCGTCGTCGACGGCCGTCTCGGTCGACTCGACCGTCACCGGGGCCACGCAGATGCGCATCGACAGCGGATGGGGCTTTGGGGCGTGGATCGGGTACGCGGCGAAGGCCGACATCACGCTTCGCTCAGGCGACGGGACCAAGACCGTCACGGTCCAGTACCGCGACGACGCAGGCAACACGGTGCAGCTCAGCGATACCATCCGGCTCGACACCGTGGCGCCCGCGATCGCGTATGCCGGCGTGACCGCCGGTGGTTCGTACACGGCAACCGTCTCGCCCACGTTCTCGAGCATCGACCCGCTCGCGACCGCGACCGCCACGCTCAACGGTGCGGCGTTCGTGTCGGGCTCTGCAGTGGCCACCGACGGCACCTACACGCTTGTCATCCGCGCCACCGACCCGGCCGGCAACACGGCCGTCGCAAGCGTTCCGTTCACGGTGAACAAGACTGGTCTCACCGGATCGATGAGGCTCGCGGCGGGTGCGGTGTACAGCACCGGCGCCTCGACGACGATCGACTCGGCGGTCGCCTCGGCCACGGTCATGCGCGTCGACAACGGCTCCGGTTTTGGTGCGTGGGGACCGTACTCGAGCAGCAGGCCGGTCACCCTCACCGCCGGCGACGGCATCAAGACCGTCACCGTCCAGTATCAGGACGGACTGGGCCGGACCCTGCAGCTCGCTGACACGATCGTGCTCGACACCACGCCGCCGGTCATCACCATCCAGGGCGTATCCGACGGCGGTAGCTACACCGGACCCGTCAGCGTGACCGCGCAGACCACCGACTCGGCCGCCGTCCTCTCAGCCACGCTCGATGGCCGCCCGTACGCGTTGGGTACGCCCATCGCCGGCTGGGGCTCGTTCAGGTTCTCCGTGAGCGCCACGGACGCCGCCGGTAACTCGGCGAGCCAATTGCTGGACTTCACGATCGTGCAGCCCGTCACCCCCACGGCGCCCGCCACCCCCACCGCGCTCAGCGCGACGCCGGGTGCCCGCGTGATCGCCTTGAAGTGGGCGGCCAACGCCGAGCGCAACCTGTCCGGCTACCGCGTGTACCGGGCGACCAGCCCGCAAGGACCCTTCCTGCCGATCAATGCGTCGCTCGCGGCGACGGCCACGTACCCGGACACCGACGTCGCGTACAACGTGACCTACTACTACTCGGTCACCGCGGTGAACAGCCTGGGCATGGAGAGCCAGGCGTCACAGGTGGTCTCGGCCACGATGGTGCGCCCGGTCGCTCGGTTCGCCGACGTCGCGCGCTACAGTGCCGCGGCGAGCATGGCGGCCCAGAGCTACCCGGCGTACGCACTGCCGGTCGCGCCCGATGGCAAGCGGCACATCGTGCTCGTCAGCGGTGAGGCTCACGCGCGCGTCGACGTGCTCTCGGCCTCAGGGCTTGCCGGCGCGTGGGACGCGCCGATGCTGCTGACGTCCTCCGGTGCGCTGTCGCCGACGGCGCGCGATGCCATCGCGGCGTTCGCGGGGGCCAACAGCGGCGTGATGGTGCACGCGGTGGGCGGGACGACGTCGATCCAAGACGCGGTGCTCACGCAGGTGGGAGCCATCGCCGGTGTGGGCGGCGTCGACCGCGTGGGCGGCACCACCGCCGAAGACGTCGCGGCCAACGCCGCACGGCGCATGGCGAGCGTGCTTGGAACCGACGCGATCCCCGGCGTGCTCATCGTCAACACACAAAGCCCGGAGGCCTACTCCGACGCTCTTGCTGCGTGCTCGATCGCGTACAGCCGGCACATGCCCATCCTGGGCGTCGAGAGCGACAGCGTGCCGATTCGCACGCGCGACGCGCTTGACGCTGTGGGCGCGGGCAAGCCGAGGTATGCGGTGAGCGGCATCGGCTACATCGGCCCCAGGGCGTATGTTGAGGCCGGCGCGACGTCCCGGCTCGCCACCTCGAGTGACCGAGTGGTCGCCGCCATCGAGATCGCTCAGTCGGCCGTCGCAGCCGGCTGGTCGACGTACTCCGACATCGGCGTCGCCGCCGAGCCCGCAGACGCGCTCACCAGCGGCGCGTTCCTGGGCGCGCGCGGCGGCGTGCTGCTCTTCACCGACAGGTCCACGACCCTGAGCCCGACCACCGACCAGTTCGTGCGCACCATCGTGGGCGACGCGGACCGGGGCTGGGTCTTCGGGGGCCTGCGTTCCGTGACGACGGACGCCGAGGATGCGTTGCGCGCCGCGCTCAACTAGCGCGTGACGACCGGCGTAGGCGGGCGCCTTCCGGGGCGCTCGCCCTACGGCGTCCCCATCGTGAACGAGCCGTCCTCGGCCATCTTGACCGGGGTGGCGAAGTCCTCGTCCGAGAGCTTCTGGACGAGCTTGACCGCTTCTCGGCTGGTGTCGGGGCGCGGGAAGCCGGGATCCTCGATGCGCATCGAGCGCCAGCGGCCGCTTTGCACGGTGCCGTCGCCGGCCACCTTCACCGTCAGGATGCCCGACAGCGCGCGGTCGCCCGCACGGTTGAAGCACTTCCATCCGGCGAAGTTGCCCAGCGAGTAGGCGATGAGCTTGCCCTGGTACTGCTCCATGCCGCGCACTACGTGAGGGCCCGAGCCCAAGACCAGATCCGCGCCCTCGTCCACCACAGCGTGCGCGAACGCGCGCGAATCGCCTCGGAACTCGCCGTAGGCGGTCTCCGGGCCCTCAGGCGTGTGGGTCTTGTCGACGCCTTCTGCACCCGCATGGATGAGCACCACCACGACGTCGGCCTTCTCGTTCGCCGCCCGCACGAGCGCACGCGCACCTTCGATATCGGCAAGGCTGTCGGCCCACGGATACGGCGCGAAGCCGAGGAAGGCGACCTTGACGCCGTCGACCTCCTTGACCGCCATCGTGCCGTTGAGGCCGGTCAGCGCGATGCCGTTGCTCTCGAGCGCGTCGCGCGTGGCCGTGCGACCGGTGTCGAAGTAGTCGTTCGAGTGGTTGTTCGCGAGGTTGACCACGTCGAAGCCCGCCCACGCGAGTGCCTCGGCGTTCTTGGGTGGTGCCTGGAAGGCGTAGCACTCGGTGGCCGACTTGCGGTCGCACTTGGAGGGCCCGCCCTGTCCAAAAGTCCCCTCGAGGTTGCCGACCATGATGTCGGGCGCGACCGTGAACTCGCGCACGCGCGTGAACAGTGCCCGGCCGTTGTCTGGCGGGTTGCCGTAGCGCGACCCGGGCGTGGTGTCGCCCACCCACCCGATCTCGATCACGGTCGAGGCGAGCTCCGAGGCGGCGGCGGTCTTGGTCGCCGGCTGTGCGGCAGGCGTGGCGGCGACGCTCTCAGCGGTGCCGGTCGACGCGTCTTTGGGCTGTGCGGTGATGCGGGTGTGGCGGGGGAGCGGCGGGGTCTTGTCGGCAGGCCGCATCATCCCGCGCGCGACGGCAGCCACGACCACAACGGCTGCGACGATCGACAGGGTCACGACGACCGCGCGGGTCTGGCGTCGGCGCCGTGCGCGGCCCGCAAGCGAGCGTGAGAACTGCGGGCGCTCGAGCACGCGCCCGTAGCGGGTGCGGTCGGAGCGCGTCACGCGAGGCCCCGACCACGCAGGTGAGATGGAGCGCTGCTGCCGATGAATGACATGCGGTGAGCCTCCCCGTGGCTCAGGCGGATACCGTGCCCATCATAGCCGCAGCGGGCTCGTGTCGCGCGGAGTACGGGCCCAGCTCCCTAGCGGGGAGCAACCGTCGCGGGTGGCGAATCCCACGTCCGGTCCCAAGCCTGCAGCGTGGGGTCGGCCGTGACGGGGTGCTGCGCGGCGAGCGCCGCGTCGATGTAGGAGTCGGCGTCCGAGCGGCCCAGGTCGACCGCTGCGCGCGCGAGTGCGTAGTCCCAGACGCCCAGGGTCGGGTCGACTGCGCGGCCGCGCTCCGCGAAAGCCCACGTCAGCTCCCAGTAGTCGACCGGGCTCATCGCGGTGCGGTGCTGCCATGTGAGCTCGAGAGCGAGCACGGGGATGTCGACTCGGCCGCGCGCGTCCTCAGGGTAGTCGGTGGCGAGCTCTCGCAGCAGCGATATCGTCTGCCCGGGGCTGCTGACCGTGTCGCCGGCGACCACGAGCGCCCCCAGCTCCTGGCCCAGGTAGAAGGGGTCGTCCGATGCGGACTCGCCCTTGTCGATCACCTGAAGGGTCGCGGCCACGCTCTGCTGCTGTGCTTGCTTGAGGTCGTAGTAGGTGTCGAGTTGCGGCCACAGCGTGACGATCGCCGCCATGGCCGCGATCGCGAGTGCCACGGAGGGCACGAACATCATCGACGTGGGGCGTTCGGCGACGGTCTCCACGCCCTCGGGCCGCCGCGCAGCTCCGATGATCGTGCCCACCAACGCGGTCACACTGAGCGCCGAGAGCGGGTCGGCCCACGATGTCGTCATCGCGGCGAAGCAGGCCACGCAGCCCGCGGCGAGCCAACGCACACTCGCCGAGGATGTGGGCGACATCGCCACCCGAGCAAGATGCAGTGCGATCGTGACTGCCGCCACGCCAAAGGCCAGCAGGCCGATGAGGCCGCTGCTCGTCATCCAGTCGGTCAGGATGCCGTGCGCGTCGTTGGCCATCCACACGTCGAGGCCGCCGGCCGGAGTGACGTCCCACGAGTTGACCGTGTCGAAGTTCGACGGACCCATACCCAGCAGGGGAGAAGCGGCGACGCGGGCGGTGGCGGAGTCCCAAATGGCCAGCCGGCCGGTGAGCAGATGATCGAGCCGGTGGTAGGCGTCCGAGCCAAGAAGGTGACCGGAGGTCAGGGCTGCCGAGGCGAACGCCGCGAAGAAGATCAGCGACGCAAACGCCGCCGACCCGCGGATCACCCAGTCGCGCCGCGTCTCGCCGGGTCGCAGCAGCCCGTAGGCCGCGACACCCAGGGCAACGCCCAGCCAGGCGGCGCGAGCGTCGGTGGCGGCCAGCGCCCCAACCTGAGCGACGAGTGCCGCTACGAGGCACCACGAGCGCCAGCCCGAGCGAAGCCCGCGACCCGCGAGCAGCGCCGCGGTGGCGAACAGGGTCACCGTGAGCGCCTGCCCCAGCGAGAGCGGGTTGTCGAACAACGCCATCGCGCGGCCCATGCCCGGGTCGTAGACGGCCACCACGCCCGCAAGCTCCAAAGCCACCCAGACCGAGCAGATCGTGCCGGCTGTGGCCAACACGCGTGCGATATTGCGCAGGTCCTTGCGGTCCGAACCCACCACGGTGACCACGAGCCAGCCCAGCAGCGTCGCCCATGCGAGCCAGCCCTGCCACAGCGGTGCACCGCCGAGGACCGCGGTCCACGGGTTCTCGCTGCGCAGCGCCGCAACGAGCATGACCGCGACCGGGATCGCCGACAGGCCCAGCAGTGTGGCGTGCCGGACGGCGAAGCGCCTGCGATGGAAGGCCCAGTACGTGAGGGGAGTGAGCGCGATCAGCGCGGCGAGCTCGGTCGATAGAGCGGGTGTCTCGAGACGCTGAAAGAGCGCGGCGAACAGCCACACCACAGTGAGAGACACAGGCAGCACGTATCGGTCGAACTTCTCGAGTAGCATGGCGTCCCAGGTTGCCGGTACCGCGGGCGTCACTTTGTTCCCCGCGAGCGTACGCGCGCGAGTGAGCAAACTGTGAGCCTTTTCCCGCCGACGGTCTGTGAGCGAGCGCACCAATCGGCGGGCGGCGCATCCATCCGTTCCCGTAAACGCCTCGGGAGCATAGAATCCCATTACTGATGCAACCACGGAAAGAAGGCCGATGATGAGCGACGACGTCACTCCCAACGACCAGGAATCAACAACTCCCGAGCCCGCCGAGGACAAGCACTCCTTGAAGGAGGGCCTGCGCGAGGGCGCTGCCAAGGCGTTTGGCTATGCGGTCGAGGTCGGATCGATCCTCGGCGGCTCGAGCGGCGAGATCGTCGAGGCAGAGCGTGAAGTGGCCGCGGCGGAGGCCGAGGACCTGATCGATCGTATCGACGGCGAAGGTTAAGACACCACGGGGACCAGGGGGACCAATGGCAGACAACACAATCGGTATGAAGCTCACCACTCTGCGCGAGTCGATGGGCCTGAGCGTGGACGAGCTCGCAGAGCGTTGCGCCTGTGACGCGTCGACCATCGAGAAGCTTGAGGCCGGCGAGGTTGCGGCTTCGCTCGCACCGCTCATCAAGATCACGCGCGCACTGGGTGTGAGGCTGGGCACGCTCGTCGACGACGACACCTTCGTGGGTCCTGTCGTCACGCGCGGCGGCGAGGCCTCCTCGGTGGAGCGGGTCAAGGACCTCGCCACCGGCACCGGCACCGGCACGCTCGACTTCTTCTCGCTCGCCGAGGGCAAGACCGGGCGCCACATGGAGCCGTTCATGATCACCGTGAACCCGTCGACCGACCGCCAGCTCTCGAGCCACGAGGGCGAGGAGTTCATCTACGTGCTCGATGGCACCGTCGAGATCGAGTACGGCAAGGAGACCTTCACGCTGGGCGCAGGCGACTCGATCTACTACGACTCGATCGTGCCCCACCAGCTTCGCGGCGGCTCGCCGAGCCCTGCGCGCATCCTCGCCGTCGTCTACGCGCCGTTCTAAGGGGTCGCGATGCAGCTGCATACCGACCTCACCATCGGCCAGTACTTCGAGAAGGTGGCCTCGGCCCAGCCGGACCACGACTTCATCGTGTACCCGGACCGCGACCTGCGCTGGACCTACCGCCAGTTCGACCAGCGCGTTGATCAGCTCGCCAAGGGGTTGCTCGCCATCGGCATCGGCAAGGGCGATCACGTGGGCATCTGGGCGCGCAACGTGCCCGACTGGCTCACGTTCATGTTCGCCACCGCCAAGATCGGCGCCGTGCTCGTCACGGTGAACCCGGTCTACAAGGCGCACGAGCTCGCCTACGTCATCGAGCAGTCCGACATGAAGGCGCTCGTCATCATCGACGCGTTTCGCGATGTCGACTACGTGCAGATCGTGCGCGACCTCATCCCCGAGGCCGCCACGCAGGAGCGCGGTCACCTCAAGACCGACAAGTTCCCCAAGCTCACCTCGCTCATCTACATGGGCCCCGAGAAGCACCGCGGGTTCTACAACGTGCCCGAGCTGCTCGTCTTGGGCGAGCACATGCCCGATGAGCCGCTGCGTGAGCTCACCGCGTCGCTGCACGCCGATGACACCATCAACATGCAGTACACCTCGGGCACGACGGGCTTCCCCAAGGGCGTCATGCTCACGAGCCGCAACATCCTGAACAACGGCTTCTACATCGGCGAGCGCCAGAAGTTCA
>CAYOHY010000072.1:0-8118 GCA_964403885.1 uncultured Eubacteriales bacterium
CCGCACTCGCGCGTGCTCATCCACCAGCCGTGGGGCGGTACGCAGGGCCAGGTGACCGACATCGAGATCCAGGCCAAGGAGATGCTGCGCATGCGCGCACAGCTCGACGGCATCCTCGCGCACCACACCGGCCAGACCGTCGAGAAGATCCACCTCGACACCGAGCGTGACAACATCATGATGGCCGAGGAGGCCAAGGCGTACGGACTCGTCGACGGCATCTTCGTCCAGCGCGGCGAGGAAGTGAGGTAGGGCATGCCCTCCCGCACCCCCGAAGGTCCCGAGAGCCTCAAGTGCTCCTTCTGCGGCAAGAGCCAGCGCCACGTGCGCAAGCTCATCGCAGGCCCGGGCGTCTACATCTGCGACGAGTGCATCGAGCTGTGTAACGACATCGTCGAAGACGAGCTCGCCGAAGACGCCGCCGAGCGCCCGCTGCTCGAGGACCTGCCCACGCCCATGGAGATCCATGAGGCGCTCAACAACTACGTCATCGGCCAGGACCGCGCGAAGAAGGTCTTGTCGGTGGCGGTCTACAACCACTATCGTCGCGTGACGCTCCCCGCGAGCGTGCACGACGACGAGGTCGAGCTCGCCAAGAGCAACATCCTCATGCTGGGTCCCACGGGCTGCGGCAAGACGCTGCTCGCGCAGACGCTCGCGCGCGTGCTCAAGGTCCCGTTCGCCATCGCCGACGCCACGGCGCTCACCGAGGCCGGCTACGTGGGCGAGGATGTCGAGAACATCTTGCTCAAGCTCATCACGGCGGCGGACTTCGACGTCAAGCGCGCCGAGGTCGGCATCATCTACATCGACGAGATCGACAAGGTGGCCCGCAAGGCCGAGAACCTCTCGATCACGCGCGACGTGTCGGGCGAGGGCGTGCAGCAGGCGCTCCTCAAGATCCTCGAGGGCACCGAGGCCGCGGTCCCGCCGCAGGGCGGACGCAAGCACCCGCAGCAGGAGCTCATCCGGATCGACACCACCAACATCCTGTTCATCCTGGGCGGCGCGTTCGTCGGGCTGGACAAGATCGTGGCCGACCGCATCGGCAAGAAGGGCCTCGGCTTCTCGGCGGACCTGGCCGATGTCGAGCGCGACACGGAGAGCATGCTGCTCGCGCAGGTGCTCCCCGAGGACCTCAACCGGTTTGGCATGATCCCCGAGTTCGTCGGCCGTCTGCCGGTCGTCTCAAGCGTTGCCGAGCTCACCGAGGACGACCTGGTCCGCATCCTCACCGAGCCCAAGAACGCGCTCGTCAAGCAGTATGAGCGCCTGTTCCGCCTCGAAGAGGTCGAGCTCGAGTTCACCGAGGACGCGCTTCGCACCATCGCCAGCCAGGCCATCAAGCGTGGCACCGGCGCGCGCGGCCTGCGCTCGATCTGCGAGGGCATCTTGCTCGACACCATGTACGAGCTGCCGAGCGACACCACGATCGAGAAGGTCGTCGTGACCGCCGAGGCCGTCGAAGGCCTCACCGGCCCGTCGGTCGTGCGGCGTGGCGAGGCTGCCGCCTCGGCGTAGTCGTCGCCAGGACATTCAGCACAGAGAAAGGGCCGCCCGATGTGGGCGGCCCTTCGTGTTGCCGTGAGCGTTGAGAGCGGGGGACGGGCTAGCCGATCACAGCCGTCGCGCGCTCCGCGTCGTTGGGGTAGAGGTCGGTGGGCACCTTGTCGCGTCCCAGCGCCTCGAAGACGCGGTACCTGGCGCAGCTGCTGTTGTCGATGCGGCAGTAGCGATTCTTGTACATGTCGGCCATTGCGGGCATGTCCGCCATCTTGTCGTTGAAGAAGATGCAGGTCTCGATCAGTGCACAGTCGGCCATCGAAGAACTAACCCCCGTTGTCTGGGTCCCGCCTTGGGACGCGTGCTCGAACGGGTAGACGATAATATGCGTTTAGCCGACCCGCAAACTCGGGGCGACAAACGGGTGACAGGTCATGATGAGCGGTAGACTGCCGCCCGCGACCAGCGAGCGCGTCGAGTGTCGTCGTGCGGGCGCTCGCGACTGGTAGAATCGTGGGCACTTCGCACCCATGGTTCTTGCGCGCGTGAAAGGAACAGCCTGTGAGCGACATGCCCAGCGCCTACGACCCCAAAGCGGTCGAGCGTCCGATCTTCGAGTCCTGGATGGACGGCGGCTACTTTGGCCAGGAGATCGTCGAGGGTGTACGCCCGTACTCGGTGGTCATTCCGCCGCCCAACGTCACCGGCTCGCTCCACATGGGTCACGCGCTCAACAACACCATCCAAGACGTCGTGGTCCGTCGCCAGCGCATGACCGGCCGGCCCACCCGCTGGATCGTGGGCACCGACCACGCCGGCATCGCCACGCAGAACAAGGTGGAGCAGAAGATCGCCAAAGAGGGCAAGAGCCGTCACGACCTGGGACGCGAGGCGTTCATCGAGGCGTGCTGGGAGTGGCGCCACGAGTACGGCGGAACCATCATCAGCCAGCTCAAGGCGATGGGGTGCTCGTGCGACTACTCGGATGAGTGGTTCACCATGGACCCCAGCTACCAGGTCGCCGTTCGCAAGGTCTTCGTGGACTGGTTCGAGAAGGGCCTCATCTACCGAGGCAAGCGCATCATCAACTGGTGCCCGCGCTGCTCCACCGCGCTGTCAGACATCGAGGTCGAGCACGAGGACGTCGATTCGCACCTGTGGCATCTGCGCTACCCGCTCAAGACCCCGGTGGGCGGCATCGATCACGTGGTCGTGGCCACCACGCGCCCGGAGACGATGCTCGGCGACACCTGCATCGCGGTTCATCCGGACGACGAGCGCTACAAGGACATCATCGGCGCGACGGTGGTCCTGCCGCTCGTGGGCCGAGAGATCCCCATCGTCGCCGACGACTACGTGGACCCGTCCTTCGGGTCCGGCGCGGTCAAGGTGACCCCGGCGCACGACCCCAACGACTTCGAGATCGGCGAGCGCCACGACTGCGCCAAGCTCAACATCATGAACGCCGACGCCACCATCTCTGAAGAGGGTGGCGCGTACGCGGGTCTCGACCGCTACGAGGCGCGCAAGCGAGTCATCGCCGACCTCGACGCGGCCGGCCTGCTCGTCAAGACCGACGACCACGTGCACTCGGTGGGGCACTGCTACCGGTGCCACACCGTCATCGAGCCGTGGCTGTCCGACCAGTGGTTCGTCGACATGAAGCCGCTCGCCGCGCCGGCAATCGAGGCCGTCCGTGATGGCAGCGTGACGTTCCACCCCAAGCGCTGGGAGAACGTGTACTTCCACTGGATGGAGAACATCCGCGACTGGTGCATCTCGCGCCAGCTGTGGTGGGGGCACCGTATCCCGGTCTTCTACTGCGATGCCTGCGGCCACATGACCGCGAGCATGGACGACCTCACCGAGTGCCCCGCGTGCCACTCGACCGCCGTGCGCCAGGACGAGGACGTGCTCGACACCTGGTTCTCCTCGCAGCTGTGGCCGTTCGCGACCTTCGGCTGGCCCGAGGCTGACCCGCGCGTCGACTACTTCTATCCCACGAGCGTGCTCTCCACCGCCCGCGACATCCTCTTCCTGTGGGTCGCGCGCATGGTCATGAGCGGCATGTACTTCGTCGACGGCAAGATCCCGTTCGACGACGTGATCATCCATCCCACCGTCTTCAACGCCGAGGGCAAGCGCATGAGCAAGTCGCTCGGCACCGGCGTGGACCCGCTCGACCTCATGGAGCACTACGGCGCCGACGGCATGCGCTTCGGCCTCATGCTGCAGGTCACGGGCGCTCAGGACCTGAAGTTCAGCGAGGAGAAGCTCGTCTCGAGCCGCAACTTCGCCAACAAGATCTGGAACGCGAGCCGCTTCGTCCTCATGAACATGGACGGCTACGAGCCCGGCGAGCCGGTCGCTGCCACGGTCGCCGACAAGTGGATCCTGTCGCGCCTGGCGGACCTGTCCGCGCGCGTCGACGAGGGCCTCGACACCTACGAGTTCGGCGAGGTCAGCCGCGCCCTGTACGACTTCTTCTGGAACGAGTTCTGCGACTGGTACATCGAGCTCGCCAAGGGTCGCCTGCAGGCAGGTGGGGAGCAGCGCGCCACCGTTCAGCGCATCCTCGTCTTCGTGCTCGATCAGGCGCTCAGGCTGCTGCACCCCATGATGCCCTTCGTCACCGAGGCCATCTGGCGCAACCTGCCGCTCGCCGACGCGGACCGTGCCGCCTCGCTCATGATCGCCGCGTGGCCGGACTCCTCGGCGCTGTCGCGCTTCGCCGATGAGGGCGCCGAGCGCTCCATCGCGCTCGTGCAGGAGGTCATCGTCGCCATCCGTGCGACGCGTGCCCGCTACAAGCTCCCGCCGCGCCAGGCGCTCGACGTCGTGGTCAAGGCCCCGCAGGCCGAGAAGATGCTGCTCGAGGGCGAGGCCGACCTCGTGCGCTCGCTCGCGGGTGTGGGCACCCTCACCGTCGACTCGGACGCCGAGAAGCCCGCGCACGCCGCCACCGCGGTCGCCGCGAACCTCGAGGTCTACATCCCGCTCGAGGGGCTCGTCGACTTCGAGGCCGAGGCCGAGCGCCTCGCCAAGGAGCGCGACAAGCTCGCCGGCGAGCTGGGCAAGCTGCAAAAGAAGCTCTCCAACGAAGGGTTCCTCGCCAAGGCGGCACCGGAGATCGTCGAGAAGGATCGGGCCAAGGCCGCCGAGCTCGCGGAGGCGCTTGCCATCGTCGAGGCGCAGCTCGCCGAGCTGGCGTAGGGACGCGGCTCGGTGACGCTCGGCTACGACGAGGCGCTCGCGGCCCTCAAGGGCGCGCTTGCGTTTGGGATCAACCCGTCGCTTGACGGCATCGAGGCGCTCGCGACCGCGATGGGGCGTCCCCAGGACGCCTTCATGGCGGTGCAGGTCACCGGCACCAACGGAAAGACGTCGACGGCTCGGTTCACGGCAGCGCTCCTGCGCGCCGAGGGCCGGGCCGTCGGTCTGTATACGAGTCCCGAGCTCGAACGCTACCCGGAGCGCATGGAGGTCGACGGCGCTGTGGTGAGCGACGCCGAGTTCGCCCGTGCGGTGGGCGAGGCGCTCGAGGCGGCGGAGTCGCTGCGTCCGGGCGCCCAAGGCACTGCCCAGGGGTTCACCGAGTTCGAGCTCACCACGGCGGCCGCTCTGTGGCTGTTCAGGCAGCGGGGCGTGGACGTCGCGGTGCTCGAGGTGGGTCTCGGTGGGCGCTGGGACGCCACGAGCGTGGCGTCACCCGCGGTCGCCGTCATCACCGGCGTGGCACTCGACCACACGGCGATCCTTGGCGACACGCTCGAAGCCATCGCCGCCGAGAAAGCCGCGATCATCAGACCCGCGAGCGCGCCGATCCTCGGCCCGGGCACCGCGGGGCTCGAGTCAGTGTTCCTCGAGCGCGCAGAGGCCGTCGACACGCACGCGCGGGCCGTACGGGCCCCAGGCGAGGCCTCGCCGGTGACAGACGAGCTCACAGTGCGGTTCGAGGTCGCCGCGCATGCCCACGAGCCGGGCGGCGTGAGCGTGGTGGACGTGGCCGGCGTGCACGGCGACTACCCCGGGCTCACCGTGCGGGCGCCGGGCTACCAGGCTGCCAACGTCGCCACAGCCGTCGCCGCGGCCGAAGCGGCGCTGGGCCGCTCCCTCGACGCGGCGCGGGCCCGAAGCGCGCTCTCAAGCGTGCGGGTCCCCGGACGCTTCGAGCTCGTGGCCGGCCAGCCGCCCACCATCGTCGACGGCTCGCACAACCCCCAGGCGGCCGCCGTGCTGGCCCGCGCGATCGCCGATGCGTGGCCCGACCCGTCCCGCCGCCCGCTGGTGGTTCTCGGCGTCTATGCGGACAAGGACGCCGGGGGGATCGTCGCCGCGCTCGCGCCGGTCGTGTCGGGCTTCATCGTCTCCGCCCCGGCTGCCCAGCGCGCGCGCGACGCGGCGTCGCTGGCTCAGGTGGTCGAGCGCGTCACGGGGGTGCGGCCGCTCGTGATCGAGCCGCTCGCTGACGCTGTGTCGCACGCTCGCGAGACCTCGCCTGACGGTGTGGTCATCACCGGGTCGCTGTCCACGGCGGGCGAGGTGCGCTCGCTGCTGCGCGACGCTTCGGCAACACGCTCGTGACCAGCACTTCTCGGTGTCTCGGTTCTGCTAGAATCCCGAAGCGTATCTCGCCACGCGAGCGCGTGGTTTCCACGAAGGGGAGATGATGGGCGACATTCTCGCTCCGGTGTTGACGAGTCCGGCGTTTCTGCTGGTCAGGAACTTGTGCGTCCTGTGGTTCGCCGTGCTTCACCTCGCGCTCGTCTTCTGGACGTGGCGTGACGCGAACCGACGCGGCGCGATGGGCTGGTTCTGGGGCCTGGCCGCGCTGGTGTTCCCGGTCGCCGGCTGGATGGTCTACCTGGTGGTCCGCCCGCCGGAGTACCTCGACGACGCTCGCGAGCGCGATCTCGAGATCAGGGCCAAGGAAGTCGCTCTTGCGCGCGACTACGAGAGCTGCCCGGCCTGCTACAAGCCGGTCGAGAAGGAGTTCCTCATCTGCCCGTACTGCATGAAGAAGCTCCGCAAGTCATGCGTCGAGTGCGGCAAGGCGCTTCGCCTCAACTGGGGCGTGTGCCCGTACTGCAAGACCAAGCAGTAGGGAATCACCTACTGCGAGGCGTATCGAATCCACGCCGCCCCGCACACCCGCGGGGCGGTTCGCGCTTGAAGGAGAGACACGATGCCCGAGATCACGGTCAAACTGCCCGACGGTAGCGAGAAGCAGGTCGCCGAGGGTGCGACGGTCCTCGACGTCGCCGCCGCGATCGGCCCCCGCCTCGCACAGGCCGCCCTTGCCGGTCGCATCGACGGCGAGATGGTCGACGTGAACCGCGCGGTCACCGATGGCGCCACCATCGAGATCATCACCGACCGCTCTCCCGAGGCGCTCGACATCCTGCGCCACTCCACGGCCCACGTGATGGCCGAGGCGGTCAAGGACCTGTTCCCGATGGCCAAGTTCGGCATCGGACCGTCGATCGAGGACGGCTTCTACTACGACTTCGAGGTGGGCCGCAGCTTCTCCACCGAGGACCTCGAGGCCATCGAGGAGCGCATGCGCCAGATCGTGGCCGAGGAGAAGCCGTTCAAGCGCACCGTGCTCGACAAGCTCGAGGCGTGGGACGCCTTCGAGGAGCAGCCGTTCAAGCGCGAGCTGATCTCGGAGCTCCCCGAGGACGAGACGATCACCACCTACACCCAGGGTGCCTTCACCGACCTGTGCCGTGGCCCGCACGTGCCCACCACCGGCCGCCTGGGCGCGTTCAAGCTCATGAAGGTCGCCGGTGCCTACTGGCGCGGCGACTCGGACAAGCCCATGCTCCAGCGCATCTACGGCACCGTCTGGTTCACCCAGAAGGACCTCGACGCGCACCTGACCCGCATCGAGGAGGCCGAGAAGCGCGACCATCGCAAGCTGGGCCGCGAGCTCGACCTGTTCAGCTTCCACGAGGTCGCCGGCGTGGGCCTGCCGCTCTACCACCCCAAGGGCGCGCGCACGCTGCGCCTCATGCAGGAGTGGCTGCGCGGCGTCCTCTACGCGCGCGGCTACGAGGAGGCCATCACCCCTCACATCTACAAGACCGACGTCTGGAAGATCAGCGGGCACTACGACTTCTACGGCGAGAACATGTACTTCTTCGAGATCGACGAGGGCGACGGCAAGACCAACGAGTACGCGGTCAAGCCCATGAACTGCCCGGGCCACGTCTTGATCTTCGATAACGACCTGCGCAGCTACCGAGACCTGCCCATGCGCATCTCCGAGTTCGGCACGGTGTACCGCCACGAGATGTCGGGCGTCGTGCACGGCCTCATGCGCGCACGCGGCTTCACCCAAGACGACGCGCACATCTTCTGCACGCCCGAGCAGGTGCACGACGAGGTCGTCGGCATGCTCGACCTCGTGGACTACGTCATGGGCGTCTTCGGCTTCGAGTACTCGGCCGAGGTCTCCACGCGCCCCGAGAAGTCCATCGGCGAGGACAAGGACTGGGAGCTCGCCACCAACGCGCTCATCGAGACGCTCAAGGAGCGCGGCATCGACTTCGAGATCAACGAGGGCGACGGCGCGTTCTACGGCCCCAAGATCGACATCAAGCTGCGCGACGC
>CAYOHY010000073.1:0-7984 GCA_964403885.1 uncultured Eubacteriales bacterium
CGAGCGGGGTTCCGTCGGCGACGGTGACCTGGCCCGCGTGGATCGAGCGGCCGATACCCACGCCGCCGCCGTGATGGATTGAGACCCAAGTGGCGCCGCTGGCGGTGTTGACGAGCGCATTGAGCAGTGGCCAGTCGGCGATGGCATCGGAGCCGTCGAGCATCGCCTCGGTCTCTCGGTAGGGGCTCGCAACGCTGCCGCAGTCCAGGTGGTCTCGGCCGATGACGATGGGCGCGCTCAGGCGGCCATCGGCGACCATCTCGTTGAAGAGGGCACCTGCCTTGTCGCGCTCGCCGTAACCCAGCCAGCAGATGCGGGCGGGCAGGCCCTGGAACGCGATCTTCTCGGAGGCCTGGGTGATCCAGCGGTGGAGCGGCTCGTTGTCGGGGAAGAGGTCGAGCACGGCGCGGTCGGTGGCGGCGATGTCTGCCGGGTCGCCGGAGAGCGCCGCCCAGCGGAACGGGCCCTTGCCCTCGCAGAAGAGCGGGCGGATGTAGGCAGGGACGAAGCCGGGGAACGCCCATGCGCGGGCGAAGCCGCCCAGCTCAGCCTCGGCGCGGATCGAGTTGCCGTAGTCGAAGACCTCGGCGCCGGCGTCCATGAAGCCCACCATCGCCTCGACGTGGGTGGCCATCGACTCGCGGGCGCGCTGCGTGAAGCCCTCGGGGTCGCGCTGGGCCTCCGCGTGCCAGTCCGCGAAGCTCACGCCCAGCGGCAGGTACGCGAGCGGGTCGTGCGCCGAGGTCTGGTCGGTGACCACGTCGACCTCGATGCCGCGGCGCAGCAGCTCCGGCAGCACGTGGGCGCAGTTGCCCTCGAGGCCCACGCTGAGCGCTCGGCGGTCCCGCTTGGCCGCGAGCACGCGCGCGACGGCGTCGTCGAGGTCGCTGGTCCACTCGTCGAGGTAGCGCTCGCGCACGCGGCGGTCGAGACGCGACGCATCCACGTCCACCACGAGCACCGCACCGCCGTTCATCGTGACCGCGAGCGGCTGCGCGCCGCCCATGCCGCCGCACCCGCCCGTGACGGTGAGCGTGCCGGCGAGCGTGCCGCCAAAGCGCTTCTCGGCCACGGCGGCGAACGTCTCGTAGGTGCCCTGCACGATGCCCTGCGTGCCGATGTAGATCCAGCTGCCGGCCGTCATCTGGCCGTACATGGTGAGACCCAGCTGCTCGAGGCGGCGAAACTCCGGCCACGTGGCCCAGTCGCCCACGAGGTTGGAGTTGGCGATGAGCACGCGCGGCGCCCACTCGTGGGTGCGCATGACGCCCACGGGCTTGCCGGACTGCACGAGCATGGTCTCGTCGGCCTTGAGCGAGCGAAGCGTGCGCTGCAGCGCGTCGAACGCCTCCCAGCTACGGGCGGCGCGGCCGGTACCGCCGTAGACCACCAGGTCGTCGGGGTGCTCGGCGACCTCGGGGTCGAGGTTGTTCTGCAGCATGCGCAGAGCGGCCTCCTGCGGCCAGCCCTGGGCGGTCAGCGTGGTGCCGCGCGCGGCGCGGACGGGTCGGGCTCCTGCACTCATGGGTGACTCCTCATTCCTTCAAGCGGCCGGGCTACTCGAGCCCGCCGACGATGTCCTCTACGACACGCACGATCACGCCGTCGCTCACGAGGCGCGAGGTGGCCTCGATCTCCGGCGACAGGAACCGGTCCGGCCCGCAGCACGGCGCGACCTCGCGCACCGCGGCGAGCGCGGCAGCGGTGGCGGGCGACGGCGTCTCCGGCGCCCGCAGGTCGAGAGCGCGGGCGGCGGTGAGCACCTCGATGCCCAGCACGTGCGCGAGCCCGTCCACCGAGCGGCGCAGCTTACGTGCGGCGCTCCAGCCCATCGAGACGTGGTCCTCCTGCATCGCCGACGACGGGATCGAGTCCACGCTCGCGGGCGCGGCAAGGCGCTTCATCTCGCTCACGATGCCGGCCTGCGTGTACTGCGCGATCATGTGGCCGGAGTCCACGCCGGGGTCATCGGCCAGGAACGGCGGCAGCCCGTGGTTGCGGGCCACGTCGAGCATGCGGTCCGTGCGGCGCTCGCTGATCGAGGCGAGGTCGGCCGCGGCGATGGCGAGGAAGTCGAGTACGTAGGCCACGGGCGCGCCGTGGAAGTTGCCGTTGCTCTCCACGCGCCCGTCGGGCAGCACCACCGGGTTGTCGATCGCCGAGGCGAGCTCGCGCGACGCGACCGTCTCGGCGTGGGTGAGCGTGTCGCGCACCGCACCCGCCACCTGCGGCGCACAGCGCAACGAGTACGCGTCTTGCACGCGCAGATCTCCCTCGCGATGCGACGCCACGATGCCCGAGCCGTCCAGCACGCGCGTCATGTTGCGCGCCGAGGCGGCCTGGCCCGGATGCGGCCTGAGCGCTTGGAGCTCGGCGGCGAAGACGCGGTCGGTGCCCAGCAGCGCCTCGACGCTCATGGCCGCCGAGATGTCGGCGGTGCGCACGAGCAGGCGCAGGTCGTGGATCGCGAGCGAGAGCATGCCCAGCATGCCGTCGGTGCCGTTGATGAGCGCGAGGCCTTCCTTCTCCTCGAGACGCACGGGCGCGAGCCCGGCGGCGCTGAGCGCATCGGCGGCGGCCATCCGCACGCCGGTGGGGCCGAAGACCTCGCCCTCGCCCATAACCGCGAGCGCGCAGTGCGACAGCGGCGCCAGGTCACCCGAGCAGCCCAGCGAGCCGAACTCCGGCACGCACGGCGTGATGCGCGCGTTGAGCAGGTCGGCGTAGGCCTGCGCGGTGGCCGGACGAACGCCGGTGCGACCGGTGCACAGCGTGGAGAGGCGCAGCAGCATGAGCGCGCGAACCACCTCAGGCTCGACGCACTCGCCCACGCCGGCGGCGTGCGAGCGGATGAGCGAGCGCTGCAGCTGCGCGCGCAGCGACGGGTCGATGTACTTGGTGGCGAGCGCGCCAAAGCCGGTGCTCACGCCGTAGACGGGCTTGCCCGAGTGCGCCAGCTCGTCGATGACGGCGCGCGACTTCGCGATCGCCTCGCGTGACTCGGCAGAGATCTCGATCTTCGCACCGCCGCGCGCCACCGCGACGACCTGCTCGATCTCAAGGGCGCCGATACCTACGATCACGGGTTCTGGAGCTGACACGGGTAGCCTCTCTTCAAGGCCGCCGACTGACGATTGGCGACCGATCTCCTCGGATAGGTACTCATCGATGATTCATCGGATTCGCGATAGTGTAGGTAACACAACAGGGAAATATCCACTTCAGCGCAGTAGAGCACCAGCGCGGTATACAGAAAGCCGAGGAAACCCGTGTCCGATAAGCCCCTTCCGAGCGACCCGCTGTGGCCCCGCGCCGCCCATTGGTTCGTACCCGCAGACAGCCTTGGTGACAGCGTCGCGGACCTGGGGCTGCTGGGCGTGGGCGCGTGGTCGACCTCGATCACGCCCACCGGCGCGCACGCGACGCCGGGCGCCGTCCGCGATGCGCTGCTGCGCTACTCCACCTACTCCACCGAGCACGACACTGACGTCGCGCAACTCCTCGCCGCCGACTTCGGCGACGTGCGCGACCCGGACGGCGAGAGCGGCGAGGCCCGCGTGGCCCGCACCGTGGGTGCCGCCGCGCCGCGCTGCCGGCTGCTCGTGGCGCTGGGCGGCGACAACTCGATCACGTACTCGGTGATGCGCGGGCTGTTCGCCGAGGACCTCGCGGGCGCCGGACTGATCACCGTGGACGCGCACCACGACCTGCGCGACGGCGTCTCCAACGGCTCTCCCGTGCGCCGGCTCGTCGAGGCGGGGCTGCCGGGCTCGCAGATCGTGCAGATAGGCATCGCGGACTTCGCGAACTCCCCCGCCTACGCCGCGCGCGCCCGCGAGCTGGGCATCACGGTGGTGCCGCGCTCGGCGCTTCGCACGCGCCCGATGGCCGACATCGCCGCCCAGGCGCTCGCGATCGCCGGCGCGGGCGGACGACCGGTGTACGTCGACCTCGACGTGGACGTGTGCGATCGCGCGGCCGTGCCCGGGTGCCCCTCGGCGGCTCCGGGCGGGCTGTCCGCCGACGAGCTGCGCGAGCTCACCTTCCACCTGGCCTCCGATGCTCGCGTCCGCGCGATCGACCTCACGGAGATCGACGCCACGATCGACGCGCCCGATCAGCGCACGGTGCGGCTCGCTGCGTTGCTCGTGCTGGAGGCCGCGGCAGGACTCGCGTCGCGCTAGACCCGGCTGACGCCGGACGTCTCCAGCACCACCACGGTGCGCCCGGGGCGCGTGGACAGCAGGATCCGGTCGCTGAGCTGCAGCATCATCGTGAAGCCCAGCCCCAGCGTGTCGGTGGTCGAGAAGCCCGCGACCAGCGTGGCGCGCGGCAGCGTGCGAAAGTCGATGCCCGGGCCGTTATCGGCGATCTTGATCTGCAGCGTGCTGTTGCGCGCGAAGACCTGGTACTCGGCGGCGCCGCCGTGCTTGAGCGCGTTGTTGAGCGCCTCACCCGATGGGCTGAGCACGGCCATGGTGAGGTCCTCGGGAGCGACGCGCTCGCCCACGGCGTGACGGATCTGCGCACGCGCCTCGGTGAGGCCCTTGCCGTCGGTGATCCGATGCGGATCGTCGAGCGGCATGCCCAGGGCCGCGTCGATCTCGGACTCGGAGAGCAAGACGAGCTTTCCGCCGGTCACGGCGCTCAGCGTGTCGACGTAAGCGGAGCGGATCCGCTCGTCCTCGGTCTGCAGCGTTCGGAAGATCCGATACGCGAACACGAACAGCACCGTGGCGGTCACCGCGACGAACAACGTGCCCTTGGCCTCGCTTATGAGCGTGATCGTCTGGGCCGACAGGCCAAGCGAACCAAGCACGTGATCCGAGAACAGGATCCACAGCAACGCGACCACCGCGTAGCCCGCGGCGAGCCTCAACGCCGCCGATCGCGCCGACGCACGTGCCGTCAGACTGCGGCTTCGCTCGATCGACTCGTCCTCCGCGCGGAACGCCACCATGGATCCGCCCTTCACGCCGGCCATAGGTGTTCATTCCACTTAGGCCGAACGGCACACAGGCGGGGCTACCCCATCATCTTGGGGACTGCGAGCCCGAACCCCGTGATCAGAGAGGCCATCCACAGGGCCCACACGGTGACGCTGAACTTGTGGAAGTTCTGCAGCACCGAGGGCTTGGCCTGGATGAGGGCGAACGTCGCCCACAGCGCGTGCACGAGCATGAGCACGATCGCGAGCACTCCCAAGATGCCGTGGATGTTCCAGTCGAAACCGCCGGACAGGCCGCTCATGAGCGTGGTGCTGATCGTGTCGAACACGAGACCGGCCCAAAACAGCGCCAGGTGCCACGGCTTGAGAACGCCCGAACGACGCTCCGAGAACACCGCGATGGTGTAGAGCACGGCTGCGAGCAGGATGGTGACCACCGCGATGATCAGTTGAGTACTCACTTGTCAGACTCCCTTCAGGGTGCGCGCGAAGCGCACGTGATAGCGCATGCTTGCAAGGAACAGGGCCCCGCCGATGGCGAGGTAGACCACGGCGAGCTCCGGCTTGGGGAGCGCCGAGTGGCGCAGAGTGACCCCCAACGCGATCATCGCGACGGTGATCAGGTAGCTCTGAGGCGACTGGAAGCCGAACACGCACAGCCGATCCGGGAGCCCGGCCAGTCGCTCGAGGTTCTTGGCCGCGAGCCGGCGAAAGAGCATCCGCCAGGCGACCAGCGCGAGGGTGACGCCGCCCACGCCAAACGTGAGCGTTGCGAACGGCGTCGCTGCGGCAAGCCAGCTCACCGCCCAGGCCACGAGCATGACGCCCACGGCGCTCCACACGAGACCAGCGATGAGCGTCCGGGTGCGGCGCGACGCCGCCGGCGTGAACCTACCGGGCATCACGCGTCACCTCCCGCGACCGGCGCGCCAAGGACGGGCCGCATCGCTGCCCACCCCTCGCGCGCGATCTGCCCGCGCACCTCGGCAAGCCAGTCGAGCTCTGCCTGGGCGATGCGCGCGACCTTGTCGAGGATGACGCGCTGCACGCCGCCGGCCTCGGGCCTCGCGCTGGCCTCGGCGACCACTCGGCTCGCATCGGCGGACAGTGCGCTCAGGTACGTGACGCGCGCCTCGAGCACGGCATCGCGCTGGGCATCGGAGAGCACGTCGGTGTAGGCGAGCATGCCAAACACCACGTCGAACTCCGAGAACGGCATCGAGCGCACGAGCGTATCGGCGCTCATCATGCGCGCCAGTGCCGCGCGGCCTGAGTCGGTGATCGCGTAGATCTTGCGCGCCGGCAGGTTGCCCACGCGCTCCTCGGTGACCGAGACAAGGCCGTCTCGCTCGAGCTTACGCAGCACGTAGTACACGTGCTTCTTGGACAGGTCGACCCACAGGTCGGAGCGCGACGCGTACAGCGTGCGCATGATCTCGTGGCCGTGCGTGGGCCGCATCGAGACGCGACCCAAGATGAAGAGCTCTTTGGCGCTTGCATCCTCCATGGTGACACCTCACTCAAAACAGTGGTACGAATCGTACAACCACACACTAGCACGATTCGTACCACTTTCGCGTGAGCGCGGCACGGGTACACTACGTCTCGGTTCGCGTTGGCCTTCAAAGAGTGGGCCGCGCACGTGACGCCGGGAGGCGCCATGACATTCAAGACGATCATCGAACCGTTCCGCATCAAGGTCATCGAGCAGATCAAGATGACCACGCCCGAGCAGCGAGAGGAGATGCTGGCCTCCGCAGGGCACAACATCTTCTCCTTGCGCTCGGAAGACGTGATCATCGACCTGCTCACCGACTCCGGCACCGGCGCCATGAGCGCCAACCAGTGGGGCGGTGTGATGCGCGGCGACGAGTCCTACGCCGGCAGCCCGTCGTACTTCCACTTCTACGACTCGATCCACGACGTGACCGGCTTCGAGTACGTCATCCCCACGCATCAGGGCCGCGCCGCCGAGCGCATCTTGTTCTCCGTGATGTGCAAGGAAGGCGACGTGGTCCCCAACAACAGCCACTTCGACACCACGCGCGCCAACGTCGAGTTCCGCGGAGCCGTCGCGCTCGACCTGCCCAGCGCACAGCTGGCCGACATGGACTCGGACTTCCCCTTCAAGGGCGACATGGACGTCGAGCGCCTGCGCGCGGCCTTCGCCGAGTACGGTCCCGAGCGCATCCCCATGGTCATGATCACCGTCACCAACAACTCGGGCGGGGGCCAGCCGGTGTCGCTCGCCAACATGCGCGAGGTCGCCGAGGTCTGCCGCCAGTACGACAAGCCCCTCTACCTCGACGCCTGCCGACTCGCCGAGAACGCGAAGTTCATCCAGATGCGCGAGCCGGGCTACGCCGACAAGACCGTGCGCGAGATCGTGCGCGAGATGTGCGGCCTGGCACAGGGCTGCACCATGAGCGCCAAGAAGGACGCGATCGTGAACATGGGCGGGTTTCTCGCCACGCGCGACCCGGAGGTCCGGCGCCAGGCGCAGAGCCTGCTCATCCTGACCGAAGGCTTCCCCACCTACGGCGGCCTGTCCGGGCGCGACCTCGAGGCGCTCGCCATCGGCATGCAGGAGGGCATCGACGAGGACTACCTGCACTACCGCCTCGCCTCGACCCGCTACATCGGCCAGCACCTGCGCGACGCCGGGGTGCCGCTGCTGTGGCCTGCGGGCGGGCACGCGATCTACCTCGACGCCAAGCGCTTCGCCCCGCACCTGGCCCCCACGCAGTACCCGGGCGTCGCGGTCGCCAACGCGATGTACCTGCTGGGCGGCGTGCGCGCCTGTGAGATCGGGTCGCTGATGTTTGGTTCGCGCGATCCGGAGACCGGCGAGGAGCTGGCCGGTCCGCGCGAGCTCGTGCGCCTCGCGATCCCTCGACGGGTCTACACGCAAAGCCACATGGACTACGTGATCGAGGTCGTGATCAAGGCGTTCGAGGAGCGCGATTCGCTGCCCGCGTATCGCATCGTCGAGCAGGCCCCGTTCCTGCGGCACTTCTCGGCGAAGCTCGCGCCGGT
>CAYOHY010000074.1:0-7798 GCA_964403885.1 uncultured Eubacteriales bacterium
AGCGGCTGCCCGCCGTAGCCCAGCAACACGACCTCGACAGGCACACCCGCGCGCTGGGTGGCGCGCGTGGCGGCACGAGCCGCGATCGCATCCCACACACCGGAGAGGCCGGCCGCGTCGAGCTCGGCGATGGCGGCCTGCACCGTGGGAAGCGCGAGCAGTCGCGCCACGAGCGGGCCGGACGCGCCCTCAGCAGCAGCGATGGCCGCGACCGTCTCGAGACGCGCGTCACCGGCACGGCTGTGTGTGTCGAACAGCCCGGCAGCCACCTTCACGAGCTTGCCCGCATGGCCCACGAGCACCACGCGCTCGACGCCCGCTCGGCCGCACGCGTCGAGCAGGTCGCCCACGAAGTTCGAGCACTGCACCACCGCTTGAGCCGGCGCGTGCAAGACCTCGACCGCGAACTCCTCGCCTATACCGCCCGGCGCGAGCCACACCGTGGTGTGCCCGGCGGCGAGCGCCACGTCGACCTGCGGCAGCAACGAGCGCATCCACGCCTCGCTCGACTTGGGCTCCACACGGCCGGTGGTACCGATGATCGAGATCCCGCCCTCGATCCCAAGCCGCGGGTTGAACGTCTTGCGGGCCACCTCTTCACCGCCGACGACACTCACGGTGACCACCGCTCCCGCACCCTCGCCAAGCACACCCTCGAGCGCCGAGGAGATCATGGAGCGCGGAACCGGGTTGATCGCCGGCTCGCCCACCGCGAGTTGCAGGCCCGCGCGCGTCACCGTGCCCACGCCCTCGCCCGCCGCGAAGCGCACGCCCTCGCCGCCCAGCGCGACCTCGACGGCCACGGTCATGCCGTTGGTGATGTCCGGGTCGTCGCCCGCGTCCTTGACCACCGACGCGCGCGCCACTCCCGGCGCAAGCACCTCGGCAGACGCGACCGGCACGCACACCACCTCGCCGGCCGGCAGGGCGACCTCGACGTGCTCCGGGGCGCTCGGCGTCTCGCCGCGTCCCTGGGCAGCGAGCAGCGACGCCGCCGCGATGGCGGCAGCGGTCGCGCAGGTGCCTGTGGTGATCCCGGAGCGCATGGGGTGACTACGCCTCCTCGGCCAGTCGCAGCAGCGCGTTGACGGCGGCTGCGGCCAGAGGCGACCCGCCACGCGCGCCACGCACGGTCACGTACTCGAGACCGCTCGCCTCGAGCGCGGCCTTCGACTCGGCGGCGTCCACGAATCCCACGGGGATACCCACCACGAGCGCCGGGCGGGCCACGCCCTCGCTCACCATCGCGATCACCTCACGCAGGGCCGAGGGCGCGTTGCCGATCGCCACGACCGCGCCGTCGAGCTCGGCGCCAAAACGCCGCATCGCCGTGGCCGCGCGAGTGCGACCCGTGGCCGCGGCCTCCTCGGCAACGGAAGCGTCGTCGATCAGGCAGCGCGTCTCGCCACCCAGCGCTCCAAGCCTGCGCGAGTCCACGCCCGCCTCGACCATGCGCACGTCGGTGATCACCGCAGCGCCGCCGCGCAGCGCCGCCACACCCGCCGCCACCGCGCCCGCCGAGAACCCCGCAGCACCCTGCAGTGACAGGTCTCCGCTCGCGTGGATGAGCCGCTTGACCACCGCGCGCTCGCCCGCGTCATCGTAGCCCGCAAGCGCGGCGTCGATCACGCGCATGCTCTCGGCCTCGATCTCCTCGGGTCCGCGCTCGCCCCACACGGCGTCCGACTCCCAGCCCAGGCGCTCCAGCAGCGCCTCGGTCACACGCGGGTCGGGGCCGATGGGCTCACGCTGCTCGAACTCCACGCCCGGATGCGCCTCCATGGCGCGGGCGATCTTCTTGGGGATGTCGTGCTTGATGTGGTTGCCCATGAACAGGAAGCACGGCAGCACCACGATGCGGGTGGCGCCATCGGCGACCGCGCGGTCCACGGCGTCAGCGAGCGAGGGCTCGGCGAGCTCCATGAACGCGGGGTAGACGTTGGCGCCGGGCAGGCGCGGCACGAGCGTGTCGGCCACGCGCACGAACTGCTCGGTGGCCTCGGGTGAGCGGCTCCCGTGTCCCAGTACGATCACGGCACGATCAGTCATCGGTTCCTCCAACCATCGATGCGGCGTGCGCTGCGCACGCCTCGAGAAACGCGGCCGCCACATCAGGGCAACCGGCGAAGTTCAGGTGCAGATACGACGCGACCACGGATCCCTCGCGAAACCCTCGGGGCTCGCCGTCCACCAGCCACAAGGGGTTCGCGCCGGACGCAGGCTCACACGCGGAGTAGCGGAACTCGTGACCGCGCACGCGCGCGCCCGTGTCACCCAGTGCGCACGGGCCGGCAAGGGTCGCCTCGACGTAGCCCACGCGCTGGAGCCGCGCCTGCATCGCCGCCGAGGCCGACAGCAACCCCACCATCTCGTGGGTCTCGCCCTGGGCGTCCGCGAGGCCGCGCAGCAGATACAGCATGCCGCCGCACTCGGCGTAGACCGGCACACCGCTCGCCGCGGCGCGAGCGATCGACGCGCGCATCGACGCGTTCGCCGACAACGCGGCCGCGTGCAGCTCCGGATAGCCGCCGCCCAGGTAGACGCCGTGAACGCCCTCCGGGAGCGCCGCGTCGCGAAGCGGGCTGAACTCGACCACCTGGGCACCCAGGTCGCGCAGTGCCTCGAGGTTGTCGGCGTAGTAGAACGCGAACGCCTCGTCGCGGGCCACCGCGATGCGCGGCGCCACAGCCCGCTCGACGCGCAGCCCGGCCCACGTTGGGCTCGTCGCCGGCAGCGGGCTCACGTCGCGAGCGATCGCGACAAGCGCGTCCACCTGCGCATGGGTCTCGACGAGGTCGCCCAGCGCCGCGATCGCCTCACAAGCCGCCGCCTCGTCCTCTCCCGACTGCACCAACCCCAGATGCCGAGAACCCAGCTCGGCGCGCTCCTCGCGCGGCAGCCAGCCCAAGACCGGCAACCCGGTGCGCTCGAAGGCCGTCTCGATCGACGTGCGGTCGCGGTGCACGCCAAAGCGGTTGAGGACCACGCCGGCCACACGCACCGACGGGTCGAACGACGCGAACCCGTGTGCGAGCGCCGCGACGCTGGCGGCAGAGTGCGACGCGTCGGCGACGAGGACCACCGGCGCGTCGAGCAGGCGCGCGACGTCGGCGGTCGAGGTCGCGGCGGCACCGGTGCGGTGCCCGTCGAACAGCCCCATCACGCCCTCGATCAGCACGATGTCCGCATCCTCGGCGGCGCGCGAGAACGCGGCACGCACTCCGGACTCGCCCATCGTCCACACGTCGAGGTTGCGTGCGGCGCGCCCGGCGGCGAGTGAATGCCACCCCGTGTCGAGGTAGTCAGGCCCCACCTTGGCCACCGAGACGCGCAGGCCACGCGCCCTGAGCGCCGCAGCCAACCCCAACGTGACCGAGGTCTTGCCCTCACCGCTGCGCGAGGCGGCTATGACGAGGCGCGCCGTCACTCGCCGGCCCGCCGATCCGCCACGCGCAGCCCGCCCGGCGCCATGAGCCGGCTGAAGTCGTGCTGCTCGAGCCTGACGAGCGCCATGCCGGTGAGCACGCTCTCGACCGCGATCATAGGCAGCTCGGCAGGCAGGTAGCTCAGCGCGACCGCCGTGAACATGCCAAGGAAGCCGCTCGGCTGATGTGCGATGGAGTACGCGATGATCGCTGCGGTGGTGAGGTAGGTCGCCGCGCACCCCAGCGCGCTCGCCGCGATGCCGGCAGCCATCTTGGGCATGCCCATCCGCTGCGCGCCTCGGTAGCTCAACCACGCCACCAGGGGCGCGATCAGGCCCATGGTGAGCGTGTCGGCACCCCACGCACTGATACCCCCGTGACCGGCGAGCGCCTGCAAGAACACCACGAGCCCGGTGAGGGCGACGGTGGCCCACGGGCCCAGCAGCAGTGCGGCGAACGGAGTGCCCAGCGCGTGCGCGCTCGTGCCGGGCCACGCCGGCAGCGGCACCGACGACGCGACGAACAGCGCCGCAGCCGCAGTACCCAGCGTCGCGACCGTGCGCGCTCGGCTCACGCCGAGTCGCCGGCACCGGTCGGCTCCAAACGCGACCGCGCCGATGGCGGCGACGTTGGTGACCGCTATGACCTCGGGACGCAAGATCCCGTCGGCGATATGCAAAACCGCTCCTCATCGTGTGCGGAGCGGTTCTTGGGAGCGGGCATCATGCCCGTGATGAGTGTCGCCAGGGGATGGTGCCCCAGGGGGCGCGCATCCAGCGGACTCGTCCTGTTCCCGAGGACTGCCCCGCGCCTCCCTGGCAGGTCTCCCGACTTAGCGTCTCGCTGGGCGAACGCATCACGGTGGCGGACCCGCGCCGGAATCTCACCGGCTTCCCTATTCTCCGGCGATATCGAATCACCGGCACCAAGGGGGCGTGTGTATCGTGCAGCGCTCACCGTAACGCCCACGCGCCGCCCCCACAAGGGGCAAGCGACGAGCGGCGCCACCACGCGCTAGGCGTACGTGAGCCTGAGTGCGCTCGCTCCGTTGGCGTCGAGCGGCACGCTGAAGGTGGTACCGCCCACGGCCACGGGAGCACCGCCGCGCACGTCGGTGATCGAAGCGACCCGACGCTCGGTGGTCAGCGTGGCCTGCACCTTCTCGGGCGAGTGGTTGAGCAGGACCAGCACGTCATCGGCGTCGCCTTGGAACAGCGCCACCTCGACGTCTGCCGCCGAGCAACCCACCGGCGCACCACATCCGGCGCCTCGCGCCACCGCGCCATAGATCTCGCGCACGAAGTCGCGCACCTTGACCGGCGTGGCCCACGGGTCGAACTGCGCGATCGCGCGCTCGAGCGGAGCGGCCACGAACACGGCGCGGCCCTGGCCCACCTGGTTCACGGTGAGCAGCGGGCTGCCCTTGGCGTCGGTCGCCACCACCGTCGCGGTGCCGTTGGACAGCAGCGCGAAGTTGGGCAGCGTGAAGCGTGCGTCGAAGCTCGCGATGGCGCCCAGCACGTCGGGCTGGGCCACGCGGCACGAAAGCGTCTTGCTGGGACCGCCGTCACCCAGGAACTCCACGCCAAACAGGTCGCGGATCGCCGGGTGTGCGTCGCCGCCGCCGTAGCTGAACAGCACCGTGCCGCCGCCCTGGACGAACGACGTGAGCCGCTCCCAGGTCTCATCGGCGAGCGCGAAGGCGCTGGGCACCACGAGCACGCGGTAGTCGGTGAAGTCGTCGGCCTCGCGCACCACGGTGACCGGCACCTGCGCCTGCTTGGCAGCGATGAACGCCTGCAAACACGCGCGCGGGTCGTAGAGACCGGCGAGCGACGGCAGCGGCTCGTAGCGCTCTGCCGGCACGACAATGCCGGTCCGCTCGGCGATCAGCTGATGCTGCTTGAGGTCGATGCGCGCGATGGTGCGCACGAACTTGTAGAGCTCGGTGAAGGCAGGCTTGGTGACGCCTTCCGAGTCAGCGATGCCAACGAGCGTCTCGAACGGATCGAGGAAGTACGGCTCACGGCGCTCGGTGTCCATGTCGCGCAGCCTGCGCACCATGGCTCCGCCGGCCCGGTTCATGAACGCCGACCACAGCGCACTGCGCAGTGATGCGGCCTCCTCGGCGGCCGAGAGCTCGAGCGAGAGCGGGCCCACCTCATCGAGCAGGACCGGACGGCCTCGGTGGGCCTCGCGAAGCAGGAACGAGTCAAGGTAGGTCGCCGGGCCGCTCGTGACGGGACCCTCGGCGGCGTAGGCGCGATAGGCGGCGGTGACGTGCGAGACGGCGAACTCGCAGCGCGCAACGGCCTCGCGCGCGTCGACCCCGGTCGCCCGGAACAGCGTCTCAGCGTCGGCGCCCAAGCCGATGGGCCGCTTGGCGTCGACCTCGCGGATCGCCTCGCGCAGCACGTCCACCCACTCGTCGAGCGCGCCGGCATCCTCGAATCCCGAGAGGAACGCCTCGTTGCCCAACTGCCAGGCGAACACGCCCGCGTCCGAGCGCAGACGACCCACGACCTTTTGCACGAGTGCGACCTCGCGCTGGACGAGGTACGAATCCGTGCGCGCATCGCGGCGCTTGCCCCAGCTCACCTCGGTGAGCTCGGCGTGACGGTCATCGGCGAAGAAGCACACCACGCACTGCATCTTGCGCGTGCGGGCGGCCTCGACGAGCGACGCGAGCCGCTCGAGCATGTCCTCGTCGTACTGGCCCACCTGCGGCTCGAGCACGCGCCAGCTCACGAAGAAGCGCACCAGCCCACAGCGCGCCTGCGCGAGCGCATCGAGATCGACGGCCAGATCGCGCTCGTACCAGTCCTCGGAGCCTTGGGTCTCGTTGTCGAGGGGGTAGAGCGACACGCCCACCGGGAACAGCGGGTTGCGTGTCAGCGCCTTGGCGGGGCCGCCGGTCGCCGCAGCGGCGACGGTCGCGCGCCGAGGCGGAGCCGCCACGACCTCGGTCTCAGGGCGCTCGATCCGCTGACGCGGCTGGCGAGGGCCACCCTTCTTGGTGGGCATCGGCTACTCCCTCCCCTCGGCGTAGTCGTCGTACAGACGCCAGAACAGACCCTGGCGGCGGGTGTCGTGATAGGCGGCGCGGCGGATCTCGTGGTGCGCGAGCGCGTGCTCGCCCTCCGTGAGAAGCACCGAGGCCAGCCCGAAGCGAGCCCGCACGAACGTGGGATCGAGCTCCACGGCGCGCAGGTAGGCCTGCTTGGCCTGTCCGTAGCGCTGCAGGCCCAGAAGCGACTCGGCGAGCAGGACGTGCGGCATGGGCTGGGCGGGCACCGCCTTGGCGAGCGCGCCAAAGACGCGCGCGGCGTTGCGGTTGAGCCCCGGGCGCTTCGCGAACGACGCGCCCAGCACGTAGACGGCGGTGGGCGTCTTGGTCGAGACCGCGAGCGCTCTGAGCGCCACGGCCATCGCCTCGTTGACGGCCTCTTGCTTCAGGTAGAGGTAGCCGGCGAGCGCGAGCGCCTCCGGGTCCTCGGGGTCCTCGTCGAGGATGAGGCGGATGAGGTCGGCCGCGCTGAAGAAGTCCTCCTCGAACGCGAGCGCGAAGGCCGCGTCGAGTCGCGAGTCGCGGTCCGGCGGCACGTCCACCGGGTCGGGCGCGGGCGTGCCGTCGTCGTAGATCCCCGCGAGCGCGAAGAAGAAGTCGTCTTGGCTGGGGTCGAGCTCGCCGGCCTTACGGAAGCCCGGCAGGGCCGTGGCCATGCCCTCCTTCTTGAGGGCGGCGACGGCCAGGTTGTACATCGCGCGGGCCTCGTGCGGGTCCAGCTCGAGCGCCTGCTTCCAGGCCTCGATCGCCTCTTCCTCGAACGCGGCGGCGGCGAACGCCTCACCCAGCTGCACGTGCGCGGTCACGAGGTCCGGAACGACCTCGGCAAGCTCGTGCCACACGAGGATCGACTGGTCCCACATGCCGCCTCGGCGGTCATAGGCAAGACCCAGCGACAGGTACGCGGGAGCGCAGTCGGGGTCGAGCTCGATGGCCTTGCTCGCAGCGGCGATCGCCTCGTCGTGGAAGTCGCCCGCGAGGAACAGGTCCGAGAGCAACGCGTGCACCAGCGGATCGGTGTCGTCCAGGCGAAGCGCCTCGTAGCAGGCGTCGACCGCCGGGGCCACATGACCCTGACGCGAGAGCCCCTCGGCGAGAAGGACCTGTCGGCTGCGCGGGCTCACGCCGCACCGCCTTGCGCGGCCGAGATCTTCGCGACGAGCTTGAGCGCGCTTTCCGCCCCGCGCACCACGCCGTTCGCGCCCACCTGCTTGGCGAGCGAGACGTCGGCGATGAACGGACCGCCGGCCACGAACAGCACGAGGTCGTCCCTGCCTCCGGCGTGAAACATCTCGCGCACGCGCGA
>CAYOHY010000075.1:0-7398 GCA_964403885.1 uncultured Eubacteriales bacterium
TCGAAGCGCTTGCCCACGCTGTAGGCGTCGGCGACCTTCTCGCCCAGGCGCCAGTACTCGCGTACGCCCGCGAGGTAGCACAGCGGGTCGAGCGCGGCGATGTCGACGGTATCGCCTTCGGGGTCGCGCAGGATGGATTCGTCGGCGTGTGCCTGGACGATCTCGCCCAGCACGACGATGTAGGAGCCCACCACCACCTCGCCGGTGACGCGGCACTCGATGCTGTAGGGGCACTCGGCGATCATCGGTGCCTCGACCACCTGGGAGGGCGTGAGGGTGAGGCCGGTGGCGGCGAACTTGTCGACCTTGCGCCCGCTGGCGATGCCGCAGAAGTCCACCTCGGCGGCGTGTGCGGCCGACGGGATGTTCACGGTGAAGGTGTCGGTGGTGCGGATGAGCTCGAGGGTGCGGCGGCTCTCACGAAGGCCCATCGCGATGGTGGCCGGCGTCGAGCTCACCACGTTGATCCACGCGACAGCCAGGGTGTCGGCCTCGTCCATGGTGCCGCCCACCACGAGCACGCACGGCATGGGGAACAGGCGCTCAACAGGTCCGATCGGCTTCTTCATGAGGGCTCCTCGCCTGGGGGACGACTCCGAGTCTAGCGCACGTCGGTGGGCCGCCGCCCGCGTTATCCGCACCGCCCGTGTGCGGAAAGGGGTCTTGACGCACCGGCGCGAGGCCTCTAGTTTCAACGGCTAACACGTGGATGCCGCGTCACGCGGCCCGAGTCAGGTGAGGAGGTGCGACAGAAGCGATCATGGTCCGCTCAACCGGTTTCGTGATGATGATGGACATGATGATGACCCAGCCCGGGTCTTTCGGCGTATACGCCGGATCCGGGCGGCCTATGGCCGACCGCTAGCGCGGTCGGGGTATCTCATACATCATCTGCATCACGAACCTAGAGAGCGAGAAGACCATGAGCGATTCGACCGCACCCCGTTTCGATACCGTCGCGATCCACGCCGGCCAGACCCCCGATCCCACCACGGGTTCGCGAGCGGTCCCGATCTATCAGACGGCGGCCTACAACTTCAAGTCCACCGATCACGCCGCCGACCTGTTCGGCCTGCGCGCCTTTGGCAACATCTACTCGCGGATCATGAACCCCACCAACGACGTGTTCGAGCAGCGCGTCGCTGCCCTGCACGGCGGAACCGCGGCGCTGGGTACCGCGTCCGGGCACGCGGCCGAGATCATCGGCCTGCTCAACGTGGTGGGTGCGGGCGACAGCATCGTGTCCTCGACGTCGCTGTACGGCGGGACCTGGAACATCTTCCTGCACACCTTCCGCAAGCTGGGCATCGAGGTCCGCTTCGTCGAGACCACCGATACCGATGGCTTCGCGGCCGCAAGTGATGACACCACCAAGGCGTGGTTCGTCGAGACCATCGGCAACCCGCGCCTCGACGTCCCTGACCTGGCCGCCATCGCCGAGGCGGGTCGCGCCCTCAACATCCCGCTGTTCGTGGACAACACGTTCGCCACGCCGTACCTGTGCCGGCCGTTCGAGCACGGCGCCGCGGTGGTCATCGAGTCGGCCACCAAGTGGCTGGGCGGTCACGGCACCTCCATCGGCGGCATCCTGGTCGACGGCGGCACCTTCGACTGGGGCGGCGGCCGTCACCCCGGCTTCACCGAGCCGGACCCCAGCTACCACGGCCTGAAGTTCTGGGAGGTCTTTGGTGACTTCCCGGGGCTGGGCAACGTGGCCTTTGGCATCAAGGCGCGCGTGCAGGTGCAGCGCGACCTGGGCGCGTCGCTGTCGCCGTTCAACTCGCAGCAGTTCCTGCTGGGCATCGAGACCCTGTCGCTTCGCGTCCAGCGCCACAGCGACAACGCGCTCGCGGTGGCCAAGTACCTCGAGGCGCACCCCAAGGTCGCGTGGGTCACGTACCCGGGCCTGGACTCGCACCCCACCAAGGCCAACGCCGACAAGTACCTGACCAACGGCTACGGCGGCGTGCTTGTCTTTGGCGTGAAGGGCGGTCTGGAGGCCGGCAAGAAGTTCATCGAGTCGGTGCAGCTGCTGAGCCACCTCGCCAACGTGGGCGACGCAAAGTCGCTCATCATCCATCCTGCGTCCACCACGCACTCACAGCTCTCGGCCGATGAGCTCGAGCGCGCGGGTATCGGTCCGGACTTCCTGAGGTTCTCGGTGGGTATCGAGGACGTCAACGACATCATCGCCGACCTCGAGCAGGCATTGGAGCAGGTGTAGACCTTGTCACTCACCCCACAGAGTGCTCCGTGGAACGACGTCGGCTCGGCCGGCGTCGTTTCCGCGCGCACCATCGAGTTCACGGACGTGGAGCTTGCCGCCGGCGCGGTGCTTCCGCGCGTCGAGGTCGCCTACGAGACGCTGGGCACCCTCAACGCCCAGAAGGACAACGCGATCCTCGTGTGCCATGCGCTGTCGGGAGACGCGCACGTGGCCGGCTGGCGAGAGGCCGACGCGCTGGCCGCCGGCTGGACGCCCGAGCAGGGCACCGACTGGACGCCGCCCGAGATGGCGACCGGCGATCCGGACGCCGCGCCCGCCTCGGCGCCCAAGCCGGGCTGGTGGGACCCGTTTGTGGGCCCCGGCAAGACGATCGACACCAACCGCTACTTCGTGGTGTGCGCCAACGTGTTGGGCGGGTGCTCCGGCACCACGGGCCCCAGCAGCATCGACCCCACCACCGGCAAGCCCTACGGGCTCTCGTTCCCGGTGGTCACCGTCGAGGACATGGTCGAGGTGCACGCGCGCCTGCTCGACGCGCTGGGCATCGACAGGTTGCTCGCGGTGGTGGGCGGCTCGATGGGCGGCATGCAGGCACTCGCGTGGGCCAAGCGCTTCCCTGAGCGCACCGGCGCCTGTGTCGCGATCGCGACCACCTGGCGACTGGCGGCGCAGGCCATCGCGTTCAACGAGGTGGGCCGCACGGCCATCCTCGGCGACGCCGCGTTCAAGTTTGGCGACTACTACGACTACGGGGTGCCGCGCCACGGCCTGGCGGTCGCGCGCATGATCGGCCACATCACGTACCTGTCGGATGAGTCGATGCACGAGAAGTTTGGCAGGCGCCTGCGCAACCGTGACGACCACGCGTTCGACTTCGTGACCGAGTTCGAGGTCGAGAGCTACCTGGCCTACCAGGGCAAGCGGTTCACCGAGCGCTTCGACGCCAACACCTACCTCTACATGACCAAGGCGATGGACTACTTCGACCTCGCCGAGGGCCACGACTCGCTCGCCGATGCGCTCGACGGCACGTCGGTGCGTTTCCTTGTGCTGTCGTTCTCGAGCGACTGGCTGTTCCCTACGTATCAGAGCCGAGAGCTCGTCGACGCCTTGCGCTGCATCGGCGCCGAGGTCAGCTTCGCCGAGGTCCCGTCCCCCTACGGACACGACGCGTTCTTGCTCGAGCCCGAGCAGCAGCACCGCTTCGTCGAGCCGTTCCTGGCCCGCGCTATCGAAGAGGGTCGCACCAAGGGAGGTGAGCGCCGATGAGCCCGGCAGACCTGCTCAGAGCGGACCTGCGCCTCATCACCGAGCTCGTCCCCCACGGCAGCCGCGTGCTCGACCTGGGGTGCGGCGACGGGTCGCTCATCGCCCATCTGCGCGATGAGCGCGACTGCCACGTGCGCGGCGTCGAGGTCGATCACGCCGACATCGCCTCGGCGATCTCTCGGGGGCTTTCTGTGGTGGAGAACGACCTCGACGAGGGGCTAGGCGGGTACCGCGACAAGTCGTTCGACCTGGTCATCCTGTCGCAGACCCTGCAGGTGGTGAAGCGTCCGGCGTTCGTGCTACGCGAGATGCTGCGCGTGGGTGAGCTGGGCATCGTGTCGTTCCCCAACTTCGGCCACTGGCGGGTGCGCGGGTACCTTGCGTCGCGCGGCCGTATGCCGGTGTCGCGTTCGATCCCGTACAGCTGGTACGACACGCCCAACATCCACCACACCACCATCAAGGACTTCCGCGAGTTCGTGACCGCCAACGGAGGCGAGATCGAGCGCGAGATCCCGCTCATCACAGAGAACTGGCATCGCGCCGAGGTGCGGCGAGTAGGCTTCATGCCCAACCTGTTCGCCGACACAGCGGTCGCAGTGGTGCGTCAGGCGCGATAGCGTCACGGCATCACTGCCCTTTTGAGCCCGTCGCGGGGTACTATCTGACTGGAGCCCCGCGATGGGCTCTTCTGTTCCCGGTGCGTTGCGGCGAAAGGTCGGGGTATGAGCGCAGTGGAGGGTCGCCCGATGTCGTGGGATGACGCCCCTTTGCCGTACCAGTCACTCGACGCCGATGGGCACCTCGTCGAGGTGAACAGCCACTGGTGTGAGTTCTCGGGCTATACCGCCGAGGAGGCGCGTGGCGCGGCCTATCAGGACTTCGTGCCTCCCGGTCACATCGATTACTTCCACGAGACGTTCGCCCTCTTCGCCGAGCAGGGCGTCTTGAACGGACGCGACTGCTACTTCCAGCGCAAGGACGGCGAGATCAGGCGCGTCCTGATATACGGCCGCATGACAAGAGACGCGGACGGCGCCGTCATCTCGCACTGCATGCTCGTCGACGTGACCGCGAAGCGGCAGATCGAGCAGGAGCTGGCGGACTCGGAGGCGCGCTATCGCAGCCTGTTCGAGCTCGCGCCCAACCCCGTGGTGGTTCACGACGGCCGAGAGATCGTGATCGCCAATGACGCTGCCGCGCGATTCCTCGGCTATGAGACCGCGCGTGACCTGGTGGGTGTCGAGGTCTCGAACCTCGTGCACCCGGACTCGTTGCCGCTCGTGGCGGAGCGAGTGGGTCGCATGATGACCTCGGACTGGATCGCGCCGCTCACGGTGGAGCAGTTCGTGCGCCGAGACGGCTCGACCGTCTACGGCGAGACGATCGCCTCGCCGGTCATGGTGGGCGGCCGCCGCGTCATCCACGTGGCCGCGATCGACCTCACCGCTCGCAGGGCCGCCGAGCAGGCGCTCGAGGAGAGCGAGGACCGCTTCCGTCAGCTCTTCGACGCCGCGCCGGACGGGATCGTGGTCCACGACGGCACGGCGGTTCGCTTCGTGAACCCGGCTGCGCTCAAGTACTTCGGGCTCCCTGAAGGCCTCGATATCAGCGGGTTCAAGGTCGACGACTTCATCCATCCGGACTCATTGCAGACCGTTCACGAACGCCTCGCACGCCTCGCGGCAGGCGCTCCCACGATGCCGCCGCTCGAGGTGCACCTCAAGCGCGCTGACGGCTCGATGTGGGAGGCCGAGGTCTCCAGCACGCTGGTCGCCCTCGACGGCGAGCGGCTGGTGCAGACCACCTTCCGAGACCTCGCCGAGCGTCGGCGTACCGAGCTCGAGCTTGCCCGCTACCGCACCGAGCTCGAGCGGCTGGTCGACGAGCGCACCCGAAGCCTGCACAGGGTGAAGGCCGAGCTCGAGTCGATCACCGCGGTCATCGCCCGCACCGTCGAGCTGCGCGATCCCTACACGGCCGGTCATCAGCGCCGTGTCGCCGAGCTCTCCGTCGCGCTCGCCGTCGAGCTGGGCATGACCGACGACGACGTCGACACGATCCGCGTGGCCGCCGCCATGCACGACATCGGCAAGGTATCGGTACCCGCGGAGATCCTGAGCAAGCCGGGCCGGTTCTCGGCGATCGAGTTCGAGCTGGTCAAGACGCACGCTCAGGCCGGGTTCGAGATCCTGTCCTCGGCGGAGCTGGGGCGTCCTGTGGCTGAGATCGTGCACCAGCACCACGAGCGCCTCGACGGCACCGGCTACCCGCGCGGAATCGCGGGCGACCAGCTGCTGCCCGGTGCACGCGTCCTGATGGTGGCCGACGTGGTCGAGGCGATGAGCTCGCACCGCCCGTACCGGCCGGCGATCGGCCAGTGCGCGGCGCTCGAGGAGATCTCGGCCGGCCGCGGCGTGCGCTACGACCCCACGGTGGTCGACGCATGCCTCGCGCTCATGGAGCGCGGCTTCGAGTTCACTGACGAGAGCTGAGCATGCCGAGCAGACCTTCGCATCCCTGGGTGGCGTGCGCTCGTGACTGAGTTCTTCGACGACGACCGTCTTCACGAGCTCGGGTTCTCGGACAGGGAGCGCGCACTGTTCGCGACCCTTGCCGAGCAGGGCTTCGAGCCCGCGCGCGTGGTGCGCGTGGACCGCGGGCTTCCGCTGGTCGCGGGCGCCCACGGTGCTGAACGCGCAGAACCCGCGACGCACCTGGTCAAGGATGCCTCCAACGCCATGAGTCGTGCCGTGGTGGGTGACTGGGTGGCGCTCGCGCGGCCCTCCGGTCACGAGATGCCGCTCATCGAGGCGATCCTGCCGCGCAAGAGCTCGTTCTCACGCCGCGACCCCGGCGAGGAGACCGGCCAGCAGGTGCTCATCGCCAACGTCGACATCGTGTTCGTCGTTCAGAGCCTGTCGGGCGCCGGCATCAACGTCAGGCGTCTCGAGCGCGAGCTCGTGCTCGCGTGGGACAGCGGGGCTACCCCGGTGGTGGTGCTCACGAAGTCCGACCTGTGTGACGACGCCGCGCCCTCGCGCGACGTGGCGGCCGAGGTCAGCTATGGCGTGGACGTGATCGTGGAGAGCGCGGTCACCGGTGAGGGCGTCGACGAGGTGCTCGCACGCGTGCCGCGCGGTGTGACCGCAGCACTGCTGGGCGGGTCGGGCGTGGGCAAGTCCACGCTGGTCAACCGACTGGTGGGCTCGGAGCTCATGGAGACCCAAGCGGTCCGCGAGCGCGACGACAAGGGCCGCCACACCACCGTCGCACGCGAGCTCGTGGTGCTGCCGGGCGGCGGCATCGTGATCGACACGCCCGGCATGCGCGGGCTGGGCCTGTGGGATGCGGGGGAGGGCCTCGAGGCCGCGTTCCCCGACATCGAGGCGCTCGCCGAGCACTGCCGTTTCCGCGACTGCAGCCACGACACCGAGCCGGGATGCGCCGTGGTCGCTGCGGTGGCATCGGGCGACCTGCCGGCTCGCAGGCTCGAGAGCTACCGCCGCCTGGTGGTCGAGATGGAAGAGCTCACGCGTCGCCAGGACGAGAAAGCGTGGAAAGAGAAGGAACAGAAGAACAAGGTGATCAGCAAGGCGGCCAAGCAGTTCTACAAGACGGAACCCAAGCGCAAGGGACGCTAGCATGCCCGACCCTACGCTCATCAGGCTCGTGGACGTGGTCAAGACCTACGACACCGGCGAGGTGCCTTTCACTGCGCTGCGGGGGGTCAACCTCGAGGTCGAGGCCGGCGAGTTCGTGGGGTTGATCGGCAAGTCGGGGAGCGGCAAGACCACGCTCATCAACATGATCACCGGGATCGATCACCCCACCACCGGACAGGTGCACGTGGGCGGCGCGGCAGTCCACGGACTGAGCGAGAACCAGCTCGCCATCTGGCG
>CAYOHY010000076.1:0-2804 GCA_964403885.1 uncultured Eubacteriales bacterium
GAGTCGCTGCTCTAGTCGAGCACCTTCACCACGATCTCGCCCACACCGCGCTCGACCCGCACGGTGATCTGCGGGGCCGCCGTGGTGTCCACCGCATCGTTGACGTAGTCGTCGCCGTCACGGGTCATGTCGGGCGCGCTCACGTCGCCAACACCATCCTCGGCGCCGATGATCCGGACGCCCACACCGCTCGCAGGCACGAGGAGCGTGAGCTCGCCGGCGCCCTGCTCCACTCGGACATCGAGGTCCTTGGTGCGCGAGCCGGTCAGGTCGATCTCGCTGCTGCCGGCACCCAGCGCCACACGCAGCGCATCCAAGTCAAGGTTGCCAACCTGCAGGTTGCTGTCGCCCGCGCCCATCTGGATCGTCATGTCCATGGGGACGGTCTGGCTGAACTTGAGGTCCCACTCGTTCTCAACGTCGCCAAGGTGCAGCGGCAGCCCCTCGATGTCGGGCTGGCGGACACGCAGGTCGCCCTTGTCGCCGGTGACCTTGTAGTCGACCTCCGGCTTCCAGGAGGCCGGAGTGTAGGTGAAGTCGCCCTCCATGAGATCGTTGCTGCCACCCGCGATGAAGAGGCGTCCCGCTCCCATCTCCACGCTGACGTCGGCAGACGTCGCACCCTGAGCCGAGACGGTCTCGCTGGTCTTGGTGACCGCAGCTTTGCCGTCAACCTGCTCGATGGGCACGCGGCGACACCCGGTGGCTGCGGTGATCGACGCGCCCAGCGCGACCACCAGCAGTGCGGTCAGTAGCTTCGAAGTTCTCACAGCTGGTCTCCCCCTTCGGCGGACACGCGGCCCACGAGCAGGGCTTTTGCGTACTGCCCGTGCATGAAGCCGATGCCCTTGGCGATCCACAGGGTCACGAAGAACCCGATGACGCCGGCGGCCACGAGCAGCGGGTAGGCCCACGGCTCGATGAAGTATGCGTAGTCGAGCGTCCGGATGATGGGCTCGTTCCAGACCTCTTGGATGATCGGCAGCGCGATGACCGAGGCCGACAGCGAGAACGCCGTGATCACGATCGTGAAGTAGATGATGCCAAGCGGGAGCTGCAGCACCATGTAGAGCATCGTGGTCCACGTGCGCCAGTCGGTGAGCCAGCCCTTGATGCGAGCCCAGATATCGCCGCCGGCACCTTCGACGGTGCGCGGACGCCTGGGCATGCGCACGCCCAGCAGCCCCTCGACGATGCGCCCCTCGGCAAACGAGATCGCGCGCACCACTGCGAGCGTGAGCAGCGCCATGGGAACACCGATGATCAGGATCAGCGTGCCCAGCGTCACCGAGACACCCGTGACCACGATGGTGAAGTAGGTGACGCCGGTGACCAGCGCGAGCAGCAGGTAGAACAGCGCGCCCCACGCCTGGGGATCGGCGATGACGCCGAAGAAGCGTGCGATCGGGTTCGCGCTTCGGCGCGCGGCCGGCCTGGGGGCACGCAGCGCAGCGGCGACCGTGCTCTCCGTGGCGCGGTATGCCGCGGCGACCTCCTCGGGTGTGCCGTACGCCTCGATGGCGGCGTCGAAGCCTTCCTGGTCGTTCTCGACGTCGGCGAGCGCACTGCGCAGGTACTCATCGGCGTCGTAGATGGCGTCTTGCACGAGTGCCGGGTCGGCGCCCGCGAGATGCCCTCTGAGTTCCGCGAGGTATCCCTCGACCGTCCTATCCAACGTTCCCCTCCAAAGTCGCATCCACGAAGTCGCGCGTGCGCGTCCAGTGGCCCTTCCATTCTCCGAGCACCGACCGTCCCTGATCGGTGATCGCGTAGTACTTGCGCGGCGGTCCCGCCACGCTGGGCTCGACCGATGAGGTCAGAAGCCCGTTCTCCTCCATCGAACGCAGGACCGGGTACAACGTGCCCTGCTTGATGGGGGTGCCGTCCTGCCACCCGGCCTCGATGCGCTTGGCGATCTGGTAGCCATAGAGCGGCTCGGCCGAGCGATCGAGGATGGCCAGCAGAACGAGGGATACGGTGCCGGCGTTGAGTTCCTTTTGGAACTTACGCAGCAACAGCTCGTACTCGGACACGGCCCACCTCGCTTTCTGTCGCTAGTCGGAATCTAGTACTAGTACGAAGTGCATACTACCCACACTTCACAGTAGTGTAAACCCCACACTAGTATGATTTTGCGAGGACACGGTGAACGGTTCTCGAGGGATGCGGCCGCGAGTCTCTAGACCGCAGCGTCGAACGCCGACGGATACCGCACCATGCCGCGCACGCCGTCGAGCCCGTCCGGGCTCAGCGCGAGCGCCATCCACGCGTCCGACGGCACGTCCCATGGGGCGTCGATCCCCAGCGGTGCAGCCTCGACGAAGCCGAAGCGCGGGTAGAAGCCGGCGTGGCCCAGCACGATCATCGTGCGCTCGCCCAGCGCCCGGGCGCGCTCGATCAGCTCGCGCGTGAGAGCGGTCCCCACTCCGGCCTTCTGAGCGCCGGGGGCCACCGCCACGGGGGCGAGCGACAACGCATCCGTCCGCTCCTCGCCCACGAGCACGCGCGTGCATAGCGCGTAGCCCACGAGCGCTCCATCGGCGGCGTACGCGCCCAACGACAGCTCCGGGATCCATGCGGCGGCGTCCTTGCGCAGTGATGCCACGAGCATCGACTCGGCGATACCGCCGAACGCCAGGTCGAGCAGCGCCTCGACGCCCGGCTCGATCGCCGGGTCCACGGTACGGATCACCACGTCGTTCATCATGTGCCCCCTGTCTTCCAACCCCATGTTCACAGTACCCAACGCCCCTGACATCGCGGGTGCGCGGCGTCACGAATCAGCACGGAATCGGATAGCGGCG
>CAYOHY010000076.1:2904-5680 GCA_964403885.1 uncultured Eubacteriales bacterium
GCTCCGGGCGAGACGATCCGCTACGCGATCGCCACGAGCTCACTGGGCGACCTGATCGTGGGAATCGCCGCAGGCGGGGTGTGCTTCGTCGCATTCGGCGACTCCACGGACGCGTTGCTCGCCGACCTCGCGGCCCGCTTCCCACGCGCCGAGGTCGCGCCCGCAGACGACGCCGACTCAGAGCTCGTGGCGTCGGTGGTAGCGCTCGTCGACGACCCGGCCCACCCTCGCGACCTGCCGCTCGACGTGCGCGGCACCGCCTTCCAGCAGCGCGTCTGGCTCGCGCTGACCCGCATCCGCCCCGGCGAGACCGTCACCTACGCCGAGCTCGCGCGCCGCATCGGCAGCCCCAGCGCGGTGCGGGCGGTGGCGCAGGCGTGCGGCGCTAATCCGGTCGCCGTGGCCGTGCCGTGCCACCGCGTCATCGGCGCGGACGGCTCTCTCACCGGCTACCGCTGGGGCGTGGCGCGTAAGCGCGAGCTGCTCGCGAAGGAACGCGGCTGAGCCACGACCCTCACGGCTGCCAAACCGTACCGGTCGGTTCGGCCATTCGCCGATTCCCCACCTCCGTCCATGCTCCGATGCCCCACTATGGCTCCATCGTGGGGGAAGGTACTCCTCGGCGACGCTGAACCCTACCGAGGAGGCCCACAAGCATGCTCAGCCGACGTTCGTTCTTCCAGCTCTCGGCACTCTCGGGTATGGCGCTCGCCACAGGGTGCGCTCCCAAGTCCCCTGGCTCCGCCGAAGCCGACGAGCCCAAGCCCATCCCCCATCCCAAAGACGTGACCCGCTACGTCGACCCGCTGCCCATCCCCGGCGTGCTGAAGCCCGTCTCGACCTCCGGTGATGCGGACGTCTACGAGATCGAAGCCACCGAGTTCACCCAGACCCTGCACAGCGAGCTGGCGCCCACGACGGTATGGGGCTACGCCGGCAGTTACCCCGGGTCCACGATCGAGGCGCGCAAGGGTCGCCCCGTCAAGCTGACCTATCGGAACGAGCTGCCCGACCAGCACCTCTTCCCCGTCGACACCACGCTCGACGGCGCCAAGGACATGCCGGAGGTGCGCATCGTCACCCACCTGCACGGCGGACACGTCCCGCCGGAGTCCGACGGCTGGCCGGAGGACTGGATCAAGCCCGGCGGCTCCAAGACCGTGCTCTACCCCAACGACCAGAACGCGGCCACGCTGTGGTTCCACGACCACGCGATGGGCGCCACCCGCCTCAACGTCTACGCCGGACTCGCCGCCTTCTACCTCGTGCGCGACGCCGCCGAGCAAGACCTTGACCTCCCCTCGGGCGACTACGAGATACCCGTCGTCTTCCAGGACCGCACCTTCGCCAAGGACGGCTCCTTGCTCTACGCCACCAACCCGGACACCGACGTCGAGAACTCCATCAAGCCGGAGGACTTCGGCGACGTGAGCGTGGTCAACGGCCGCATCTGGCCCTACCTCGAGGTCGAGCCCACCACCTATCGCCTGCGCCTGCTCAACGGCTCGAACTCGCGCTTCTACAACCTCGCCTTGGTCGACAAGGCGACCGGCGCCCAAGACGGGCCGACCTTCAGGCAGATCGGCTCGGAGCAGGGGCTGTTCACGGCTCCCGTCGACATCGAGGGCAGGCTGCTCATGGCGCCCGCCGAGCGCGCTGACTGCCTGGTGGACTTCAGTGAGTTCGCCGGCCGCGAGTTCATCGTCCACTCGAACGCGAAGACTCCGTACAAGTCCGAGAACCAAGACACCGACGAGGTACCGCTCGAGGAGCTCATGCTGATCCGCGTGAAGGACTCCACGAGCGCCTCTGGCTACTCCGCACCCGCGATCCTCATCCCCAGCAAGCGCCTCGACCCCGCCAAGGCCGTGCGCACCCGCGAGCTCGCCCTCATCGAAGCCGAGGACGAGTCCAAGCGACTCAAGCTCACGCTCGACGGCAAGGAGTGGATGGACCCCATCTCCGAGAAGGTCGCGCTCGACTCCACCGAGGTCTGGGGCTTCGTCAACACCACCGAAGACGTCCACCCCATCCACCTGCACCTGGTCAAGTTCCAGGTGGTGGGCCGCATCCCCTTCGACGCCGAGAAGTACCTGGAGGCGTGGGGCGAGCTCAACGGCGAGGAGATGGGCGGCGAGATCCGCAAGCCCGATCTCAAGAAGTACATCACCGGGCCGCTCGAGGCGCCCGCAGCCAACGAGATGGGCTGGAAGGACACGGTCCGCGCGACGCCCGGTTACATCACGCAGATCATCGCCACGTTCGACATCAAGGGCCGCTACGTGTGGCACTGCCACATCATCGAACACGAGGACCACGTCATGATGCGCCCCTTCGAGGTGGTCTAGCCGCCTGTGCTGTGACGACGCGCACCGCACACGCGAATATGGATGCGCTAACGCGAGCCGCGCTGTACCCTTTGGGGTAAGCCACCGGGGGGAGGCCATCGTGGGGGACATCCAGGCATCAGTGGCGGGCGCGGCATGAGCCGTAGCGGCCCGCTTCGCATAGCGGTCACCGGGCCCGAGTGCTCGGGAAAGACCACGCTCGCACAGGCGCTCGCGTCACGGTTCCACGCGCCCTTCGTCGAGGAGTACGGCCACGCCTACTTCGAGAAGAAGATCGCCCGCGGGGACCACAACGTCTACGCCAGCGACATCGTGGCCATCATCACCGAGCAGTCCCGCCGAGAAGACGCCGTGGCGTTCGCCTCGACGCGCCTCATCGTCTGCGACACCGACGCGTTCACCGTCGCGTGCTGGCACGACCTGTTCAC
>CAYOHY010000076.1:5780-7195 GCA_964403885.1 uncultured Eubacteriales bacterium
CGCTGGGCTACACTCTCTTCTCGGAACACAAACCGCGTCCAAGGAGTGTCGTGTCAGCGCGCACCATCGTCGTCTCAGATCTGCACGGTCGCAGTGACCTGCTGACCCGCGCGCTCGACCACGCCGGCTTCACCACCGGTGACCGCCTGGTGGTGGCCGGCGACCTGATCGACGTGGGTACCGACGACACCATCGCGCTCGCCCGGTCGTTTGGAGCCACCATCCTCGCGGGCAACCATGAGGTCTCGGCGGCCATCGGGCTGCGCATCTCGCCGCAGAACCCGGAGAGCGTCGCGCGCGGCTCGGAGTTCGCGGGGTACTTCGCGACCGGGGAGTGGCCGCTCGCCGTGGCCGTCGACGGCTGGCTCATCACGCACGCGGGTATCTCGGTGTCCTTTGACGACGTGCTGCTGCGCGCCGGATTCGACCCGTCCGCCGTGGCCGACGCGCTCAACGACCTGTTCCGAGACGAGATCACGCGCGCGGTGCGCTCGATGCCGCTCGCCTTCGAGGATCTGGGCCGCTTCCGCATCCTGGGCGGCGAGATGGGGCCCCTGTGGTTCAGGCCCATGAACCCGGAGCTGCTGCCCTCCGGCCTGCGCCAGGTGGTGGGCCACACGCCGCCGGATGTGCTGGGCGCCCGTCTGCCCGCCGTCGAGTCACGCGGCTGGCGGCTCGTGGAACCCGGCGGCCATGGCGGTCCGCAGTCGCTCGCGCGCTACGCGATCATCGAGAACGGCGAGGCCACGACCTTCGACGTCACCGCCTAGTCGGCAGGCGGCGATCCCCGCGCACTCCCGCGCGGTTTGAGCCCGATGCCGCCCGAGGCAATAGACGCGCCCCGCTTTCGGGTATCCCATCATTCGTACACCTACCAAGACAAGGAGGCGTGAGATGCCGAGCATCAAGGGCACCCGCACCGAGCAGAACCTGCTCAAGTCGTTCGCCGGCGAGAGCCAGGCGCGCAACCGCTACACCTTCTTCGCCAGCATCGCGAAGAAGGAAGGCTTCGAGCAGATCAGCGCGCTGTTCCTCGAGACCGCCGACAACGAGAAGGAGCACGCCAAGGTCTTCTTCAAGTACCTCGAGGGCGGTCCCGTCGAGATCACGGCAACCTACCCCGCCGGCAAGCTGGGCACCACCGCCGAGAACCTGCTGGCCGCCGCCGAGGGCGAGAACGAGGAGTGGACGGTCCTGTACCCCCAGTTCGCCGCCATCGCCGCCGAGGAGGGCTTCGCTGACATCGCCGAGTCGTTCCGCCAGATCGCCGAGGTCGAGGCGCACCATGAGGCGCGCTACCGCAAGCTGCTCGACAACGTGAACGGCTACAAGGTCTTCAAGAAGGACGGCGTGGTCATGTGGAAGTGCCGCAACTGCGGCTACATCTACGAGGGCGCCGAGGCGCCGGACCTGTG
>CAYOHY010000077.1:0-6943 GCA_964403885.1 uncultured Eubacteriales bacterium
CGGGCGCCGGGAGTTCGAGGACTTCCGGCGCCTCATCCACGATGTCTCGGGCATCTCGCTGGGCGACAACAAAGACGCGCTGCTCGCGGCGCGTGTGGCTCGGCGGATGCGTGCGCTCGACATCGCCGATCACGGCGACTATCTCGATCACGTGTTGGCGGACCACTCCGGTGACGAGCTGCGTCACCTCATCGACGCCGTGTCCACCAACGTCACGAGCTTCTTCCGAGAGCCGGCCCACTTCGATGCGCTCGCACACCGCCTGCGAGAGGTGGCAGCGCGCGGCACCACGGAGATACGGCTCTGGTCGGCGGCGTGTTCGTCGGGCGAGGAACCCTACAGCATGGCGATGGTGGCCGCCGATGCGCTGGCCGATCGTGCCGTGCGAGTTCGCATCTTGGCCACCGACATCAACGGCGAGATTCTGGAGCGCGCTCGGACCGGTCGCTACGATCCCGAGAAGATCGTGACCGTGCCGCGCGAGTACGCGGGCCGCTACCTGCGCAAGGCGTCAGGCGGGCAGTGGGAGGTCGTGCCGCAGCTCAGGAGCATGATCTCGTTCACGCGCATCAACCTGTCGGCCCCGCCGTTTCCTATGCGCGGGCCGTTCGAGACGATCATGTGCCGCAACGTGATGATCTACTTTGGCAAGCCCACGCGTCAGCGGCTGGTCACGGACATGGAGCGCCTGGTCGCACCCGGCGGCCTGCTCATGCTGGGGCACGCCGAGAGCCTCGCCGGCATCGACACCGGTCTCAAGGCCGTCGCACCCGCGGTCTATCGCAGGCCGGAGGTGTGACATGAACGTGCGGCGCGAGGAGCGTTCCGTGGGCGTGGGCGACGGCCTCGCCGCGGCCTCCGGCGACTTCCTGCTCGTCACCTTCGCGCTGGGTTCGTGCGTGGGGCTCACCCTGTGGGACCCGGTCGCTCAGGTGGGCGGCATGCTCCACAGCCAGCTGCCCGTGTCCTACCAGCATGAGGCGCGTGCCGACGAGCACCCGTACCTGTTCACCGATCGCGGTGTCGCCGAGCTGCTGCGAGCCGTCTACAAGCTGGGCGCCAACAAGAGCCGCGTGGTCGCCAAGATCGCGGGCTGCGCCGAGCGAGCGGGCACCAACTCGTTTCGCGTTGGTCAGCGGAATCTGGCGGTCGCTCGACGCGTGCTGTGGAAGAACGACATCGTCATCGCCGGTGAGGACGTGGGTGGCGACGTGCCGCGCACGCTCTACCTGGACATGCTGACCGGCGAGACACTGGTTCGCTCGCAAGGCGAGATGCGGACCATCTGAAGGGAGACGGGCGTGGCGTACAACGTACTCATCGTCGACGACTCGGCCACCACGAGAACCATCGTGGCCAAGGCCCTGCGTCACTCGGGCATCTCGCTGGGGGAGGTCTTCAACGCCTCGGATGGCGTGGAGGCGCTCGAGCTGCTGAAGCACGAGTGGGTCGACATCGTCTTCGCCGATCTCAACATGCCGCGGATGAGCGGGGTCGAGATGGTCGAGCACATGGCCGACAGCGACCTGCTCGCCACCATCCCGGTGGTGATCGTCTCCACCGAGGGGCGCCAGGAGCGCATCGATGCGCTGCTCAATCGCGGGGTCGCAGCGTTCCTGCGCAAGCCCTTCACGCCCGAGCAAGTGGGCGAGACCGCGCGAAAGCTCTTGGGTGACGCGAACGAAGGCGTGCCGGTCGACGCGCTCGAGGAGGCGTTCTTTGGCGCCGTCGAGGGGTTCGCGATGATGGTCGCCGAGCCCCTGCAGGTAGTCCCCGAGCCGCCCATGGTCGCGGTGGTCGCACGCATGCGGGTGGTGGGGCCCGGCACCACCGGCGAGGTGGCGATCGCCGTGCCCGACTCGGCGTGCGGCATGATCGCCGAGATGGCGACCGGCGAATCGCACAGCGACACGCCATGCGACGCCCTCGCCGAGCTGCTCAACGTGACCGCAGGGCACTTGGTGGACAGTCTGCCCGGCGGCCCCTTCGTGCTCGAGCCGCCCACCTCGGCCACCACGGCGGGGGCCACGGCGTGGGACGAGGTCACGCGGATGTCGGTGTCGCTGGCGTTCGACCTTGAGGGCATGCCCTTGCTGTTGGGCGCCGAGATCTCGGAACGGTGGTCGTAGCCGGTGACCGCGCCGCGCGTCAGAGTGCTCGTCGTCGACGACTCAGCGGTCGTTCGTGAGGTGCTGTCCAAGGAGTTGGGCAACGACCCGGGCATCGAGGTCGTGGGCACGGCGAGCGATCCCTACATCGCGCGCGACAAGATCGTGGCGCTCGATCCGGACGTGCTCACGCTCGATCTGGAGATGCCGCGCATGGACGGCATCACCTTCCTGCGCCGCATCATGCGCTACCGGCCCATCCCGGTGGTGGTCGTGTCGAGCCTCACCCCTGAGGGCGGAGAGACCGCTCTCGATGCGCTCGCCGCAGGTGCGGTGGACGTGGTGGCCAAGCCGGGTCCGGCGTATTCGGTGGGCGAGATGTCGGCCGATCTGGCGGCGCGCGTGAAGGCCGCGGCCACGGCGAACGTGGGGCGCGCGCGTTGGAGCGCCGCGCAGGACCGCGAACGCATCGCGCCTGCGCGCCTGACGCGCACGACCACCAAGGTGGTGGTGATCGGCGCGTCGACCGGCGGCACCCAGGCGCTCGCTCGCGTGATCTCCGCACTGCCCGCGAACGGTCCGGCGACCCTGATCGTGCAGCACATGCCGGAGGGGTTCACTCGCTCCTTCGCCGAGAGGCTCGACGCCGAGTCCGCGATCCACGTGGTCGAGGCCGCCGATGGCGACCTGGTCACCCCGGGCAAGGTGCTGGTCGCGCCGGGCAACCTGCACCTGCTGCTGCGCCGCTCAGGCGCGACGTACCGGGTCGAGGTCAAGGACGGGCCGCCCGTGTCTCGACACCGTCCCTCGGTCGACGTGCTGTTCCGTTCGGCGGCGCAGGCGGCGGGGCGCAACGCGGTGGGCGTCCTGCTCACCGGAATGGGCACGGATGGTGCTTCTGGGCTGCTTGAGATGCGGCAGGCCGGAGCGGCGACCATCGCGCAAGATGAGGCGTCGAGCATCGTATGGGGCATGCCGGGCGAGGCGGTCTCAATGGGCGCGGCAGCTGAAGTACTCCCGTTGGGGTCGATTCCCGAGCGACTTGTGGCCCTGGCGTCAGAAGAGAGTCCCACCGGCGCGAAGCGCCGCTAGCAGCGAAGAGGCGAGAGCGATGAAGGATTGGTCCGGCGGAGGCACCTGCCCCAGGCACGAGCAGTGCGCGTTCTTCAACAGCGTGCGCGGGAGTGCACTGCTCAGAATCAAGTACGCGACCATGTATCCGTACTGCAAGGGCGGCAAGCACGAGTCGTGCATGCGCTGGTTCCTCATGGAGGGCGGCCGTCCGGTACCGGACGATCTGCTGCCCGACGGCGGCAAGGACATGTTCGCCGCAGAGCTCCGCAATGTGGAGCCGTCGCCTCGCGCCCGCGTGCTCGTGGTCGACGACCTGCCGTTGTTCCGCAAGTCGCTCGTGACCATGGTCTCCAACGCCTGCGCCGGCTCCTGCCAGATCGTCGAGGCAGAGAGCGCCGAGGAAGCGTTGCAGCGACTGAGCGAGTCGCCCAACGGCTGGCAGCTCGTGGTGACCGACTACAACATGGGGGAGATGAACGGCTTCGACCTCATCATGCGCATGAGGATGAACCCCGCCCTCAGCGGATTGCCGGCCGTCGTGTTCAGCAGCGAGTCGGACCCGTCCGTGCAAGACCGTTGCACCGCCCTGCCGCGCGTCAGGTGGCTGCCCAAGCGGCCCAACCAGGAGCCTTTCGATGAGGCATGGCGCGCGCTCGTGCTGGAGCACAAGGCCTGAGCCATTCCGCACCATTCCGCGTGCGATGTTGACACCCGTGAGCGCCTCGGCATAGTATCTGCATACACTCTGACTTAGTACATGCTAAGTCCGCAGGTCTCACGAGGAGCCACACCATGGCAGCACCGCACACCACAAACGCCGAGCAGGTCTGCGTGACCTGTCCGTTGTCGTCCGTCCGCAAGGGCGAACTCCTCGAGATCGTCTCGGTGGATGACGACCATGCGCGCGTGCAGGCCATGCGCTTTGGCATGTCGGCGGGGGCGTGCGTGGAGTGCATCACGCGTATCCCGGCCGGGCCCATCGTCCTCAAGAGCGGCCGTCAGGAGATCGCCGTGGGCCGCTCGCTCGCCGATCGCATCCAGGTCCGCAGGCGCGACGAGACCCCCCACGTCGCCGCGAGCTAGCGCCGCACGCCTGCGCTGACCACTTCGCTTCCGTACGTCCTCACACACTCACTCACCCGCACAAACGCGATTCTTCGATCCAAGGAGTCACCCCTCATGGCCCGACCCGACGCAGACACCAGAAGCGCCGACGCCCTGTGCCACTGCCATCCCACCGGCACCGAGGCACGCGAAGGCGTGGACACCCTTGTGCTGGCCGGCAACCCCAACGTGGGCAAGTCCGTCGTCTTTGGCGCATTCACCGGCACCTACGTGGACGTGTCGAACTTCCCCGGCACCACGGTCGAGCTGACCCGCGGACGCTTTGGCGACATCGACGTGATCGACACGCCCGGTGTCTACGGTGTCTCGAGCTTCAACGATGAAGAGACCGTCGCGCGCGACATCATCTTGACCGGTGACGTGGTGGTGAACGTGGTCGACGCCGTGCACCTCGAGCGCGACCTGTTCCTCACGCTGCAGCTGGTCGACATGGGCAAGCGCATGGTCGTCGCGCTCAACATGGCCGATGAGGCCCGCAAGCGCGGCGTGGGCGTGGACCGAGACCTGCTCGAGGACCTGCTCGGCGTGCCGGTGATCGAGACGGTGGCTGTGGAGGGCAAGGGCCTCGACGAGCTCAAGGAGTCCATCTCGCGTGCGCGCATGGGCCACGCCGATCACCTGATCGAGACCGACATCGTGGAGATGGCCGCGCGCGTGGGTTCGCGCGCCGAGGCGCTCATGGTGCTCGAGGGCGACGCGATCGTGAGCGAGCGACACGGCATCGAGCCGGGCACCCAGCGCGACACGATCTACCTGCGCCGGCGTGACCGCGTCAATGACATCTGTCACCACGTCATCTCTGAGACCACGCAAGGCGCGTCGTTCTCGGCGAAGCTGAGCCAGTGGATGATGCACCCGCTCACCGGCATCCCCATGCTCTTTGGGCTGCTGTGGGCGATGTGGATCGTGCTGGGCCAGTGGATCGCCGGCGGACTGGTGGGCGTGCTCGAGGGGTTCATGAACGAGCACTACGTCCCCATGGTGCAGCAGGTGGTGGGACGCGTCTTCGCCGAGGGCTCGGCGATGTTCACCATTCTGGCCGGTGAGTTCGGCGTCCTGACCATGACGCCCACGTACCTGCTCGCGGTGATCCTGCCGCTCGTGGCCGGCTTCTACCTGTTGCTGTCGTTCCTGGAGGACTCGGGGTATCTGCCGCGCATCGCAGCGCTTGCCGATCGATCGCTCACCGCGGTGGGCCTCAACGGCCGAGCGGTCATCCCGCTGATCCTGGGGCTGGGATGCGTGACGATGGGCACGCTCACCACGCGCATCCTGGGCAGCAAGCGCGAGCGCTTCATCGCCACTGCGCTCATGGCCATCGCGGTGCCGTGCTCGGCGCAGATCGCGGTCATCACCGCGCTCATGGCCCGCACGGGCGCGGCGTACGCTCTCGCGTACGTGGGCTTCCTCGTCCTGATCTTCGGGGCCGTTGGCGCCGTGCTCAACCGCATGGTCCCCGGCCAGTCCACCGACCTGCTCATCGACCTTCCGTCGCTTCGTATGCCGCGCCTCGACAACGTTGTTCGCAAGAGCGGCACCAAGGTGTGGCACTTCATGCGCGAGGTGGCGCTGTTCTTCGCTGCCGGCGCGCTCATCATCGGCGTGCTGCAGGTGACCGGCGTGCTCGACTGGATCATCACCGTGGCCGCTCCGCTCACCGTGGGTTGGCTCGGCCTTCCCGCCGAGGCCTCGACGGCGTTCGTCATGGGCTTCGTGCGCAGGGACTTTGGCGCGGCGGGCTTCTTCCAGATGAACCTGTCCGACGCTCAGCTGCTGGTCGCGATGATCACCATCACCCTGTTCGTGCCGTGCATCGCGAGCGCCATGGTCATCCTCAAGGAGCGCGGGACGCGCTACTTCGTGGGCCTGTTCATCGGCTCTGTGACGCTCGCCTTCGTGATGGGCGGCATCGTGTGGCGGCTGCTCCAGGTGCTGGGGGTGGCGTAGATGAGCGTGATGTCTAAGTGCCCCGGCTGCGGCATGGAGTCCGCCGAGATCCGCTGCCCGCGGTGCAACACCCTCAAGATCGTGGGCTGCACCGGCTCCTGCACCTTCTGCAAGAGCAAGTGCAGCACGGGTCCCGTCACCGCGCCGCCAAGTCGTGACGCGCGTGATGACGCCGAGCACCCCGGGACGCCGCTCGAGCGTTAGACTGGTCGCATGACCACGCAACCGCTCATCAGGCCTGCCACCGACGCCGACGTGCCACAGCTCGTCGAGTTCCGCTCGGCGATGTTTCGCGACATGGGTTGGACCGACGACGCACGCATCGAGATGCTCGAGCCGCACTACGCCGCCTACGTCCGAGACGCCACCCAGCGCGGGGACTTCGTCGCCTGGATAGCCGAGGTCGACGGCCAGACCGCCGGTGGCGTGGGGCTGCTGTGGGAGCGCGTGCCGCCCACGGTGCGCAACATCACCGGCAAGCAGGCCTACATCCTGGCGATGTACGTGCGCCCCGAGTTCCGCCGCAAGGGCATCGCTCATCAGCTGATCGAGACCGCGGTGACCTACGCGCGTGAGAACGGCGCCGAGGTGGTCTCGCTGCACTACAGCCCGGCCGGCAAGGGGCTCTACGAGAAGCTGGGCTTCACGGTCTCGCCGGAGATGCGGCTGTTCACCGACCCCAGCTCCGC
>CAYOHY010000078.1:0-6834 GCA_964403885.1 uncultured Eubacteriales bacterium
GGCCGCCACTCGCTACAATCCATCTATCACCACGCACACGCCGCGAGCCGCCGCGCTCGCTTCGCCGAGGGGGCGCACGTGTCAGAAGCCGTCGAGAGACTGGTCAATCTCGCCCTGTACCTGGCCGCCGCGCGCGAGCCCAAGACCGCCGAGCAGGTCCGCAGCGAGGTCATGGGCTACCCCGAGGGACAGACCGAGACGACCTTCCTGCGCATGTTCGAGCGCGACAAGGAAGACCTCAAGCGCATGGGCTTCGCGATCGAGGGCGACTCCGAGGGGCTCTACCGCCTCGACGCCGCGGCCACCTACGCGACCGGCGTCGAGCTCACTCCCGCTGAGGCCGCTGCCGTGCGAGCCGCCGGAAGCGCGCTGCTAGGCGACCCGTCGTTCCCGTTCGCCGAAGACCTGCGCCTCGCGCTCGCGAAGATCTCGGCCGAGATCGACGCGGCCCCGGTGACCTCGGCCGCGCACCTCGCCGATGAGGACCCGGCGCGCCAAGGGCTCATCGTCGCCGAGCTCTCATCGGCGGCCTCGGCGCACAAGCGCGTGAAGTTTGGCTACACCAACGCATCCGGCGCCTCCGCTCCTCACGAGATCGAGCCCTACGGGCTGTTCCTGCACGACGGGCGCTGGTATCTCGTGGGCCGCGACGTCGCCAAGGACGAGGTGCGCACCTACACCGTCGCACGCATGACGCAGGTCGAGATCAACGCCGAGAAGCCCAAGAGCCCCGACTTCGAGCGCCCGGAGGACTTCGACGTCGCGCAGTTCCTGCGGCTGCCGTTCCAGTACGGGCCGGTCGACTCGGAATTCGCGGCGGAGCTGCACATCTCGGCGGATGCCGCGTGGAGAGCGCGCGCCTTGGCCGCCGGTCAGGGCGAGCTCGTGGAGTTCGAGGACGGCTCGGTGCGGTGGAGCGTGCCCACGCGCTCGGCGGATCGGCTGGTGCGCTTCGCCATCGAGAATGGGCCGGGGATCGAGGTGACGGGGCCGCCTCACCTGCTTGACCTGGTGAGCGACGGTCTCGCGAAGGTGGTGGAGCTCCATGGCTAAGCGACCGAGCAGCGCCGATACCGCGCGCCGTCTGGTGGCGCTCGTGGGCCACCTCAAGAAGGGTGCGGTCCTGCGCATCTCCGATCTCGCTGAGGAGGTGGGCGTCTCGGAAGCGGTGCTCGCCTCCGACCTCGAGACGCTCTCTGTGTGCGGCGTGGCGCCCTACTACCCTGACGACTACATCCCGCTCGTCATCCAAAACGGGCTTGTCTACGTGAGCGGCGAGGTGCCTGCACTGCGAGGCCCCGTGCGGTTGGGCGCGGGCGAGTCGCGCGCGCTGGCCTCGGCGCTGCAGGCCGCCGGCTTCACCGCCGACGACGAGCTGACCGCTCGGCTCATGGCCGCTGCCGCCCCCGCCGACTTCGACGCCGAGGAGCTCGAGCGCACGATCCGCTCGGCCACGGCGACCCATCAGTCCGAGACCTACGGGGCGCTCGCGCGCGGCATCCAGGGCAACGGCGTGGTGCGGATCGAGTACGTGCGCGCAGGCACCGAGGAGTCGTCGTGCCGCGAGGTGGAGCCCGCCACGCTCTTCGCCGAGCGCGGCGCGTGGTACCTGACGGCCTGGTGCCGCTCCAGCGATGACTGGCGCACCTTCCGCGTGGACCGCATCAGGTCCGCCGGGCTGACCGGCGACGTGTTCACGCCGCGAGAGGGCGCGCCCAGCGGTGCGGAGGCGTTTCGCTCCGAGGGCTTGCCGGCGGCGACCCTGCGCTTCACCGACGGCGAGCGCTTTGACGAGCGCGAGTGGCCGGGCGGCCGCGTGACGAGCACATCAGACGCCGAGACCATCGCCGAGGTCCCGTACGGGGGCACCGAGTGGATCGCCCGCCGGGTGGTTGCGCGCTTGGGACGCGTCGAGGTGGTCGAGCCGCAGAGTGTCCGTGCCGCCGTGCGCGAGCTGGCGGCTCAGCTCTCGTCGTAGGCAGCCTCAAGGTCTGCGATGACGAGCCTGTCCATGGCGAGCATGGCCTCGTTCACTCGGCGCGCGCCCTCGCCGCCCCGGGCGAGCAGCTCGTGAAGCTGCCGCGGCACCACCTGCCACGTCACGCCAAAACGGTCCGTCAACCAACCGCATCTGCTGTGCTCGCCGCCATCCTCGACCAACCGATCCCAGTAGTGGTCCACCTCGGCTTGCGTACTGCAGTCGATCACGAATGAGACCGCGGGGGTGAACTGATAGACGGGTCCGCCGTTGAGCGCGACGAAGTCCTGACCCCTGAGGTGAAATGAGATCGTCATGACGGTCCCAGCGACACCCGGGCCGGCCTCGCCGTAGCGCGCGAGCTGGCGGATACCGGAGTCCGGGAAGACCGACAGGTAGAACTCGACAGCTTGCTCGGCTGTGTCGTCGAACCACAGGAACGGTGTGATGGCGCTCATGGGTCACCTCTTGGGTCGCGGGCGGGCAAGGACGTATGTTCCCGCCGAAAGGGGGCTCGCCCCCGCGAAGAGTCCCGCTATCTGCCGAACCGCGTCCTGATCTGCTCGATCGCCTCGGCGCTAGTGATGCGTTCGACGTCTTCGACCGGCAGCGCCGCGAGGAACTGCCGCCCGTAGCCTTTGCGCAGCACGCGCGCGTCCGCGATGACCAGACATCCGGTGTCGGTGCTCGAGCGGATGAGGCGGCCCGCCGCCTGTTTGAGCTCGATGACGGCCTCCGGCAGGGTGTAGCGGCCCCATGCGGCGCGACCTTCTCGGCGTTCGCGTTCGAGGGCGAGCGGGTCAGTGGGCAGCCCGAAGGGGAGCTTGGGCACCACCACGCAGCGCAGGGTGTCGCCCTTGGCGTCGAATCCCTCCCAGAAGCTCTTGAGGGCGAACAGCGACAGGTGCTCGTCGGCGAGGAACTCGTCGCGCAGGCGCTTGGCCGAGGTGCCGCGTCGCTGGCAGATGACCTCGAGTCCGCGCAGCCGCAGACGTGGCTCGAGCAGCGCGTGGAGGTGCTCCATGTCGCGGCGGTTGGTGAACAGCGTGAGCACGCTGCCGCCCATCGCCAGATGCACGCCCTCGAGCAGCCGCTCGAGCGAGGCCAGGTAGTCGCGCTCGCGCGGCTCGGGCAGGTCCGTGGGCACGAACACCGCCATCTGGCGCTCGAAGTCGTAGCTCGAGGCCAGGCGCAGCGACTTCCAGCGCTCGGCGTCGAGGCGGTCGAGCCCCACGGCGCGCGCGAAGTGGTCGAACGACTCACCCGCCGCGATGGTCGCCGACGTGTAGATCACGCTGTGCGTGCGCGGGTACAGGTCCTCAAGCAGTGCAGCACCGATGTCGAGCTGCGCGGCGACGAGCGCTTCGGCGTCGACGGTGGGCCGGCGATCGAGCTCCGCCGAGTAGACGAACTCGGTGTTCTCGCCATCGATCACGGCCACGAGTCCGATGTGCTGGTCCGCCAGGCGCGTGAGCAGCCCGGCGAGGTCCGCGCGCGGATCGGTGAAGTCCGCGCTCATCGTCTCGAGGAGCGTCATGAGCTCGCGACCCTCGGCGAGCAGCTGTTCGAGGCGTCTGGCGAGTGCTCGGCCGGTCGAGGCGACGGTGCCCCACGGACCGCTGTCGCGCACGGCATCGGTGACCCAGAGCTCGGCGGAGTCGTAGTCGCTGCGTCCGGCGAGCGGAGCGAGGTCCTTCACGAACGTGAACATGGAGTCAGCGAGCGTGGCGCAGCGCTGTGTCTCCTCCTCCATACGTTGGATGAGGCTCAGCGCGTTGATGGCGGTCGCGTCTCCACGCAGTCGCTTGCGAATGATGTCGAGCAACCCGCCGCGCTTGCTGTGAAGTGACCCAAGAACGGTTGTGAGCTCAAGATGCGTCGCTCCGGTGGTGAGCTGCTTGCGCGCCTCTGACTCGGCGGCGTGCGCCTCGTCCACGATCCAGTGGCGGATGGGCGGCAGGATACCGCCCTGCGCCACCACGTCTCTGAAGAGCAGCGCGTGGTTGGTGACCACGATGTTGGCGCTCGCCGCGCGGCGCCTGACGCCGTGGAGGTAGCACAGGTGGGGGAAGTAGCGGCACCGCTTGTGGGTGCAGTCTGCCTGGCTGGCCGCGATCACACCGCGCACGTCTCGGCGCCAGTGGAGGTTGATGATGTCGAGGTCGCCCCACGCGCTTTGCGCGACCCACGCGAGCAGTGCGGCCACCGACGCGATGCGGTCCGCGCACGCGCTCTCGTCGAGCTCGCCGGCGAGTCGCTCGAGCTTGCGCAGACACGGGTAGTGGTCGTAACCCTTGAGCGCGACCCAACGCAGATCGACGCCCATCGCCTCGGCCAGTTTGGGCAGCTCGTGATAGACCAGCTGATCCATGAGCGCGTTGGTCTTGGTGGCCACGCCCACACCCACGCCGTTCATCACCGAGAACAGCGCCGACGGCACCAGGTACGCCACGGACTTGCCCACGCCCGTTCCCGCCTCGACCGCCAGATGCGTGGACGACTCGAACGCGCCGAGCACCGCCCTCGCCATCTCGACCTGCTCGTCACGGCGCTCGAACCCGGGGTACATGCGGCCCGCCGTGCCTCCCGCCGAGAACTCCGCGGTGACCTCGGCGGCCGACGGGCACGCACAGGTGAGGTCGTCGGCATCGAAGAGCGCGTCCGCGCGATCCGCCGCGACGTGGCGCCGGCGCACTTCCTTGAGGTCGTAGTAGGCCTTGGGGTGGGCCGCGGCGAGCCGAGCGAGCCATTCGCGCTCAGCCCACTGAGCCTCGGGCGCCAGGCTCGAGATGCGCGTGAGCACGCCGGGCTCGAGCTCGCTTGCGCCCAGCAGCGCGACGCGCCACATGCACGCGAGCGCTTCCACGTCCGCCGCCGCGCGGTGCGCCTGCCCCTCGCACTGCGGGCAGAACGCCGTCGACAGATCGGTCAGCCGATGACTGCGTAGCCGAGGCAAGCCGATGCGCGTGAGGACCAGCGAGTCGATCCACGTGCCGGGAAACGCACCGCGGCCCAGCACCCGTTCAAGGAACGACCGGTCGAAGCCGCCGTTGTGGGCGACGATGTCGCGTGAACCCACGAACTCGGCGAGCTGTGAGGCCGCGGCCTCGACGCACGGCATCCCCGCGACCATCGCGTCATCGATGCCTGTGAGCTTGGTTATCTCGGCGGGGATGGGGACGAGGGGGTCGACCAGCGTGCTGAAGCGATCAAGCACCTCGGGGCCGCGCATGATCGCAGCCGCCACCTCGATGATGCGGTCACGATCATGGTCGTAGCCGGTGGTCTCGATGTCGAGGATGCACACTTCCGGCTCATCCAGCCCGAACCACGCCTCACGCGCCCGCTCGCCGAGCCCGCCGTAGAGCACGACGACATCGGGGTCTGTCCCCGAGACGATGAGTTGTTCGAGTGCTGGATTCACGCCCGCCAGCGTAGCACGCGGCCGTGACATTCTCGGGCCCTGACGCACGAAGGCCGCCCCATTGCCGGGACGGCCTTCGGATCGCTCATCAGTCTCGGAAGAGACTTACTTCATGCCGGTGACGGCCTTGCTCTCGACGAGCCACACGCCGTCCTTCTTGACGAAGGTCCAGGTGTTCTCGAAGGTGCCGTAGCCGCCGGTGACCTGGTCGACCTTGACGGTCGCCTTGTCGCCCTCGACGGTGGCGCCGGTGACCTTGAAGCTCTTCACGCCGTAGCCCTCGACCTGCTGCTTGAGAGCGTCAGGGGAGTTGCCGGCCTTCTTGTCGGCGGGCAGAGCGTCGAACGCGGCCTGCCAGTCGCCCTTATCGCAGGCGGTGTAGTACTTGGTGACCCACGCCTCGGGCTCGGTGCCCTTGGGGAGCTTGGTGGCGGACTTGGGGTCCACCGGTGCGGCGGCCGGGCTCTGCTGGCCCATGCCCGCCGGAGGCTGCTGACCGGTGGTCGGCGTGGTGGCCGGCGCGGTCTGCGCGGTGGGGGCGGGAACGGTGGTGGCTGCCTTGCTCTGCTGCCAGATGAGGACGCCGACGATCGCTGCGAGCAGCGCGGCGATGACGACCAGACCGATGACGACGGTCTGCTGATTGTTGTTCTGAACCTGCTCGGACATGTGCTTCCCTTCTCAGTGCTTGCCTGAACGAGCGCTTAACGCGCCCGCACAGTCTACTAGGTGGGACGCGTCCTCGTATAGGTGCCGAGGTATGGTGATACGATGAGCGAATGGCACGCCAACGGAGCGTCTTCGACATCGTAGGGCCCGTGATGATCGGACCCAGCTCGAGCCACACCGCCGGCGCGGTGAGGTTGGGCGCACTCGCCAGGGCGATCTTTGGCGAGCAGCCGTCCACCGCGCGCATCGGGCTCCACGGCTCGTTCGCGTCCACCGGTATCGGTCACGGCACGCACCTGGCGCTGGTCGCCGGGCTGCTGGGCATGGCGCCCGACGACGCCCGAATCCCCGCCGCACTCGAGCAGGCTCAGGCAGCCGAGCTAAGTGTCGAGTTCACCGAGGTCGACCTGGGCGAGGTCCACCCCAACACCGCCGAGTTCGTGCTGACCGACAAGACCGGCCGCACCATGTGCGTACGCGGCTCATCCCTTGGCGGCGGCAACGTGGTGGTGAGCGCGATCGACGGCTTCGAGGTCGAAGCGACCGGCGAGCTGCCCCTGCTGATCGTTGAGCACCAGGACCGTCCCGGCGAGATCGCCGCGGTCACCAGCCTGCTCGCCGAGGCGGGCGTCAACATCGCCGAGATGCGCGTGTCGCGCGAGAAGCGCGGCGCCCGTGCGCTGATGCTGATCGAGACCGATGTGGCCGTGGACCGCGTGACCGCCGGCCGCATCGAGTGCCAGCCCGGCGTCACCGCCGTGCG
>CAYOHY010000079.1:0-6532 GCA_964403885.1 uncultured Eubacteriales bacterium
AGCTCGGCCTTCCCGATGAGATCGTCCACCGCCAGCCCTTCCCGGGCCCCGGCCTCGCCGTGCGTATCATCGGCGACATCACGCACGAGAAGCTCGAGAAGCTGCGCTTCGCCGATGCGATCGTGCGCGAGGAGATCGGTGCGTGGGACGCCGACCGCGAGGTCTGGCAGTACTTCGCCGTGCTCCCCGACATCAAGTCGGTGGGCGTCATGGGCGACGAGCGCACCTACGAGAACCCGATCATCATCCGAGCGGTGGCCTCGGCCGACGCGATGACCGCGGACTGGGCGCGCCTGCCCCACGACCTGCTCGCCAAGATGAGCAACCGCATCATCAACGAGGTCGACGGCATCAACCGTGTGGCGTACGACATCACGTCGAAGCCGCCCGGAACGATCGAGTGGGAGTAGGACGCATCACGAGGTGAACTTCGAGAGCCGACCAGCCACGCGCGGGTCGGCTCTCGTGCAAGACAAGACAGATGCTCTCGCCGCAGCGCGGGACCGGGTACCACGAACGAAGGGGGGCGCCGACATGTCCGACGAGACCATCGACGCTCAAGCGCGGATCGCCGAGATCCGCGCACGCATCGACGCGATCGACTGCCAGCTGGTCAAGCTCTTGAACGAGCGCGCTCAGTGCTCGCTCGACATCCGCGGGCTGAAGCCGCACGCGCACTGGGGGCTCTACGACCCCAAGCGCGAGGAGGAGATCTTCACCAACGTCGCCAAGTGCAACGAGGGACCGCTCTACGCCGACGACCTCCGCGAGATCTACGAGGCCATCTTGCACGTTGCCAAGGAGATGAGGGGCTGATGGCCGCCCAGGACGCGTCGGCGATCGGCGCCGTGTCGCGAGGTGACGCCTGCACCATCATCGCCGGCCCGTGTTCCGTGGAGAGCCGCGAGCAGATGCGCGAGGTCGCCGCGACCCTGTCTGAGCTTGGCATCAAGGTCATGCGCGGTGGCGCCTACAAGCCGCGCACCTCGCCGTTCTCCTTCCAGGGACTTGAGGAGGAGGGCCTGATCATGATGCGCGAGGCAGCCGACGAGTTCGGGCTGCTCGTGGTCACCGAAGTCACGGACTCCGCGCACGCCGAGAAGATCCACGAGTACGCCGACATCATCCAGATCGGCACGCGCAACATGGCCAACTTCAGCCTGCTGCGCAAGGTGGGCGAGGTCACTGCGGACTCGGGCAAGCCCGTGGTCTTCAAGCGCGGCATGGCGTCGACGATCGAGGAGTGGCTCCAGGCGAGCAACTACATCACGATGAACGGCAACGAGAACGTGATCTTGTGCGAGCGGGGCCTGCGCACCTTCGAGACGACCACGCGTTTCACGCTCGACATCTCGGCGGTGCCGGTGTGCCACAGCCTGTCGCTGCTGCCGATCATCGTCGACGTCTCGCACCCGGCCGGCCGTGCGGACCTCGTGCCCGCGCTCAGCCGTGCAGCGGTGGCCGTGGGCGCCGACGGCATCATGGTCGAAGTGCACCCCAATCCGCGCGAGGCGCTGTGCGACGGACCGCAATCGCTCGATCTGGCAGGACTTCGCGACCTCGTGGGCGAACTTGCTAGAGTGGCGGCGGCCGTGGACAAGACACTGGTCTAGAGGCCGCGACAACGGTCACAAGCGAAGCGGGCCCGCCGCCATGTGGGGTCCGCTTCGTGTGTTTCTTGGAGTCGGCATCGGCCGGGGGCACCGATGCCGCAGGGTGGGGGCGCGGTGCCGGAGTCGAACATCCTGGGCGCGGGCTGCCCGCACTGCGGGGCGCTGTCCTCGCGGCGCCTGGGCGAGTGCTCGGTGTGCGGCCGCATGACGTGCGAGCGCTGCGGCAGCGTGCAGTACGCGAGGGGTGAGCGCAGGGTGACCCACGCGGAGTGTCTGAAGCGCGACCACGACGGCTTCAAGATGATCAAGTTCGTGCGCTGAGGCGACGGGGGAGCGTGCTAGAATACCCCGCTATGACACTGGACCTCAGCTCTCTCAACCCCGCTCAGCGTGAAGCGGTCGAAACCACCCAAGGCCCCCTGCTCGTGCTCGCGGGCGCAGGCAGCGGCAAGACGCGGGTGCTCACGTATCGCATCGCCCACCTCATCGCCGACCTGCGCGTGAACCCCGCCGAGATCCTGGCGATCACGTTCACCAACAAGGCCGCCGCCGAGATGCGCGAGCGACTGTCGCGTCAGCTGCGCGAGCTGGGACTGTCGTTCCACCCGCGCTCGATGTGGGTCGCGACCTTCCACGCCATGTGCGTGCGCATCCTGCGCCTCGACGCCGACAAGCTCGGCTTTGGGCCCAACTTCACCATCTACGACACCGATGACTCCAAGCGCCTCCTCAAAGAGGTCATGCGCGAGCTCGAGATCAACGAGAAGGTCTACGCGGTCAACGCGATGCAGGGCCGCATCTCCTCGGCCAAGAACGAGTTGCTCACCGCCGATGAGTTCGCTGCCCGGGCCGGCTCGCCGCTCGACAAGATGGCGGCCAAGATCTTCCCGCGCTATCAGGCGCGCCTTCTGGCGGCCAACGCGATGGACTTCGACGACCTGCTCGTCAACACGCACACCCTGCTGGCCCAGCACCCCACGGTGCTCGCTGCCTACCAGGACCGTTTCCGCTACATCAGCGTCGACGAGTACCAAGACACCAACCGCGCACAGTACGCGATCACCAACCTGCTCGCGGCCAAGCACCGCAACCTGATGGTGGTGGGCGACGACGACCAGTCGATCTACTCCTGGCGCGGCGCCGACATCCGCAACATCCTCGACTTCGAGCACGACTACCCCGAGGCCAAGGTGGTCAAGCTCGAGGAGAACTACCGCTCGACCGCGCGCATCCTCATGGCCGCCAACGCCGTGGTCGCCAACAACTCGAACCGCAAGCCCAAGACGCTGTTCACGAGCAACGCCGAGGGCGAGAAGATCTCGAGCTACCTCGCGAGCGACGAGCGCGACGAGGCCCGCTTCATCACCGGCGAGATCGAGCGCCTCCTGCGCGCCGAGAACCGCTCGTACTGCGACGTCGCGATCTTCTACCGCACCAACGCGCAGTCGCGTTCGATCGAAGACGCGCTCCTTCGTGCGGGCGTGCCCTACCGCATCGTGGGCGGCACCAAGTTCTTCGACCGCGCCGAGATCCGCGACGTCATGGGCTACCTCAAGGCCGTGGTCAACCCCGCCGACGAGATCGCACTCAAGCGCATCATCAACACCCCTAAGCGCGGCATCGGCGACGCCACGATCGACAAGATCGAGCTGGTCGCCCGCGAGCGCGAGACCACGTTCGAGGTGGCGATGCGCGCCGGCGTGGGCGAGGACTGGCTCGACGCCCGTGCGCGCGGCAAGCTGTTCGGCTTCGCCGAGCTGCTCGACGAGCTGCGCACCATGGCGGGCGACCTGCGCGACCTGGTCGAGATGATCGTCGCCAAGTCCGGCCTCATCGAGGCGCTCGAGGCCGAGCGCACCGACGAGGCCCAGGGACGCATCGACAACATCCGCGAGTTCTTCGGCGTCGTGTCCGAGTTCGCCGCGAGCCACGACGAGCCCGATCTGCCCAACTTCATGGAGTGGCTCGCACTGCGCACCGACCTCGACTCCGTGGTCGAGGGCGACTCATACGTCACGCTCATGACGGTGCACACCGCCAAGGGCCTCGAGTACCCGGTCGTCTTCGTGGCCGGCCTCGAGGAGTCGATCTTCCCGCACGCCAACTCGATGTTCGAGCAGGCGGGCGTCGAAGAGGAGCGCCGTCTCGCGTACGTGGCGATCACGCGCGCCCGCGAGAGGCTGTACCTCACGCACGCGAACTCGCGTTCGCTGTTCGGCAACACGCAGCACAACCCGCCCAGCCGCTTCATCGGCGAGATCCCGGCCGAGCACCTCGAGGTGTCGGGCGCCGGATCGAGCGGGTTCTCCGGCACCGGCTACGAGAAGCGCGGCGACCGGCGAGGGACGTTTGGTCACGGCACCGGCTCGGGCCGCGGCGAAGGCCGCGTGTACGGAAGCGGCACCCCCAAGGCCAAGGCGCCCATCGGTGGCGGGTACGGCATGGGTGCCCCCAAGGCCGCGTCCTCGGCGTCGAGCGCTCCCAAGGAGACGTTCGAGGTGGGCGACCTGGTCGACCACAAGGCGTTCGGTCGCGGCACGGTCAAGTCGGTCAAGGGCGACGCGCTCGAGATCTACTTCGACCGTACGCGTGAGACAAAGAAGCTGCTGGTCGGGTACGCACCTATCGTGAAGATCAAGCAGTAGTCGCCGGATAGCGCGCGACCTGCATCTCAGGAAGGATCCAGCCCGTGGGCCCCGTCCTCGTCTTCGGTCACAAGAACCCCGACAACGACTCGATCAGCTCTGCGGTCGCCTACGCGCACCTCAAGAACCTGACCGACACCGACAACGTCTACCTGCCCGCGCGTCTGGGGCCCGTGCCCACGGAGACCCAGCGCGTGTTCGAGCGCTTCGGCGTGGAGCTGCCCGCCGAGATCTCCCACGTGTACCCGCGCGTGCGTGACGTCATGGTCGAAGACGTCATCACCATCCGTCCCGAGGAGCCCATGCTCGAGGCAGGCCGGCTTATGCGGGAGCGCGGGGTTCGTGCCCTGCCGGTGGTCGACGCCAACGGTGTGGTGCTTGGCCTTCTGAGCCAGGGCATGCTCGCCGAGCGCTATCTCGAAGAGACCGAGATCGCCGGTTTCGCCGAGATGCCCGTCACCGTCGCGCGCCTCGCGCGTGTGCTCGACGGCGAGCTGCTCGCCGGAGACCCCGACATGCTGGTGGCCGGCGACGTGCACATCGGCGCGGGCGAGCCCGGCACCGTCGCCGCGCGTGTGAGCGCCGGAGACGTCCTGATCGTGGGAAACCGCATCCGAACCCAGCCCATGGCCTTGGAGGCCGGTGTGGGCTGTCTGGTGGTCACAGGGGGCACTCGTCCGCCTGCTGAGGTCATCGCGTTGGCCGCCGAGAAGGGCGCCGCGCTCATCCTCACCGCCGCAGACACCTACTCGGCGGCACGACTGGTCTCGCTCGCCCACGCCGTGGGCGACCTGATGGAGACCGATGCGCTCATGGTCTCGCCCGAGGCGTTGCTCGCCGAGGCGATCGAGGACCTGCTGACAAGCAAGCACCGCGAAGCGATCGCGATCGACGACGCGGGCCACTGCGCCGGCATCCTCACGCGCACCAACATCGCCCGGGGCACCAAGCGTCGCGTGGTCTTGGTCGACCACAACGAGGCGTCGCAGTCCGCGCTGGGGATCGAGGACGCGAGCGTGATCGAGATCGTCGACCACCACCGCGTGGGCGACATCCAGACCGCGGGACCGATCCTGTTCCTCAACCTGCCGGTGGGCTCCACCGCGACGATCGTCGCCGAGCGCTACCGGGCCCTTGGCGTCGAGATCCCGGTACCCATCGCCGGCATCCTGCTCTCCGCCGTGCTCACCGACACCGTGCTGCTCAAGTCGCCCACGACCACGGCGGTCGACCGCGACTGTGTCGAGCGCCTGGCCGCGCAGGTGGGAGTCGACGCGCTCGACTTTGGCATGGAGGTCTTCCGCTCGCGCTCGGCCGGCGAGCCGTTCAGTGCCGAGAAGGTGGTGCGCGCCGACGTGAAGGAGTACCGCGCCGGTGACACCGTGGCCGCGATCGCCCAGTACGAGACGGTGGACCTCACCGAGCTCATGGACCACGTAGGCGAGGTGCGGGCCGCCATGCAGTCCCTGCTCGATTCGCGCGACTACGACCTCGTGCTCCTCATGGCCACCGACATCGTGCGTGAGGGCTCGCAGATCATCGCGGTGGGCAAGACGCGGCTCGCTGAGCGCGCGATGGGCACCGAGTTGGGCGAGACCGGTGCGTGGATGCCGGGCGTGCTGTCGCGCAAGAAGCAGGTCGCGGCTCGTTTCGTGGAGGCGGCAGGCGCGTGAGGCGCGGGCCGCTCGCAGTCGGCCTCGCTGTGTCGCTCGCGTGCTTCGCGGGCTTCTGGGAGCTCGCCGAGGACTTTGCCTACTCGGCCGGGGTGGCCCGCTTCGACGCGACAGTGGGTGCCTGGATCCAGTCGTGGCGCAGCCCGGGGCTCACCGTGGCGATGAAGGGATTCACCTTCCTCGGAGGAACGCTGTTCGTGACCGCCGTGGTGGTGTCGATCCTCGCGGTGTCGGCGTGGGGGACGCGTCGGCCCGGCCGCGGTGCACTGTTCGTCGCGATGGTGGTCGTCGGCGGCGTGGTGCTGTCGACGGTGTCCAAGGGCCGCTTCGACCGTCCTCGGCCGCCTGCGGGAAACGCGCTGATACCCCTGCCCGAGTCCTACAGCTTCCCCTCGGGGCACACCATGGCCAGCCTGTGCCTGGGCGCGGCGCTGGGCTACGTGGTGCTGCGCTCCGGGCTCAGGGGATGGCGACGCTCGCTCGCTCTTGCGGGGTGCGCGCTGTATCCGGTCCTCGTGGGCACTTCGCGCGTGTACCTGGGTGTCCACTGGCCCAGTGATGTGCTCGCCTCGTGGCTGCTGGGCGGCGCGTGGCTCGCGCT
>CAYOHY010000080.1:0-6272 GCA_964403885.1 uncultured Eubacteriales bacterium
CTGCCCAAGTTCTTCTACGAGGACAAGCTGCCGCCGCACAACGTGGTGTTCAGCGTGAGTGACGAAGACCTCGACTCCGTCTTCGACTTCGTGCCGGAGACCGCCAAGGAGATGGGTCTCCAGTAGCACGTGACGTCCTTGACCCCCGTGTCGCCACACTGGCCGTAGCGGCACGGGGGTCGAAAGGGTTCGCATGACCATCAGCGTGGCGCTCTTCGCATATCTCTCCGCCTACCAGCCCGACGGACAGGGAGGCAGGCACGCGCGACCGCTCGAGATCGAGCCGGGCGCGACCGTCGCCGATGTGATCGCCCAGCTGGGCCTTCCCGACGGACCACGGGTCGTGTTCGTGAACGGCTGCCACGCCCCTGACGACTACGCCTTCACCGAGGGAGACCGGCTCGCGATCTTCCCGCCGGTCGCCGGAGGCTGAGCCGCCCGTGCCCGCAAAACCGCATCGCTTGACGCCCGTCGCCTTCAACGACGACGCCGCCGTGCGCGAACGGCTCGCATCGAGCCACGTGGCGATCGTGGGCTGCGGCGGACTGGGCAGCAACGCCGCCGAGATGCTCGTCCGAGCCGGGGTGGGCACGCTCACCCTGATCGACTTCGACGAGGTGGACACGAGCAACCTCAACCGCCAGCGCTACTTCGCCGACCAGGTGGGCCAGATGAAGACGGCGGCCCTGTCCAACTCGCTGCTGCGCATCAGAAGCGACGTGACCCTGCTGCTGCATCAGGTGTGCGTGACCGCCGACAACCTGCAAAGCCTCGTCGAAGGCGCCGACGTAGTGATCGAGGCGGTGGACACCGCGAGCACCAAGGCGATGATCGCCAACGTGCTGCTGAGTGGCTGTCCCGGCCTGCCACTGGTGGGAGCGTCGGGGCTCGCCGGGTTCTCCTCGGCCAACGACATCACCACCGAGCGGTTGGCCACCAGCTACTACCTCACCGGCGACCACACGAGTGACGTGCGCGACAACCTGCCGCTGCTGTCGAGCCGGGTCATGGTCGCCGCCGCGCACGAAGCGCATGCCGCGATCCGCATCCTGCTGGGTCACCCGGAGCCGTAGGCGCTAGGCGTTCTCGTCGCGGCCCGCTCGGTAGAGCCCCAGCATGAATCGATGAGGCCCCGGCGTGGTGTCGGGCACGAAGGCCACGCGGTCGCCAGGCCGGATCACAACGCCCAGCCCGTGTACCACGTGGTTCACGAACACCCCCTCGATCGCCGAGACCGGCAGTTCCATGAGCTGGGCGAGCTCGGAGCCGGTGACGCCTTCAACCGGAATGGCAACCACGAGCGTCGTCTCGTGAACGCCGCGCTCGACCAGATACGGGCGCAGGCTGCTGAAGACGCGCACGGTGACCTGCGCTGCGCCTGAGTCCTCGCCGTCGTGCCGTCGCATGGTGTCGGAGTCCACGCTCAGCGCCCTCCCCTGCAGAGCCGCGCTCGAACGGCGGCTCACCCTCCTACTTCATAGCCCAGCGGACGCCGGTTCACACCCTGCGCGCCGGCCGCCCCCCAAGCGAAATGCACCAGGAGGGCGGCCGCGTGCGTCAGTCGCCTACGTCGAGACTGCTGATCAGTCGGTGTTCGCGGGTGTCTCGGAGTCCTGCGCATCGGAGGCGCGACGGGCGATGAGGGTGTCCAAAGCAAGCAAGCCGCCTGCGATGGCCACGATGGCAACGACGAAGATGACGAGTCGAATGACCTCGCTCGGATTCATGGTGTGTCCCTTCTGGGTGCGCGCGAACGCGTGCGTCCATGCACGGTTCTCGCACGATGCGGTCCGGTGGATCGGCGCGCGCCCAAGCGCGCGGCCAGATCCGCGTCTCAGATCCGCAGGATGAAGGGGTCGAGCATCGCGACGCCGGCGACGTGGGTCTCGCGGCGGCGGATGGCGCCGCGGGTCGAGCTCACGCGCGCGACGAGCGCACACGCGGCGATGATCGCCACCCACCACGTGCCCTGCAGCGTGCGCCCGGCGGCAGAAGCACCGGACACGGAGGCGGAGCCGATGCAGGCGTGCCCGGAGCCGACGAGGCCGCCCGCGGGCGACGTGCCCGGCGCAGCCAGCAGCGCACCGGCGACCACGAGCACCGCGAACAGGCACAGCAGACAGAAGGCGTGGGTATGTCGAGCCCGAAGCATCATGCCCCTACCCTAACACGGCCGCACCGGATGCCGTGCCGAGGGCGCAGATCCTACCGAGGCACCAGGATGACCAGCGTGTTGTTCCCCAGGTCGGCCAGCACGAGCTTGGGACCGTTGAACTCGTAGCGCTTGGCCTTCGCTAGTGCGTCGAAGAACCGTTGCTCCTGCGCCATCGCCTCAGGCGAGCCGGCCATCTCGGTGGCGGCCAGCGCACCAAAGGAGATCTTCGCGTCGCCCGACGCCTCATACGTGCCGCTGAAGGAGTTGACCCCGCCGTTGCCGGAGGCCTGGCCGTCGGCGAGCGTGAGCTCCGTGCGGACCCCTCGGGCCGCCTGCTCGAGGCCGCTCGACGTGCCGAACGACTCGAGCTTCCACGTGCCGTTGAGCTTGGTGGGGTCGACCGTGTTCTTGGACGTGCAGCCGCTCATGGCGAGCACCACGCCTGCCACGACCGCGATCACCAGCAGCATGCGCTTCATCGGCATCACGTCCTCCTTCGCGCCTCGACGGATGCTAGTACATTCCCCACGCGCATTGGCACGACCCGTGCTTCTCCTCCCGATAGATAACGATATATCGCGTTATCCCGTCCAGAAGGAGAAGCCCTATGCACGCACATCACCCCGGCAACGGCGAGTCCTGCGGCCACGGCGCTCGCGGCCACCACGGCCACGGCCACCACGGCGGCTTTGGCAAGCACGGTTTCAAGCCCCCGTTCCCCGGCATGCACCCCATGGGATTCGCGGGTCACGGGATGCGCGCGCGACGTGGCGACGTACGCGCCGCCGTCTTGCGCCTGCTCTCCGAGTCCCCCATGCACGGCTACCAGATCATCCAGGAGCTCTCGGCCCGCAGCGGCGGCGCATGGAGCCCCAGCGCCGGCTCGGTCTACCCCACGCTCCAGCTGCTCGCCGACGAAGGACTGCTCACCTCCGAGGAGTCCGGCGGCAAGAAGGTCTTCAGCCTCACCGAGGCGGGTGTCGCCGCAGTGGCCGAGACCGCCGATCAGCCCGCCCCCTGGGATGAGGTCGCCGGCGCCGATTCCGGTCTTGGCGAGTACCGCGAGGCCGTGGGCCGACTCATGCAGCCCATCTTCCAGATCGGCAAGACGGGTACCAAGGAGCAGAGTGCGGCCGCGATCGAGATCATGAACGACGCCCGCAAGAAGCTCTACGCACTGCTCGCCGAGGACTAGTCTCGCCCGCTGCCGTCCCGGGCCGTATGCACGCAACCACGGAGGATCGATGAACCCGTCCCACCTGCGCGTTCGTTACTGGCGCATCGTGTTCTTCTTTGGCCGAGTCACCCTCGGCTTCATGTTCTGGGAGATCCTCCTGCGTCGCATCGGCCTGGGCGGCTGGGCCGACTCCACGCGCTCGGACCGCAACCGGCGCACCGCTCAACGGTTCCGCGCACTCGCGATCTCGATGGGCGGCCTCATGATCAAGGTGGGCCAGTTCCTGAGCGCCCGCCTCGACATCTTGCCCCCGGAGATCACCGACGAGCTCGCCGGCCTCCAAGACGAGGTCCCCGCCGAGGAGTTCTCGGCGATCCGCGCCCTGGCCGAGGCCGAGCTGGGCAGCGCACTCGAAGTCCACTACGCCTCGTTCGACCCCACGCCGCTGGCGGCTGCCTCACTGGGGCAGGCGCACCGCGCGTGCCTGCGTGACGCCGACGCCGCCCAGCTGGGATTCGCCGAGGTGGTGGTGAAGGTCCAGCGCCCTCACATCGAGCAGGTTGTCGAGGTCGACTTGGCCGCACTTCGCCGGGTGGGCGGCTGGCTGCAGCGCTACAAGCCTGTCGCCATGCGAGCCAACGTGCCCGCGCTCGTGGAGGAGTTCGCGCTCACCACGCGCGAGGAGATCGACTACCTCGCCGAAGGCTCCAACGCCGAGACGTTCAGGGACCTGTTCGCGCACAACGCGCGCGTCCGCATCCCGCACATCGCCTGGGACCTCTCCACGCGCCGCGTGCTCACGCTCGAAGATGTCACCGCCATCAAGCTGGGTGACTACGACGCCATCACCGCCGCGGGCATCGACCGCGACGAGGTCGCCTCGGTGCTCGTCGAGACCTACATGCAGCAGATCTTCGAGGACGGCTTCTTCCACGCCGATCCTCACCCCGGGAACCTCTTCGTCACGCCGCTCGACTCCACCGATGAGAACGGCAACCGCGACTGGCAGCTCACCTTCATCGACTTCGGCATGGTGGGCCGCGTGCCCGAGAATCTGCGCGCGGGGTTGCGCGAGGCGCTCATCGCCATCGGCACCCAAGACGGTGCGCGTCTCGTGAAGAGCTTCAAGACGCTCGACGTGCTCCTGCCCACCGCCGACCTCAAGCTCATCGAGATGGCGAGCATGCAGGTGTTCGACCGCTTTGGCGGCATGAGCATGGGCGACCTGAAGCAGATCGATCACAGCGAGATGATGAGCTTTGGCCTGCAGTTCCGCGAGCTGATGCTCAACCTGCCCTTCCAGCTGCCGGAGAACCTCCTGCTCCTGGGCAGAAGCGTGGCGATCCTCTCGGGCATGTGCACGGGCCTGTCTCCCGAGTTCAACCTCTGGAGCACCATCGCGCCCTACGCCACCAAGCTCATCTCCGATGACGGCGACGGCGAGGGCGGCATCTTCCAGACCGTGCTCTCCGAAGGCACGAAGATCTTCCAGAGCGTCATCGGCCTGCCGGCCCGCGCGGATCGCGTCCTCACGCTCGTGGAGCGCGGCGAGCTCAACGTGCAAACGCCGCTTCTGGAGCTGCGCGTGCGCCGTCTCGAGCGAAGCGTGGGTCGCGTGGCAAGCGCCGTGGTGTTCGCGGCACTGCTCATCGCCGGCGCGCTGCTCTACCCCACCGAGCCCACGCTCGCGAAGTGGCTGATGGTCGCCTCGGCGGTGCCCGGGTTCAGCGCGGTGATGGGCGGCGGCAGGCGCCACATGGGGCGCTGATGTTGGGTACGTACACCTTCGCATCAGCGTCGACCAAGGGAGCGAACCGTGCCTGACATCATCGTGTGGACCGACATACCGGTCACCGATCTCGAGCGTGCCTCCGCGTTCTACGCCCACGTTCTGGGCATGCCTGTGGTCCAGATGCCCGACATGGAGGGCATCGCCCTGCCCATGCCGCCACAGCCCGAAGACGGGGGCCCTGGTGAGATGGTGGTCGCTTTCGACCTGTACAAGGTCGACACGCACCCCGGCGATGGCGGCCCCACGGTGTACCTGGGGTCAGGTGGCGACATCGACGCCATGGCGGCTCGCGTGACGGAAGCCGGCGGCGAGGTGCTTCAGGAGAAGCGGTTCATGGGACCCATGGTGGGCTGGATCGTCCTCTTCAGAGACACCGAGGGAAACCGTATCGGCATCCAGCAGCCCGGAGACGACAAGCGCTGAGACGCGCTGTCGCGTGCTCAGCCGCGCACCGTGGCCACCACGCGGTCGATGATCAGGTCCAGCACCTCCGGATGCGTGGCGAAGTTCAGCCGAGCGAACCCCGCACCCGCCGTTCCAAAGTCCGGTCCGGGAGACAGCGCCACTTTGCCGCGCTCGAGCAGTGCGGCGGCGGGGTCATCGGCGAGCGGCGTGGCCCGGAAGTCGAGCCAGGCGAGGTAGGTCGCCTCCGGCGTCCGCACGCCCACCTCGGGCAGCTCCGCGCGCAACCGGGTCAGCAGGTGGTCGCGGTTGGCGTGCAGGGTTCGCACCGTCGCCGTCAGCCATGGCTCTCCGTGCGTCCACGCCTCGAGCGTTGCACGCGCGCCCAACGCGTTGACGCCCCCAAGCAGGTGTGGCGCGAGCGCGCGGATCGCTTGGCACGTGCGCTCATGACCCATATGCGCGACAGCGCAGCTCAAGCCACCCAGGCTGAAGCTCTTGCTCGCGGCGGTCACCGTGACGGTTCGCGCGAGCGCTTCGGGCGCAACCGACGCGAACGGGATGTGCCCGCCACCCTCCGGATAGACGATGTCTTGCCAGATCTCGTCGCTGATGACGAGCAGGTCGTGCTCCTCGGCGACGGTGAGCACGCGGGCGAGCTCCTGGGCCGAGAACGAGCGCCCCAAAGGGTTGTGCGGGTTGCACAGGATGAGCGCGCGGGTGCCGGCGTCGATCGCGTCGCGCAG
>CAYOHY010000081.1:0-6203 GCA_964403885.1 uncultured Eubacteriales bacterium
CGCGGACAGGTGACCACGCTGCCTTCGAGCACGCCCTTGTCGAGATGGCCGCCCAGATGCGGGCAGCGAGCGTCGGTCACGAAGAAGTCGTCGCCCACCCGGGTGACGAGGAAGTGGTGGTCGTCGAGGTCGACCGCCTTCATCGTGCCGGGCTCGATGCCCTCGGTGCTCGTCAGTTCGATGAAGTCGCTCATGGGAGGTCCTCTCGGCGGGTGGGTGCTGAGGGAGTTGATACCCGAGGCAAGCCCCGGCGACGCGCGCGCTGAGCGGTGCCGCGCATAGTACCTTGACAGACATACTACTGTGCGGCACGATGCGCCTTGAAGGAGGTGCGACGTGACAGTTGAGACACCCATCAGCAGCGATCTGATACGCGGCCACATCGACACGATCGTCCTCGGCCTGCTCAACGGGCAGGACCGCTACGGCTACGAGATCGTGAAGCAGGTCGGCGTGCTCTCCGACGGGGAGTACGAGCTCAAGGAGCCCACGCTCTACTCGGCGTTTCGACGCATGGAGGGGGCGGGGCTGATCAGCTCGTACTGGGGCGAGGAGTCCCAGGGCGGGCGCCGCAAGTACTACCGGATCTCGACCGAAGGCCGCGACACGTACCTTCGCAACCTGGAGGACTGGAAGCGCGCTCGCACGCTCATCGACCGGCTCGTGTCCGGCGAAGCCGAGAAGGAGTGACCATGGAAGCCATCAAGTACTACGTGAAGGGCGCGTTCGTAGGAGTCCCCGAGACCCCCGAGGTGCTCGAGCAGCAAGAGGAGCTCATCGCCGACCTCACCGCCAAGGTCGCCGACCTCGTCGCCGACGGTCGCCCCGAGGACGAGGCGCTGGGCATGGCGATCGCGTCGATGGGCGACCTGAGCGGTCTCGTGAAGGAGTTCGCCGCCGAGGACGGCGCGGACGTCGTCGCCACACCTGCGGCCCCCGAGCCCGTCATGGCCGAGGTCTACCAGGCGCGGCTCAGGCTCCACGTGGTGGCGCTGTCCGCTGTGGGCGCCGTCGCGCTGCTGTTCGTACTGACCGTTCTTGGTGCGCTGGGCAACGCCGTCTCCGGCGGCTCGGCGGTTGCCGATGTGCTGCTGACGATGGTCGCCTTCGGCTGGATCGCGTTCGAGCTGTGGCGTTTCCATCAGGACCCGCAGTCCGTCGTCGCGATCGAGGTGGGAACGGCCGGCATGAAGACGCGCGTGCTGCAGTGGGTCGTCGTGTGCGGTGCCGCCGTGGCCCTCAACCTGATGGTGGGAAGCGACTTCTGGGCGTGGACCGTATGGGTGGGCGCAGCAGCGTGGCCCGCGAGCCTGTGGCTTCAGGCCTGGTTGCTGGAGCGCGGCAAGTTCCTGCACCCGAAGGTCGAGGCTGAGCCCGCAGCCGACACCGCCGTTGTCGCGGCGGCGTGCGCGTAGGCGCGGCGACCCCGCGAACGGCCCGCGCTACTCGAACAGCTGGCGCTGCTTCCGAAGGCTTGATGCCTTTCGGGAGTGGTGCAGCGCCGCCGCGCCTATCGCGCACCAGAGCACGAGCTCGACGGCCACCAGCGGCAGCATGAAGGTCGAGCCGTTGTGGATCGACGAGTTGACCGCCACCATCGCCAGCGGCAACAGCGCCGCCGTGATGGTCCCAAACATGGTCGCCACGCGCGTGTGGTGCGCGATGCGCGAATCGAGGTCGGTGAAGACCTCGAACGGGCCTTGGGCGGCACGCCGGCGGAAGTAGACCCACCGGCCGTACGAGGTGACCGCCTCGACGCCGCTGTCCCTCATGAAGTCGAGGTACTCGCGGCTCTTCGCGCTCGAGAGTGCGTCCGGCAGAAGCTCAAGACGGTACGTCCACTCGCCAGGCGTGCCCTGCGTGAACCGGTAGCGCATCCAGGTGTAGCGTTCGAGGTTCCAGCCCTGCGCCGCCATCTCGTTAAGCCAGCGCTCTTCCTTCTCGTAGTCGACGTACGGCTTCCAGACCACCTTGGTGCTCATCGGGGTTCCCCCTTGATGACGTGCCGCCCGTTGGCGACCAGTTCTTCGAGTCGCGTCAGCTCACGGTCGACCGCGGCCCTGCCGAGGTCGGTGATCTCGTACTCCTTCTTGCGCTCGCCCTCGGCGGCCGGCAGCAAGCGCACCCAGCCCTTCTCGGCGAGGGTGTTGAGCGCTCCGTAGAGCGTGCCGGGCCCCATGCTCACGCGCCCCGCGCTGAGCTGGCCGATGCGCTGCATGATCGCGTAGCCGTGCATGGGCTCGTAGAGCGAGAGCAGAACGTAGAACACGGACTCCGTGAGCGGTCCGGTATCTGTGGCTGCTGACATCACGTCGATTCCTCCGAAGTGCGTTGTATATCGCCGTCCGATATATCGTACCCCGTTATAGCGACAACCGATACAAGAAGTCAACAGGTTTCACCCGATGCAGCGCCGCCGTCCCCGGGCGTACAATGCGCCGGTACACCGATACGAAACGGGTGGTTCCGCATGCAGTACCGCACCATGGGTCGCACGGGCGTCGAGGTATCCGCACTGGGATTTGGCTGCATGCGGCTGCCTACGCTGGGCACGCCTGACCAGATCGACGAGGCGGCGGCCACCGCGCTGCTGCACGACGCCATCGAGAGCGGCGTGAACTACATCGACACCGCGTGGTTCTACCACGCGTCGAGCTTTGGCCAGGCGGGTCAGAGCGAGCCGTTCGTGGGCAGGGCGCTATCGGGCGGGTGGCGCGAGCGTGTGCAGCTCGCCACCAAGCTGCCGCAGCAGCTCGTGAAGACGCGCGAGGACATGGACACCTTCCTCGCCCAGCAGCTCGAGCGCCTTCAGACCGACCACATCGACTTCTACCTGGTCCACGGCCTCAACGGCGACTCGTGGGACCGCATGCGCGACCTGGGCGTGCGCGAGTTCCTCGATGGTGCGGTCGAGCGCGGCCTGATCCGCTTCCCGGCGTTCTCGTTCCACGGCGCCGCCGCAGACTTCCCGCGCATCATCGACGAGTACGACAACTGGGCCTTTGGCCAGCTGCAGTACAACTACATGGACACCGACTACCAGGCCGGCTACGAGGGTCTGCGCTACGCGGCCGAGAAGGGCATCGGTGTGGTGGTCATGGAGCCGCTCAAGGGCGGCCGCCTCGCGACCGGCCTGCCCGACGAGGTCGCGGCCGTCTTCGCCGAGCGCCCTGAGCCGTGGAGCCCCGCCGAGTGGGCGCTGCGCTACGTCTGGAACGAGCCCGGCGTGAGCACGCTGCTCTCCGGCATGAACACCGCCGAGCAACTCGCCGAGAACATCGCCGCCGCCCAGAACGCGCTTCCCGGCGCGCTGACCCCGGAGCAGCGCGACGTGTTCGCCCGGGCCAAGACCGCCTTGCGCTCGCGCGTGAAGGCCGACTGCACGTCGTGCCGCTACTGCCAGCCGTGCCCCGCCGGCGTCGCGATCCCCGAGGTGCTGGCCGCGCTCAACGCGTCTGCGATGTGGGACACGCGCGACGCGTGGCTCACCGGCTGGGTCAGCCTCAAGGGCAAGCCCGATGCCTGCACCGACTGCGGTCAGTGCGAGGACATCTGCCCGCAGGGGCTCCCCATCCGCGAGCTTCTGCGCGAGGCCGAGGCGACGTTCGCGCCCCCGGGTAGCCGCTAGGCAGGCGCCCGACGGGTTCCTCGGCAGGGCTCGAAAGATTTCCGGCGGAAACTGCTTGACATTTCAGTTTCCACGGAGGAAACTGAGCGGCGTTGGAGTTTCCTACCGCGTCGATCGGGAGGTGGATCATGAGCCAGAAGGAAGAGATCGCCCAGACGTTCGAGCGCTACGTCGCTCGCCTGGGGTACGCCAAGACCACCCTCGACGACGTCGCGCGTGAGCTCCACATCAGCAAGAAGACGATCTACGTGCACTTCGATGGCAAGCGTGAGATCTACGGCTACATCGTCGAGCGCCAGGCCGCGGCCGAGCAGAAGCGGCTGCGCGCCATGGTCGCCGAGCTGCCCGGCCATCGGGCGAGGGCGGAGGCGCTGTTGAAGTTCGTGATCGGCTCGGCCCGCGCACACATCGCCGAGACGAGCGAGGCCGAGTGGCTGCAAGAGTACGAGATCGCCGCCGATGCGTTCGCCAAGGCCAACGGCGACCTGCTGCGCGAGATCGTCGCCGAGGGCATCTCGGCGGGCGAGTTCGCGGCGGGCGACCCCGACCTCGTCGAGAAGATGTGCAAGGCGATGCTGCTCGAGTACGTGGTGATGGTGAACGCGAATCCGGCGTATGACCGGGACGCGGAGTTGGTGGAGCGGCTGCTGCGCTTCATCGGCTAGGAGTCGGGCCGGCCCGGCCGCTTGCGGCAGGGGCAACGGCCCTTTGTTCGGCCCGTAGGAAACTGGAAACCAATAGAGTTTCCACTGTGGAAGGAGTGCGTGATGGTACCGACTCAAGCGATCGCGACCGAGACGACCGAGTCCGTGGTGCGTGGCTTCGCCGATCAGACCCCGGGCGAGAAGCTCTTCTCGCTCACCGTGTTTGGCGTGTCGACCGCGGTGAACGTGGCGTTCGCCTACTACCTGTTCACCGATCCCGCACGGCTCACCGAGGTCTGGGCGTGGACCCGCTCGATGCCGCTGCTGGTGCAGGGCGTGATCTGGCTGCTGTGTCTGCCGTGGATGGTGGCGCTGTGGATGTGGGGCATGCCGTGGGCCGAGCCGGTGCGGCTGCTTCTCGTCATCGGCGTGCTGCTGTTCACCGAGTTCCTGATGTATCCGTTCAAGTAGACAGGGAGAGAAACGATGAAGCTCGCATTCTGGAGTGTGTTCTCGGCAGGGTTTGTGGCGTGCTCGGCGCTGGGCATCGGGCCGGTGCTCAAGCGGATGGGAGGCGACTGGACATCGGCGCCCATGGTCATCGGGATCGTGCTGGGCGTGATGATCGTGGTGCTCGCGGTGATGTTCGCCACGGGGTTGCGGCCTGCGCTGATGCGAAGCGATGCCGCGCTGCTCTACGCGCTCGCCGCCGTGATCGCGGCGAAGGTGGCGGTAGGGGCGCTGGCGATGAGCGGCGTGTTTGGCGGTGCGTAGTCGCCACTGCGTGCAGTTGGCGAGGCCGGCTCAGGAGATGGTCGACGCCTCCTCCGGGTAGAAGCATCACAACACGAGGAGGGGACACATGGCAGACGCAGGAACGAACGGTGCCGCCGCCGGTGCCGGCGCGGTGTACGGATTGGGCTTCTTTGGTGCGGTCTTCTACTACATCCAGACGGCCACGAGCTTCTTCGACGGGCTCATCGGCTTCTTCAAGGCGTTCTTCTGGCCGGGCTTCATGGTGTACGAGCTGATGAAGTTCCTGAAGATGTAGGCGTCACGCGGAAGCTGTCCACGAGCTTGCCGTCGGCGGAGCGGAACTCACAGCGCAGTGAGTCGCCCTCGACGGTCACCTTGAGCGCTCCCCAGTTCGCGTTGTAGCGCTTCACGCTGCCGGAGACCGGTGTCGCGAACGGCTTTCGTGTCGCGCCACCCAGCCCGTTGACCACGTAGGTGGTCCCGTCGCGCTGGATACGCTCGTACACGTGGGCGTGGCCGGAGAGCACGGCGTCGGCGCCCCACTGCGCGTAGGGCCACTGCAGCGCCGGCGTCGAGCCATGGTCGCGATCCGATGAGTACGGCGGATGGTGGTCGACCACCAGGTTGAACTGCGAGCGTGAGGCGTGGAGCGCCGTGCGCAGCCAGCGCGCCTGTTTCGACGTGCGGGTGATCCCAGCGGGTTCCTGGGGGTTGGAGTTCACCACGAACAGGTGCACGGGACCCATGACCACGTCGTAGTACCGCTCGTTACCCGAGAAGGAACGGTAGCCCGTGCCCGGGAGCTCGAAGTAGGACAGGTACGTCTCCGGCGCGGGCGTCGCGTCGGTGTAGTCGTGGTTGCCCATCGAGGGGAAGAAGCGGTGGCGCGACACCCACTGGCCGTAGTAGGCGCCGGTCGAGCGCTTGTACTTGTCGAGACCGGTACCACCGGCCTCGCGGTAGTAGTCGTCACCGGTGGTCACGACGAACTCCGGCTTCCACGAGGCCACGAGCCGAGCGACCGCGGCCTCGTTCGCGTTGTTCATGCCGTAGTCGCCGATCACCGCGAACACGAGCGGTGGCGTGGTGACGGCGGAAGCCGCCACGGGCGAGGGGAGCGTCGCGAGCGGCACGCTCAGCGTCTGTCCCGCGCAGCCGGCGAGCACGCCCGCAAG
>CAYOHY010000082.1:0-3779 GCA_964403885.1 uncultured Eubacteriales bacterium
GCGCCCATGCTCGCGCACTGGCCCACGCAGATGGTGGACACGTCGCACTTGATGAACTGCATCGTGTCGTAGATGGCGAGGCCATCGGTGACCGAGCCGCCCGGCGAGTTGATGTAGAGGTTGATGTCCTTCTCGGGATCGGCGCTCTCGAGGTGCAGGAGCTGCGCGATGACGAGGTTGGCGACGTGATCGTCGATGGGGGTGCCAAGGAAGATCACGCGCTCGTTCAGGAGTCGCGAGTAGATGTCGAAGCTGCGCTCGCCTCGGCTGGTCTGCTCTACGACGATGGGTACCAGTGCGTTGGCCTCAGGAAGCATGTCTACTCCTCAGTGCTCTCGGCGCTTTCAGTGACGATCGAGACGTTGTCAGCGAGCCATGACAGTGCCTTCTTGTGCATGATCTGCTCGTGGAGCACCGAGTTCAGGCCCATCTCGACCCAACGGGCACGCGCCTGCTCGACACTCGCGTTGGTGGCCTCGGCGATCTCGGCGATCTCCTCGTCGACGTCGGCGTCGGTGATCTCGCCGCACACGGCGCGGTAGACGGCCTCGAGCGCGAGGTCCTCACGGACCGACTGCTCGGCCTGGGCGGTGATGTCGGCCTCGAGGGTCTCGATGTCGACGCCGGTGGCCTCGAGGTACTGGTCCATGGTCAGCTGACGGCTGTCGAGCATCGACATGAAGTCGCGCTGCATGGTGGAGGTGCGGGACTTGATCATGGCCTCGGGGATCTCGCCCTCGAGACGCTCAGCGGCGGCCTCACGAACGGCGCGCTCCTTGGCGCGCTCGAACGCGACGCCCTTCTGCAGGTCGAGGCGCGACTTGAGGTCGGCGGTCATCTCGTCGACCGAGTCGAAGCCCATGTTGGTCGCGAACTCCTCGTCGACCGGCGGGAGCTGCTTGGCCTTGATCTCGTGGACGGTGATCTCGAAACCGGCGGTCTTACCCACGAAGTCGGGGTTGGAGCTCGTGTCCGGGATGGCGAAGCTCACCGAGCGCTGATCGCCCGGCTTGGCGCCCAGGATGCCGTCGTCGAACTCGACCGGCATCAGGCCGCGGCCCATCTCGTAGAGGTACTTGTCGACCTCGTTGCCCTCGTAGGGCTCGCCGTCGACGGTGCCCACGAAGGACAGCAGCACGAAGTCATCGGCCTGGACGCCACGGTCCTCGACCGGCTCGAGCGTGGCGAAACGCTCGCGGGCGGCGTCGATCTGCAGGTCGATGTCGGCCTGGGTGGCCTCGGCCTCAGGGAGGGTCACGGTGAAGCCCTCGGTGCTCGAGAGCGTGAGCTCCGGGCGGACGTCGATCTGCGCGACGTAGGTGTAGTCCTCACCGGGCTGGGCCGGCTCGAGCTCTTCCATCTCAGGAGACTCGATGGGGCGGATGAACTCGATGTCGAGCGCACGCGGGTAGGTGGTGTTGACGAGCTCCTCGGTGGCCTCGGCGAGCACGTAGTCGCGGCCCACCATCGAGTCGATCATGGGACGCGGCGCCTTGCCGGGACGGAAGCCCGGGATCTTGACCTTGCCGGAGACGGCCTTGTAGGCCGCGGTGATCGCCGCATCGACCTCGGCGGCCGGAACGGTGACGGTGAGCTTGACGACGTTGCCCTCAAGGCGCTCGACAGAAGTGGTGAGCACGGTGGTGTCCTTTCGAATCTTCGATCACGATGCCGGTCGTGTCCGGCGGATTGTCGCGTGGTGCGGGCGAGAGGACTCGAACCTCCACGAGTTTCCCCACTGGAACCTAAATCCAGCGCGTCTGCCAGTTCCGCCACGCCCGCATAAAGCGGCTTCGTATCATAGCAAAAGGCCGAGGCGATTTCGCCCCGGCCCCGTATGCTCTGCGTGGCCGAGCCTACATGAGGTTCGACATCAGTCGTGACACCGAGTTGCGCAGCTTGAAACCGGCCGACCAGTTGGCGACGGTCTCGAGCGTGACCTGCGAGCACTTGGTCATGTCATCTTCGAAGATCGCGTCGTGCTGGGCCGCGAGGTCCGGGTTGAAGTACCAGGTCATGACCTCCTTGTGCAGCGCGAGGCTGCGGATGTCCATGTTCATGGTGCCGATGACGCAGATCTCGCCGTCGATGGTGAGCGTCTTGCCGTGGAAGAAGCCCGGCTCGTACATGTAGATCTTGCCGCCTGCGAGCAAGAACTTGTGGAAGAACGAGTGGGCGGCGCGCCACGGCAGGTTCTTGTCCGGCACGCCCGTGATCATGAGGCGCACGTCTTTGCCGGCGAGCGCCTGGTTGATCATGATCTCGTAGATGTCGGGCGTGGGGATGAAGTACGGCGACTGGATCCAGATGCGCTCGCGAGCCGACGCCATGGCGGCCTCGTGCACGCGCCGAGCCGGGTCCCAGAGCAGCTCCACGCCCTGCGCGACCGTGATCGCGGGCGTCATCACGCCGTCTTGCGGGTACTCGAGCGGGAAGAAGCGCTCGGTGAACAGGCTCTCCTTCGAGTTCTCGTGCCACCGCGCGGCAAAGAGCTTCTGGAGGTCTGCCACCGCGGGTCCGTGGAACTTGCTGTGGGTGTCGCGCCACGACTTGTAGTGGGGCTGGCCGTCGATGTACTCCTGGCCCACGTTCAGGCCGCCCACATAGCCGATGACGCTGTCGATCACGATGATCTTGCGGTGGTCCATGTAGTTGATCTTGCGCCAGTCAGGCAGGTCGCTTTGGAACTTGACGCCTGCGGCCTGCATCGCCTTGATCTCGTCCTTCTTGTAGGTCATGCAGCCCACGTAGTCAGTGAGGAGGCGCACCTCGACGCCCGCCCGCGCGCGCTCGATCAGGATGGCGGTGAGCTCGGCGGTGAGCTTGTCACGCTCCCAGATGAACACCTGGAAGTTGATGGTGTCCTTCGCGTTTCGCAGGTCCTCTTTGAGCACGTCGTAGAGCACGTCGCCGTTGCGCAGAATCGTGACGTCGTAGGCCGGCAGCACGTGGGTAGTGTCGGCGGCGAGCGCGGTGTTGATGATGGGAGCAAGCCCCTTGGGGGCCATATCGGCGATCAGCGACTCCTCGACCTCCGAGTACGTGCCCCAGACGCGGTTCATCGTGGGCAGCGCGAGCGCGAAGATCTCCTTGGCCCAGGCGCTGCGCTGCGCGATCTTCTTCCAGTTGCGGCCAAACAGGAAGTAGAACAGCAGGCCCAGGCCCGGGAAGGCGAACAGCACGAGCAGCCATGCGAGCGTCTCGGTGGGTTCGCGTTCATCCGTGATGACGATGATCGCCATGGCGATCCAGTACGCGACGAGAAGCGCCACGGTCACCGACGGCCATGATTGGATGATCTGCCAAGCCATGGAATCCCCCTTCGTCATGCGAACATCCGGGCCGATGAGGCCGTGGGACTCGCTCGAACCCCCGCGTCAAGAGTACCAAATGCAGTAAGAAGTTACCCTATTGGGACGCGGGGCGACTGGGGCCCGTGCGATTGGGGTGAACACCCGTGCCGAGAAGGCGAAACGGCGCGCGACACCCCTACTCGGCGTCCTCGAAGAGGTCGTCTGTCTCCAGGGTGCGCAGCAGCACTTCGACGCGCGGCTCGCCGGCGATCTCGTCGTAGCGGCGCCGCAGCTTGGCGGCCGAGAGCTTGCGGCCGGACGGCGCGGCGGCCAAGAGCGACTCGAGCGCACTCACGAACGCATCCAGGCACCCGGCGTCGCGCTGCGCGAGCCACTCATGGTAGGCCGCGCCGGTCTTGGCGACGGCGGCATCGAACGCGTCGAGCTGCACGAGGCTGCCGTCCACCAGCCGATACGTCTCGTCGG
>CAYOHY010000082.1:3879-6075 GCA_964403885.1 uncultured Eubacteriales bacterium
GACTCGGTGCGCGCCAGATCGCGCAGCAGCTCGATGATGAGCGCGCCGGTCTCTGAGTCGAGGTTGCCGGTGGGCTCGTCGGCGAGGATGAGACAGGGGCGGTTGGCCAGTGCGCGCGCGATGGCCACGCGCTGCTGCTCGCCACCGGACAGGCGCCCGGGCTTACGCGCGTGCTTGTCCTCCGACAGGCCCACCCGGAGCAGCAGCTTCTCAGCCCGCGCACGACGCTCCGTAGCGTCCACGTGCGCGAACTCCATGGGGAGCATGACGTTGCCCAGCGCCGAGAGGTTGGGGATCAGGTTGTAGGACTGGAACACGAAGCCGATCTTGGTACGCCGATACGAGGTGAGCTCGCCCTGAGGCAGCGACGTCACGTCTCGGCCGCCGATCTCGATGGTGCCGGCCGTGGGGCGGTCGAGCGTCCCGAGCATCGAGAGCAGGGTGCTCTTGCCGCTTCCGCTGGGGCCGATGATCGCGGCGAACACGCCGTCGTCGAGGGTGAGCGTCACGTCGTCGACGGCGCGGACCACGTGCTCGCCGGACGAGAACTCGCGTGAGATGTTCCTGGCGGCAAGCATCTACTCGTTCCTCATCACTTCAGCCGGGCGGATGCGCGCGGTGATCCACGCGGGCACCGCGCTTCCCAGCACCGTCACGAACAAGGCGACGATCACGCCGTAGACCAGCATGCCGAACCCGATGTCGGCGTGCAGGTTGTTGGTCGCGTCGCGCACGATGGTGAAGGCGGCCCATCCGGCCTTGAACCCCAGCTCGAGACTGCCCGCCGAGTTCTCCCCCGCGTTGGCCTTGCCGTAGAGCACCAGCTGGTTGAAGACCGGCGTGGTGACAAAGACGCCGATGAGCACGCCCACAAGACTGCCGATCAAGGCGAGCACCAACGCCTCCACCACGTACTGCGTGACCACCGTCGCGTCCGAGGCGCCGATCGCCTTGAGCACCCCGATCTCGCGCCGACGCTCGCGCACGATCATCAGCATGGTGAGAAACACGATGATCCCGCCCACGATGAGGCACGCGATGAGGTCTTGCGTCGCGATGCGCTTGACCTCGATGAGCGGCCCCACCGCTTGGTTGAAGATGTCTTCCGTGGTGGTGATGTCGGCAGCCTGGCCCAGCCGCTCGGCCATGACCTTCTTCACCGAAGGGATGTTGGCGACCGAGTCGACATCGGCGTAGACGAGCGAGACCATGCCGGGCTGGTTGGTGATGCGCTCGAGAGCGACCAGCGGGAAGTAGACGATGTTGTCCGACCACATGTTGGCGGTCGAGAAGACGCCCGCGACGGTGACGGTGGTGCCGTAGACGGTGAAGGTGTCGCCCGCCTTGAGCCCGTTCTTGTCGGCGATGCCCTTGCCTATGAGCACCTGGTCCGTGTCTTTGGACATGTCGATCATCTGGCCGTCGATGATCTTGAGGGCGTGCCCGCTGATGGCCTTCTCTCGACTGAGGTCGCTCGTGCCCGTTCCGAAGATGGGCATGTTGACCGCGCCCATGGTCGATCCGGGGCGACTGTAGTTCTCGATCGAGGAGCGGATGCTCGTGTCCTTGCCCGGCTGAAGCTGGGCGCTGAGCCGCTCGACCACGCCCACCACGTGAGGGATCGAGCTCACGTCACCCAGCTGCTCGCGCGAGAGGGGCATGCCGCCCACCCCCATGACCGAGCCGGCCGGCGTGATCGTGATCCGGCTGCCGATGGCCTTCTTCACCGAGTCGATCCGAAGCTGGACCGCCTCGACCGAGAGCACCATGACAAGCGCCAGGCCGATGCTCAGGCCGACGATCAGGATCACGGAGATGGCTCTGATGACGTTTCGGAACGCGTTCTTGGCGCCGCGCAGGACCGCACCCATTCGTGAGCATCCTTGTCTGACGGAGTGGTCACCTGAGAGGCATTGCCGGATGCCGGGACGATGATAGCAGGGGGTTGGGGGCGTGGGGGGCACCTCTGGTGGGAAGCACAAGAGCCGACCTCGATTGAGATCGGCTCTTGAGTAGATGCGATGGTGGGCCGTGTAGGGGTCGAACCTACGACCTTGGGATTAAGAGTCCCCTGCTCTGCCAACTGAGCTAACGGCCCATACCAGCGTCAGAGGGTAAACCATGACGCTATGAAATATCAATGGGGTGGGTAACGGGGCTCGAACCCGCGACCTTCGGAGCCACAGTCCGACGCTC
>CAYOHY010000083.1:0-5764 GCA_964403885.1 uncultured Eubacteriales bacterium
GGCGGGCACCGTCGGTCTAGCCGGCTGCGACCTTGCGGCTGCCCAGCATGTCGTGGGCGATGCTCGACAGCGTGGGCATCAGCGAGACGATGTCCGGGCCGAAGGGGTCTTCGCAGCGAGAGGTCAGGACCACCATGCCGGAGGTCTGCCCGTTGGCGCGCAGCGGCATCCTGATCGCATTGAGCACTCCGCTGGGCAGGTGGACCTGGACGAGGACGCCGTCGGGCATGAGGTGCGTGAGTGAGACGGTCGCGAGCTCCGCCACGTCCTCGTCGCACAGCCCCAGCGATGCGCACACCACGCCGCAGGAGTCGAACAGCATCCCGCCCGCGGCTCCTGCCAAGTGCACCATGGTGTCGAGACACACGGCCGTCCACCTGTCCGACGGCAGGCACTGAGACGCCTCGTGCAGCGATGCCATGATCGACTGCATGGGCTGTGCCTGGATCCCTCGGTATCTGGTCAGCTCTGCGACCACTGCCACGTTCCCTCCACCATCCTTAACGCGGACTCTCCCTCTGTACCGATGGTCGCGCTTGGCAAGGGTCCGGGGTATCGGGCGATGCCGCGACACCTATCAGGCGGATGGTCTTTTGGGACTGCGCATTTGGCGCATGCCGGTCGGGGCGCTGGCGCGGGTGGCTACGCCCCACGAACCCGGAAAACGAGAAGACCCCCGCGGGGACAGGGGTCTTCTTGAGAATCTCGCGATCCGGCGGACGAGGGGGGGTGTCCGGATCGCAAGGGGTATGGTGACCGGTGGTTAGGCGACGGCGCACTCTCCCAGAAGGTCGTTCACGTTCTGCAGGAGGATGTGGCCGGCCACGTTCTTCTTGATGTAGCCGTCCGCTCCGCAGCGGGCGACGATGCCGACGAGGTCGCTTTCCGGCTCCGAGGAGAAGATGACGATCTTCATGTCTGAGTTGATCACATTGCGCTTCAGGATCTTGCACAGGTCATCGCCCTTGAGCGACGGCATGTTGTAGTCCATGAGCACCAGGTCCGGCTCTTCGCTGCGCACGGTGTTTGCCACGCCGGCCCACTGCTCGCACGTGTGCACCGTATGGCCGGCGCTCCTGAGCAGGCTCGCGGTCGCAGACAGGATGAACGGCTCGTCGTCGACGAGCAGTATCGTGTGCGACTTGCTGTGATCCATCATGTCGATCTCTCCCCGTTGTGCCGGACCCTTCGCGGGTCCGCCCCGTATGAGCTTGCAATCGGATTTTCGTCGTCTCGCGCGTGTCTCTGTATCGGGGCATCCCTGATTGCCTGATAGGGAATCTCCTATCCTGATGCGTGAAGGGGGCACGTGGTCCTCGGTAGTCCTGAGGGCCGGGCGCGCGCGTGAGGTGTAGTGTGGGCATGGGCCGGCTCGAGCGAAAAGGTCGATGATGGGCATCCGGGTTCTCTTGGTCGACGACCACCAGATAGTGCGCGACGGGCTGAGAAGCCTGTTGGGCAAGCAGATGGACATCGAGGTCATCGGCGAGGCCGATAACGGCCGCGACGCCCTCACGCTCACGCGCGAGCTGATGCCTGACGTCGTCGTCATGGACATCGGCATGCGCGAGCTCAACGGCATCGATGCGACGCGGCAGCTCAAGACCGAGCACCCCGCCGTGAAGGTGGTCGCGCTGTCGATGCACTCGGATCGGCGCTACGTCTCTGAGATGCTCGCGGCCGGTGCAAGCGGCTACCTGCTCAAGGACAGCGCGTTCGACGAGCTGACCCTTGCGATCCGCTCGGTGGCCGCGGGGCAGATGTTCCTCTCCCAGGGTGTGTCCGGCACCGTGCTCGACGACTACGTGCGTCGGCTCACCGGGACAGGCGGCGACGTTCCGGCCTCGGGCGGCAAGGCTTTGTCGCCGCGCGAGCGCGAGGTGCTTCAGCTGATCGCCGAGGGCGCCTCGACCAAAGAGGTGGCCGCGCGTTTGCACCTGAGCGTGAAGACGGTCGAGACGCACCGCCGCCAGATCATGGACAAGCTTGGCATCTACAACATCGCCGGGCTCATCAAGTACGCCGTTCGAGAAGGGCTCGCTTCCCTCGATGACTGATCGCACCACAGACAACAAGGCCGCGCTGGACGGGTCCCTGTGCCCCATTCCCAAGTTGCTCAAGGACCTGGAGAGCGTCCCCGCGTCTCCGTGGCTTCCGTGGGTTGTGGCTCCGCTGCTCGCTGCCGGATTCTGGGTCACCGAGGCCGCGGTACATACGGTGTTCTTTGGCGAGCACGACTTCTGGCACGGTGTGTTCAGCCCCGACCCTCACGAGCTGTGGATGAGACTGGTCGTCCTGTTGATGCTGATGGGCGTCGCCGCCCTGTGGTCTTTGGGCATGATGCGGCATCGCTCCTACCTCAAAGAGGCGCGCGCGTATCAGGAGCGCCTTGCCGCGGCGACCAGCCGCTACGCCTACGGCGAGAGCGAGGAGCGCCGCGAGCTCGCCGACAAGCTGCACGAGAACGTGGGGCAGACCCTCGCGGCCGCCCGGCTCTTCCTGGCCTCGATCGACGCCGCGCGGCAAGATCCCATGGAGCGCGACTCGCTTCGCTCGGTGGAGCGAATCCTCGACCGCGCGATCGCCGACTGTCGCGACATCGCCACCGAGCTCTCGCCGCCGGTGCTCGACGAGTACGGTCTCGAGCCCGCGCTCGAGACGCTCGCCAGGCGCCTCATGCGCCAGACCGGCACCTCCATCGAGATCGAGGGCACCGAGCAGGACGCGCCGCTGTCCCGTGAGACGTTGTTGGCCGCCTTCGGCGTGCTCGCCGAGGTGGTCGAGGGTGCCGCTTCGCACCCGGCAACCAGCTCCGTGCGTATCACCGCCACACGTGACGCCGATCAGATCGCGGTCATCGTGAACTGGGATGGCCCCTGCACCAACGACTTCTTCATCGAGGCCGAGCGCATGAACGGCGTGGGCGGCAGCGTCACGCGCCGCTCGGGCACGCTGGGCACCGAGGTAGTCATCTGCGCGCCGGTTCGTCCGGCGGCCTGATCGGCACGGGCCGCAACGCTCGCTAAGCGGCAATCCCCCAGCGCGCCATAGGGCATTCCCTTACCCCACCCGCGGAACTCCCCTGATATCTCCAGCCCGCCATTGGGCCGATGATGCCATGGGGGACACCTCAGTTTCCGCAGGACACGAGGGCTGGGAAGAGGCATCGAGCCGATGACATCGGTACCAAACGACAACCACCACGCCGAGCTGTTCGACGCCGCCGCAGAGGCATTGATCCTCGTCGACCCGAGCGACGCGGAGAGCGTGGCCGAGCTCGTCGAGCGCCTTCAGGCGCTCGTCACCTGTTTCGAGGACGCCAACGCCGATCACCCCGCGTGTGTGGCCGTGGCCGCCGCCGAGCGGCTCAGCACTGGCGACACCGCTGTTCTGGGCGAGATCGAGAAGGCGTACTCGGCGGCTCGCGCCCAGTACGAGCGCGCAGCACGCGAGCATGCCGCGCCCGTTGCCGAGGCGCCCGCCGCCGAGCCCGCCTCCCAGCCGGCCGCCAGCGTGGCCGAGGCCGCGCCCAAGCCGACGCCCGCGACGGTCATGCCGCTCGCCGGCGACGAGGAGCTGCTGCGCGACTTCGGCATCCGCGCGGGCGAGCACCTCGACGATGCGGACGAGCACCTGATCGCGCTTGAGAACGACCCCAGCGACGCCACGGCGGTCGACGCCGTGTTCCGCGCATTCCACACCATCAAGGGTATGGCGGGCTTCCTCGCCCTCGACGCCATCTCCGAGCTGTCGCACGACTCAGAGTCCTTGCTCGCCGACGCCCGCGCCAACAAGACCGCCGTGGGCGAGGTGGCCATCCAGTCGCTGTTCAACGCCGTCGACCGCATGCGGGCGCTGGTCTTCGAAGCGACCGGCGTGGGCGATGTCGCGCCCGTCGAGGACGCGCCCGCCGGTTCGAGTGCCAGCGTCGACGCTGCGCCCGCGAGTGAGTCCCTGCCCGCCCCGGGCGCCGAGTCCCGCGTCGAAGCTCCGTCCGCACCGTCGGCCCGCGTGAGCGAGCCGGCGCGCCCGGCCGCGTCGTCGCGGGAGGGCACCGTGCGGGTCGAGGAGGCGCGGCTCGATGCGCTGCTCGACACGATCGGCGAGATGGTGATCGCCGAGTCGATGGTGTCGGCGGCGTGGCTCAACGGCATGGACGCCAACGCGGTCGCCGCGCAGATCGACCGGCTCGACAAGATCAGCCGCGAGCTGCAGCAGATGGCGACATCGCTGCGCATGGTGCCGCTCAAGGCCACGTTTCGTCGCATGAGCCGCCTGGTGCGCGATCTGGCGCACAAGGCCGGCAAGCAGGTCGAGTTCGTGGTCGCAGGCGAGGACACCGAGCTCGACAAGGTGGTCGTCGACCGCATCTCGGACCCGCTGGTGCACGCGCTTCGCAACGCGGTCGACCACGGGATCGAGACACCGCAGCAGCGCGCGGCCGCCGGCAAGCCCGAGACGGCTCGCGTCGAGCTTCGCGCCTACCACGCCGGCGGCGCGATCCACATCGAGGTCTCCGACGACGGCCGCGGCCTGGACCGCGAGCGCATCCTCGCGCGTGCGATCGAGCGCGGCCTGGTAGCCGAGGGCCAGCAGCTCGACGACAGCGAGATCTTCGATCTCGTGTTCGAGCCGGGCTTCTCCACCGCCGAAGTGGTCACCGACGTCTCCGGCCGCGGTGTGGGCATGGACGTCGTGCGTCGCACCGTCGAGGAGCTGCGCGGGCGCATCGAGCTTCGCAGCACACCCGGCCAGGGCACCACGTTGTCGGTGCGCCTGCCCATCACGCTCGCCATCATCGACGGCATGGTCGCCCGCGTGGGCGAGGAGCGCTACATCATCCCCATGCTCTCGATCGAGCGCTCCGTGCGCCCCTTGCCCGAGCAGGTCACGAGCGTCGCGGGCCGAGCCGAGATGCTCGCGCTTGACGAGGGCATGCTGCCCATCCTGCGACTGCACGAGCTCTTCGACACCGCCGACGCGCAGGCCGATCTCACGCAAGGTGTCGTGGTGATCGTGAGCGACAACGGCGTGCGTGCAGGCCTGCTCGCCTGTGAGCTGCTGGGACAGCAGCAGACCGTGATCAAGCCGCTTGGTGAGGGATTGCCGGATCAGCCCGGCATCACCGGCGGAGCAATCATGCCCGACGGCCGCGTGGGACTCATCCTGGACGCGGCGGGGCTCGTTCGTCTTGCACACAAGAAGGGGAGGTGAGTGAGCATGTCGAGCACCGCGACTGAGACCGTGGCGCGCCCGGGCAAGTACCTGACCTTCTGTCTTGCCGGCGAGAACTACGGGCTCGAGATTCTGCGGGTGCAGGAGATCGTCGGCCTGTTGCCCGTGACGCGGGTCCCGCGCATGCCCTCGTTCGTCGCAGGGGTGGTCAACCTTCGCGGCCGTGTGATCCCGGTGGTGGATCTGCGGCTCGCGTTCGGCCTTGTGGCGTCCGAGATGTCCGAGCGGACCTGCATCATCGTAGTTCGTGTCGAGCGCGCCGGCGGCCAGTCGGCTGTCATGGGCGTGCTCGTCGATGAGGTGTCTGACGTCGCCGATCTCGTGGGTGGTTCGATCGAGGACACGCCCGAGTTCGGCGCGTCGATCGACACCTCGTTCATCAAGGGAGTGGGACGGTCCGAGGATCGAGTGCTTCTGCTGCTCGACATCGACCGTGTTCTGTCGGGCGCAGAGCTCGACGCCGTAGAGAAGGCGGCCGGTGGGGCCGATAGCGCGTCGAACGCGCGTCCGGAAGGGGATTCGTGATGTT
>CAYOHY010000084.1:0-5224 GCA_964403885.1 uncultured Eubacteriales bacterium
GCTCGCGCTACACTGGCCCGCATGAGCACACTCTTCATCGATGCCGACGCCTGTCCCGTGACCCGCGACGCGATCTCGATCGCGCGCAACCGCGGCATGGGTGTCGTGGTGGTCGCCAACGCCACCCAGAATCTCGAGCGCTACGCGTCGCGCGCGGGCGTCGAGGCCATCCAGGTGAGCGGCGGACGTGACGCCGCCGACTTCGCGATCATCGAGCGGCTCTCGCCGGGCGACGTGGTGGTCACGCAGGACACCGGGCTCGCCGCGATGGTGCTGGGACGCGACGCCGGCGCCATCGGCCCCCGCGGCCGCATCTACTCGCGCGCGACCATCGACATCGAGATGGAGATCCGCCACGTCGAGCAGAAGATCCGACGCACCGGCGGCAAGCTGCGCGGAGGCCCTCCCGCGTTCACCGATGAAGACCGCGAGCACTTCTGCTCGATGCTCGAGCGTCTCATCGGCGACATGAAAAGGCGCGCCGAGGAGCTCGACTAGCGAACTCACCCGGCGCGCCGTCACGTACGAACGGTCTTGCTTTGACTGGCAGCTACGGCGTCCCGCCGTCGACCACGATCTGCACGGTGGTGCCGCGCGCGACCTGCGTCTTGGGGCTGGGGCTTTGCTGCAGGACGGTTCCGTTGCCCGCGTGCATCTCGTAGACCACCGTCACCTTGAGGCCCGCGGCCTCGAGCTTCGCGGTGGCGTCCGCCTCGGTGCTGCCGATCACGTCGGGCACAGGGATGCGCTCCGGGCCCTTCGAGACCACGATCGTCACCGTCGAGCCCTTCGCGACCTGCAGGCCCTTGCTGGGGTTTTGCGAGATCACGAGCCCGGCGGCGACCTTCTCGTCCCACGCTTCCGTGATCGAGACCTTGAAGCCGGCCTCGCGCAGGTTCGCCTCGGCGGTCGCGCGCTTCTTGCCCACCACGTTGGGGACCTCGATCGTCTCGACGCCGCGCGAGACCACGTACTGGATCGCGCCGCCCTCCTCGAGCTCGACCCCGGCGTCGGGTACCTGCCGGATGACGGTGCCGGCCTCGACCTTCGCGTCGTAGACGTCGGGCTGGGGCTCCGGGGTGAAGCCGGCGTCGGTGATGAGCTTTATCGCCTCGTCCTCGGGCAGCCCGGTGATCTTGGGCACCACGACCATCTTCGCGCCCTTGCTCACCGTGAGGTTGATGGCCGATTCCTTCTCGGCGGAGGCGTTGGCGACGGGGGACTGGTCGATGACCTGGCCCGCGGGGACTTCCTTGTTGTACTCGGGGGTGATCTCGCCCACGGTGAAGCCGGCCTCGACGATGAGCACCTTGGCCTCTGCCTCGGTCTTGCCCACGAGGTCCGGGACGGTCCCCGACTGCACGCCGATGAGGCCCATGTACCACGCCACGCCAAGCCCGGCGAGCACCAGGCCCACGGCGAGCAGGATCCAGATCCACGCACGGTTGCTGCGCGGCGCCGGCGTCCGGCCGTTGATGCCCGGCTGCGATGCGTACGGGTCGTCGATCTGCGGCATGACCGCCGTCTGGCCCGCGGGCGTCAGCGGGACTGCGGCCGCCATGGGGGCCGCGCTCGCGTGCACTTCGCGGCCCTGGGCCACGCGACGCAGGTCGCCGCGCATCTCCTCGGCGGTGTCGTAGCGCTGGGCCGGATCCTTGGCGAGCGCGGTCATGATGACCGCTTCGAGGCCCGGGTCGATGTCGGGGTTGATCGAGCGCGGCATGGGCGGCGCCTCGTTGACCTGCTTGAGCGCGACGGCCACGGGGGTGTCAGCGTCGAAGGGCAGGCGGCCGGTGCCGGCCTCGAAGAGCACCACGCCCAGCGAGTAGAGGTCGCTCGGCGCCTTGAGCGGGCGGCCCTGCGCCTGCTCGGGCGAGACGTAGTGGGCGGTTCCCAGCACCGAGCCGGTCTGGGTCATGGTGGTGTTGCCGGCGCGCGCGATGCCAAAGTCCATGACCTTCACCGCGCCGTCCGGCGTGACCATGATGTTGTGCGGCTTGATGTCGCGATGGATCACGTCGTAGCCGTGCGCCACCATCAGCGCCGAGCAGACCTGCGCGCCGATCTCGGCGACACGACGCGAGTCGAGCGCGCCCTTCTGCTGGATGATCGACTTGAGGTCGGTTCCGCGGACGTACTCCATGACGATGTAGTAGGTGTCGCCGTCCTGGCCCCAGTCGTAGATGTTCACGATGTAGGGGCTCTGGAGGTTCGCCGCGGCCTGCGCCTCCTGGCGGAAGCGCGCGGCGAAGGTCGGGTCGGCCGCGTAGCGGGGGTGCATGACTTTGACCGCGACAGTACGGCCGAGGACCTCGTCCACAGCCTTGAAGACGTCGGCCATGCCTCCCGAACCGATCTTCTCGGTCGCCCTATACCTGCGCCCGAAGACCATGTCTTCCACGTGTCACACCCTCTACTCGGTCACGTTCGCGGGGCGATACCCCCGCTGCCTGCATTCTAGCCGATGAACCGGCGTTTCTTCCTGTTCGTCCCTGCTGCGTCGCGCTCGTTGCGACTTGTTCGTGGTCGCTTGCTACCTGCTCTTCTGTGCCGCCAAGGCGGCCTCGAGGATCGGCTTTGCGGCCGGCGCGGCCACGCGCCCTCCGATGCCGCCGCCTTCGATCATGATCGCGAGCGCCACCGTGGGGTTCTCGGCGGGCGCGAAGGCGATGAACCAGGCGTTGGTGGGCTGGCCTTGCCCCACCTCGGCGGTGCCGGTCTTGCCCGCCACGGTCACGCCGGGCACGGCGGCCCTCGCGCCGCTTCCCTCGCGCACCACGCCGATCATGGCCTGCGTGACCTGCTCGGCGGTGGCGGGGTCGGTCGCCTGTGACAGCGAGCGTGGCTTGGTCTGCGCGAGCAGCGACGACTTGCCCGTCTCGGGGTCGACCACGCGGTCGATGACGTACGGGCGCATCACCGAGCCGTCGTTGGCGATGCCGGCAGCGACGAGCGCCATCTGCATGACGGTGGCCTGCGGGCCGGCTGGGCTCTCGTGCTCACCCACGGGCTGGCCCACGCCTGCCCATGCGGTCTCCCACGTGGTCATCTCTGCCGGGTCGGGCATGAGCGAGGTCTTCGCGGGAAGGTCGTAGCCGAGGGATTCGTCGTAGCCGAAGCGGTCGGCCTGCTGCACCAGCGCCTCCGGACCCAGGTCCACGGCGAGCTGGGCGAACACCGTGTTGACCGAGCGGGCGGTGGCCTTCATGAGGTTCATGCGGCCAAAGCCGCCGCCCTCGAAGTTGGTCACCGGCGCGCCGCCGATCTTGATGCTCGCGGGGCCGGGGTAGGTGGTCTGCGTGGTGGCGACGCCCGCGGCGATCGCGCCGGTGAGCGTCACGACCTTGAAGGTGGAGCCGGGTGCGTAGAGCGCCTGTCGGCCTCGGTCGAGCAGCGGCGCACCCTCGCTTCCGGCCGAGATGCGCTGCCACTGCTTGTCGACGGTGGCCGGGTCGTAGCCGGGCGTCGACGCGGCCGCGAGCACCGCGCCCGTGCGCGGGTCGATCGCGACGGCGGCTCCGCGCTTGCCCGCGAGCACGCGCTCGGCGGCGCGCTGCACGCGCGAGTCGATGGTGAGCGCGACATCCTCGCCCTGCACGGGGCGCCCCGTGGCAGCGTCGATCACATCGGTCCAGTCGCGGAACGACTCCTTGCCGGCGAGCGCGTCGTTGGCCGCGGCCTCCACACCCGCCCGCCCGTACTTGAGCGAGTAGTAGCCCACCGTGTGCGCGGCGAGCCGGCCCTCGGGATAGGTGCGCTTGTAGACGCCGCGGCTCACCGGGACGGACTCGGCGAGCACGACACCGTCGCGTGTCAGGATCGAGCCGCGATGCGAACGGGCCTGCTCGGCGAGTCCGCGGGTGTTGACCTGGCTGTTGTTGAGCGCGTCGGCCCGCACCACCTGGATCCACGTGAGGTTGACCACGAGTGCCGCGAGCAGCACCGACAGTACCGTGGCGACCCGGGTGAGACGCTTGCCCAGCGCCACGCGTCCCAGCACGCCCATGTCGGTCGAGGTGGTCTGCATCTCGGACTCGAGTCCGGTGCCCTCGTCGCCGGCGCGCAGGAGCAGCGCGAGCGCGATGAACGTCGATAGCAACGACGAGCCGCCGTAGCTCACAAACGGGAGCGTCACGCCGGTCAGCGGGATCAGCCGGGTCACGCCGCCGATGATCACGAACGCCTGCAGCCCCACCGAGGCCACCAGGCCCACCGCGGTGAACGCCGCCATGTCGGTCTTGGCGCGCGCGGCCGTGGCCAGACCGCGCACCACGATCACGAGGAAGCACACGATCACCGCCGAGGCACCCAGCAGCCCCAACTCCTCGCCGATGGCGCTGAAGATGAAGTCGGTGGACACGAACGGGATGCGCGTGGGCAATCCCTGCCCCGGCCCCGTGCCGATGACCCCGCCCGCGGCAAGCGCGAACAGCGACTGCACCAGCTGGTAACCGCGTCCGGCGGCATCGGCGAAGGGGTCGAGCCAGATGGCCACGCGGGTCTGGACGTGGTCGAACATCCGCCACGCCACGGTCGCACCCGCGCCAAAGAGCACGAGACCCACCACCACGTAGGCCGCGCGACCGGTCGCCACGTAGATCATCACCAGGAAGATGCCAAAGAGCAGCAGCGACGAGCCCAGGTCGCGCTCGAACACGAGCACGAACAGCGACGCGACCCACATGAGCAGCAGCGGTCCCAGCGTACGGGGCTCCGGAAGCTTGAGCCCAAAGATCCGTCGCGTGGACACGCTGAGCATCTCGCGGTTCTCGGAAAGATAGGCGGCAAGGAAGACGATGATGCAGAGCTTCGCGATCTCGCCCGGCTGGAACGAGAAGCCGCCAAACTTGATCCACAGCTTCGCGCCGTTGATCTCTCTGCCGATGAGGGCGGGCATCACCAGCAGCACGATGCCGGTGAGCATGATCGTGTACTTGTAGCGCGCGAGCCGCTCGAGTGACGGCACCAGCACGAGCGTGGCGACCAGCGCGGCCACGCCCACGAACAGCCACATGACCTGGCTGGCCGCGAGCTCGCGGTCCAGACGCGTCACGAACGACAGCCCCATCCCGGCCAGGACGAACGCCGCGGGCAGCAAGGCCGGGTCAGCCCCGGGGGCGAACCGGCGCACCGCTGCGTGTGCCGCGACGAATGCGCCGAGCAGCGCACCAGGCACGAGGAGCATCGACCACTCGAACGCCCGGGCGGCCTGGACCTCGACCAG
>CAYOHY010000085.1:0-5194 GCA_964403885.1 uncultured Eubacteriales bacterium
AGTGTGGCCGTGCGCATCAGGCGCGCCGACAACCTGTACTTCAACGGCTCCGGCTGGGCCGCGGCCGAGTCCTGGCTTCCCGCACAGTCGGCGGACGGCTGGAAGCACTGGTCCTACGACTACACGCCTGACGCGCTCACCGTGGACGGCGGCGCACTCACCATCACCGCCCGTGCGACCGACGGTCTGGGCCTCGTGAAGGACGTGGGCGTCACCTCGACTGACTCGCGGCAGGCCACCACCATCGGCCTCACCACCAAAAGCGCGATGATCTCCTATGGCTACTCGGGCGCCGTCGCCGGCACGCTCAAGGCGGGCACCTCGGCGGTTCCGGGCGTCCAGGTGGTCCTCGAGTCCTCCACCAACGGCACGACCTTCACGCCGTCGACCACCACGACCACCTCGCTCAGCGGTGACTTCGGCTTCACGGTCAAGCCTTCGGTGCGTACCTACTACCGAGTGCGGTTCCCGGGTGCCAATGGCTACAAGGCCTCAGGCCCCACGGTGGTCGTCAACTTCGACCCCCGGGTCTACCTCACCACGCCCAGCGGTCCCACCACGGCGTATCGCAATCGCGCGTTCTCCTCGGTGGGCTATCTCAAGCCGCGGCACACGGCGGGCACGTGGCCCGTCAAGATCCAGTGCTACCGCTACGAGTCCGGCAAATGGGTGCTTCGCAAGACGGTGAGCGCCAAGGCGAGCGACTACGTGACCGCGTCGTCGACCTACACCAAGTACACCGGGTCGGTCTCGCTGCCCTACACCGGCAAGTGGCGCATCCGCGCATGGCACGATGACACGGCCCACGCCTCGACCGTGACGGGCTACCGATACATCACCGTCCGCTAGCCGCTCTCGGGTAGCATGACCCCATGACTACCGAGACGCTCACAGGGTTGCTGGTGGCCCGCGATCTGCGCGCATCCGTGCGCGGAGACGACGGGGACGCCGTCGCGGTGCTCGATGGCGTCTCGCTCGCGATCGCCTCAGGCGAGGTGGTCGACGTGGTGGGCGAGAGCGGCTCGGGCAAGACCACGCTGCTGCGCGCGCTTGCACTGTTGCTGCCCACGGCGCGCGGTGAGCTGTCGCTCGACGGCGTGCCCTCGGAGTCGATCTCGCCGTACACGTGGCGCGCCCAGGTGGCGCTGCTTCCGCAGGTCCCCGCGATCGTGGACGGCACCGTGCGCGACAACCTGCTGCTTCCGTGGCACCTCAAGGCGAGGCGCTACGAGACCATCCCGCACGACGACGCCCTCGAGTGGTACCTCGAGCAGGCGCGCCTCGACGTCGCGCTCGATCGCGACGCGAGCCGCCTGTCCGTGGGCCAGCGTGCGCGCGTGGCGCTGCTGCGCACCCTTGTGACCGCGCCCAAGGTGCTGCTTCTCGACGAGGCCGACGCCGCGCTCGACTCGGAGAGCTCGCTCGCCGTCACCCAGGCCACGCGCCAGTTCGCCGATGACGGCGGTGCCGTGGTGCGCGTGCGCCACCGCGAGTCCGACGGCCTGGCCACGCGCAGGCTGCTCATGCGCGCGGGCGCGCTCGAGGAGGTGGCGTCGTGAACGAGGCCGCCGGCGGAGTGATCGCCATCGGCATCCCGCAGCTGCTGCTCGCCACGCTGTTCGTGGTGTTTGTAGGGGTGCTGTCGATCAGGTTGTCGCTGGGCATCACTCGCGACCTCGCCATCGCCACCGTGCGCACCTACGTGCAGCTCTTCGCGCTGGGCTTCGTCTTGCGCTGGGTGTTTGGCATCGACTCGCCGTGGGTCGTCATCGGCCTGCTCGTGGTCATGGTGCTGGTCGCCGCGCGCATCGTGGTGCGGCGCAGCCCTGACGCACCGGGCGGCATCTTCGTGTCCTCGGCGTTCTCGATGGGGCTCACGGGCTTCATCGTGACGTTCGCGGTCACCGGGCTCATCGTGCAGGTCGAGCCGTGGTACCAGCCGCGCTACGTGATCCCCATCGCCGGCATGGTGCTGGGCAACTCGATGACCGGCATCGCGCTCGCGTTGGAGCGCGTCTTCGCCGACCTCGACGCGCGCTCGGGCGAGGTGCTCGCGCTCACCGCGTTGGGCGCCTCTCCGTGGGAGGCCGCACACAGCTCCGTGCGCGACGCCCTGCGGGCGGGCCTCATCCCCACCATCAACTCGATGGCGGCGGCTGGTATCGTGTTCATCCCGGGCATGATGACCGGCCAGATCCTCGCGGGTGCAGACCCGGTGACGGCCACCGGCTACCAGATCGTCGTGATGCTGATGGTCGCCGCCGCAACCGCGCTGGGAAGCGTGCTCGCCGTGTTGTTCACCTACCGCCGACGGTTCACCGACCACGGCGTGTTCCTCGAGAAAGGCTTCAGAGACGATGCTCGCTAACCCGTGGGTCCGCCTCACCAACAACTGGCTGCACGACGTGGGCACGGGACTGTGGGCCGCCTGCCTGCTCGTGATCTGGCTGCTCAACGCACAGATCGAGAAGCTGGGCGCGCTCACTCAGGCCTCGGCCGCGGCGATCAACGCGCTCGTCGAGGTCAACCAGGTCATGTTCTGGGTGCTCGTGGCCGCGCTCGTCGACATCACCATCACCGGCGCGATCCGCCTCGTCTACTGGCGCTCGCAGACCCCCGCCGAGGAGATGGGCGCCAAGCGCCCGGCGCTCATCGGCAAGCACATCGCGTTTCTGGTGATCTACGGCGGCGGCACCTGGTGGGCCTACACCATGGTGGCTGCGAGCTAGGAGCCCTGCTCGGCCTTCCACTGGTCGTAGGCTGCGGCCATCGCGCGCTTCACCGGCAGGTACTTCATGAGCGCGAGCATGTGCGCGGCGGGAAATCCCTTGCGTGACACCGCCGTGAGGTGGCGCAGGAAGCGGCTGGGCTTCATGAGCTCGAGCGTGAGCTCGTAGTAGCGCTTCTCGCGCACCTGCGGCGTCATCGCCGGGTCGGGGTGCTCGAACACCGCGTGCGCGCCGTCGAAACGGTCCCAGCCAAGCCCCGGGATCAGATGGGGGCGGTACTCCTCGAACAGCTCGGTCCCGGGCAGGGGAGTGAGCAGCACCGGGTGCGACCCCACCTTGAGGCGGTCCACCGTCTCGAGCGTGGCCTCGAAGTCCGCGAGGCTCTCGTCGCGTCCGCCCACCACCAGGAACAGCACCACCTCGATGCCGGCGTCTTGCAGCATCTTGATGGCGCGCTCGCGGTCGCCGCCCTGCTTGCCGGTGGCGTGGTAGTGCTTGAGCGTCGCCGGGTCGCAGGCCTCGTAGCCCGCCCAGACCGCAAACAGCCCGGACGCCTTCGCAGCGCGGATCAGCCGCTCGCCGTACGGTCCCTGCACCGCCTTGAGGTCGCCAAAGCCGTACCACGGCCGAGGCGCTTCCTTGGCCAGCGCCTCGAACAGCGCGATCGCGCGCTCAGGGTCGCCGCCCCAGATGTTGTCGTCGCCGTTGAAGTACGCCCTGCCCGGAAGCGCTTTGATCTCAGCGACCACCTCGGGGATGGGGCGATACCGGATCGTGTCGCCAAAGAACGTGCGCACCGAGCAAAACGTGCAGTGGTACGGGCAGCCGCGGGCGGTGAACACCGCGCGGAACCGGTACGGCCCCTGCACGGCGTCGAACAGCGGCTGCGGCAGGTTCTCGAGCGGCAGGCGCTCGCCTCGGTAGAAGCGCTGGAGGGTGCCTGCGGCGGCATCGGCGAGGCACGCGCCCCACACGCTCTCGGCCTCACCCACAACCACGGCATCGGCGTGCTCGGCGGCCTCGTCGGGCAGTGCGGTGGGGTGGATGCCGCCCAGCACCACCGGGATGCCACGCGCGCGCAGCGCATCGGCGGTCGCGTACGCCCAGGTCACGGTCGCGGTCATCGCGCTGATGCCCACGAGGTCGGCGTCCTCGGCGGCCGGGTCGTAGGCGGTCACCGCGGCATCGACCAGGTTGAGCTGCGCATCAGGCATCGCGCGCAGCGTGAGCGCGCCAAGGTACTCGAGCACCGGCGGAACCATGGGTACTCGGCCTGAGTTGGGCATGGGCGGGACGATGAGCGTGATCTTCACGGGCGGCCTGTTCACTAGGGTGGGTTCGAGTGTACGACACGCCCGCGCCCGTGCGCGCGTCTGCTACCATTACGCGCGAGCCGAGCGGCTGACGAGGGGATCCGGCGACCCCCGCTACGAGGAGGATGCGTGACCGGCTTCGAGCTGTACCTGAAGCGGAACTCCAAGAAGTTCGACGAGTACCTTGCGACGTACTTCACGGACGGTACCCACCCGGACATGAAGCGCTACCTCTACGGCCCGCTGGCCCAGTTCAGCGACAACGCCGGCAAGCGCCATCGCCCGCTCATCTGCCTGCTCGCGTGTGAAGCCGTGGGCGGCGACAAGGACAAGGCGCGCGCGTCGGCCGCCGCCATCGAGCACTTCCACACCGCCGCGCTCATCCACGACGACATCGAGGACTCCTCGCTCACCCGCCGAGGCGAGCCGTGCCTGCACATCCGTGAGGGCGAGGGCCTGGCGATCAACGCCGGCGACCTCGCGCTGTCGCTCGTCACCGGCAGCGTGGTCGACGACCCCGGTCTGGACGACCACACCAAGCTCCGCGTGCTCAAAGAGCTCGTCGACATGACCACCCGCACCATCGAGGGCCAGGCGCTCGACATCGGCTGGGCGCGCGACGACCGCTTCGACCTCACCGTCGACGACTACCTGCTCATGGCCAACCACAAGACCGCGTTCTACTCGGGGGCCGTACCGCTCGCCGTGGGCGCCATTGTGGGTCAGGCCACCGAGGAGCAGATCACCTGCCTGCGCACCTTTGGCATGGCGGCCGGCCTCGCGTTCCAGATCCAAGACGACGTGCTGAACCTGGTGGGCAAGAAGGAGTCCGTGGGCAAGGACTTCCGAAGCGACATCACCGAGGGCAAGCGCACGCTCGTGGCCATCCACGCGCTGCACAACTCGCCCCAGCGCGACCGCCTGCTGCAGATCCTGTCGTCGCGTGAGACCGACGTCGCCGTGCTCGCCGAAGCCGTGGACATCATGACCGCGTCCGGCTCGGTGGACTACGCCAACGACTACGCGCGCGACCTCGTGGTGGCCGCACAGCGCGAGCTCGACGAGGCGCTCCCCAAGAGCAAGGCCAAAGACCTCCTGCTCTCGATGGCGGACTTCTTCATCAAGCGCAGCAACTAGGCCTGAGGCGTCGCC
>CAYOHY010000086.1:0-5118 GCA_964403885.1 uncultured Eubacteriales bacterium
GGACGGGCCTTCAGCTCGTTCATGCGCACGCTGCACGCTCATCGGCAGCACATGATCCGGAACTTCGCCGAGCAGGGCATCCATACGAGCCAGGCGTTCGCGCTGCGCGAGGTCGCCCACAACGACGGCATCACCCAGCGCGACTTGGCCGAGCTGCTCAACATCTCCCGCCCCACGCTCACCGTGACGCTGCAGAAGATGGAGAAGGCCGGCTTCATCGAGCGGCGCGCCGACGAGACCGACAGCCGCTACATCCGCATCCACCTCACCGAGGCCGGAGCGACCATGCATGATCGGATGCACGAGATCATGTTCGATGTGGTGGGCCAGACCATGAAGGGAATCTCCGAGGAGGATCTGAGCCACCTCGAGCGCCTCATGGATCAGATGCGCGCGAACATCACCGATCCGCTCGAGACGAACCCTCACCACCCGTCCCCGGCAGAGACGAGCCGCTGATGATCAGACTGCTCTCCACCTACCTGAAGCCGTACCGAAAGGAGCTGGCGATCGTCATCGTCTTGCTGCTGGTACAGGCGATCACCAACCTCTACCTCCCCGACCTCAACGCCAAGATCATCAACGAGGGTGTCGCACAGGGCGACACCGCCTACATCCTGCAGGTGGGCGGCATCATGGTGCTCGTCACCGCGCTGCTGGGCGTGGCCTCGATCGTCTCGGTGTACTGGGGGTCCAAGACGGCGGCCGCGTTTGGGCGCGACGTCCGCAGCTCCGTGTTCAGGCGCGTCGAGGCCTTCTCGGCCACGGAGATCTCGACCTTTGGCACCCCGTCGCTGATCACGCGCAACACCAACGACGTGCAGCAGGTGCAGATGCTCGTGGTGATGGGGCTCAACGTCATGGTGCTCGCGCCGATCATGGCGATCGGCGGCATCATCATGGCGATGCGCCAGGACCTCGCGCTCTCGACGATGATCATCGTGATCATCCCGGTCATGGGCGTGATCATCGGGCTGATGCTCAGGCAGGCGATGCCGCTGTTCACCTCGATGCAGGCCAAGATCGACCGGGTGAACACGGTGGTGCGCGAGAAGCTCTCCGGCGCACGCGTGATCCGCGCGTTCGTGCGCACGACTCACGAGCAGGAGCGCTTCGACGCGGCCAACCGTGACCTCACGGACACCACGCTCAAGGTGAACCGGCTGTTCGCGGTGATGATGCCGCTGCTCATGCTCATCTTCAATCTGTCGAGCGTGGCGATCATCTGGTTTGGCGCGTACCGGGTCGACTCGGGCGCGATGCCCATCGGCAACCTGACGGCGTTTCTCGCCTACATCATGCAGATCCTGTTCTCCGTGATGATGGCGGTCATCATGTTCGTGATGGTGCCGCGCGCGGCTGCCGCCTCGAAGCGCATCCTCGAGGTGCTCGACACCCAGCCCTCGATCGCAGACCCCGCAACCCCCGTCGCCGAGACGGGCGTGCGCGGATGCGTGGAGTTCCGCGACGTCGAGTTCCGCTACCCCGGCGCGCAAGACCCCGTGCTCAAGGGGGTGAGCTTCTCGGCGAGGCCGGGTGAGACCACGGCGATCGTGGGCAGTACCGGCAGCGGCAAGTCGACGCTCATCAACCTCGTGCCGCGCTTCTACGACGCCACCGCGGGCTCCGTGCTGGTGGACGGCGTGGACGTGCGCGACATGGACCGGCAGGACCTGTGGGCCAAGATCGGCTTTGTGCCGCAGAAGGCGTTCCTGTTCACCGGCTCGATCGCCGACAACCTGCGCTACGGCAAGGAGGACGCGACCGAGGACGAGCTGTGGCACGCACTCGACGTGGCCCAGGGCAAGGAGTTCGTGAGCGCGATGCCCGAGGGTCTCGACGCCGAGGTGACCCAAGGTGGCTCCAACGTCTCGGGCGGCCAGCGCCAGCGCCTCGCCATCGCGCGCGCTCTCGTGAAGCGCCCCGAGATCCACGTGTTCGACGACAGCTTCTCCGCGCTCGACTTCAAGACCGACGCGCGACTGCGCGCCGCGCTGAAGCACGAGACCCACGACTCGACGGTGCTCATCGTGGCTCAGCGCGTGAGCACGATCATGGACGCCGACCGCATCGTGGTCATGGACGGCGGCCGGGTGGCCGGCATCGGCACCCATGACGAGCTGCTCGAGACGTGCGAGACCTACCGCGAGATCGTGTTCTCGCAGCTGTCGCAGGAGGAGGTCGCATGAGCGACACCGCAGTGAACAAGACATCGCCCTCGCGCGCAGGCAAGGACAAGACGCCGCCGCCCGGACCGGGTGGAGGCGGAGGCTTTGGGCCGGGTCGCCACATGATGGCGGCCGCCGCCAAGTCGAAGGACTTCAAGGGCTCGTTCAAGCGGCTCACCGGCTACCTGGCTCCCCATGCGGTGGTGCTCACCTTGGTGATCGTGCTGGGTGCGGCGAGCGTGGGCTTCAGCATCGTGGGCCCCAAGCTGCTGGGCGAGGCGACCAACGTCATCTTCGCGGGCGTGGCGGGCAAGCAGATGCCGGCCGGCGTGACGCAGGACCAGGTGATCGCGGGGCTGCGCGCCAAGGGCCAGGACCGCATGGCAGACATGCTCTCGACCATGAAGATCACGCCGGGCAAGGGCGTGGACTTCGCCGAGCTGCAGCGCATCCTCATGATCGCGCTGGGGGTGTACCTGCTGAGCGCGTTGCTGGGCTGGGCGCAGCAGTACCTGATGGCCGGCATCGCGCAGCAGGTGGTCTATCGGTTGCGCCGAGAGGTCGACGAGAAGCTCGCACGCCTCCCGCTCAGGTACTACGACTCGCACCCGCGCGGCGACATCTTGTCGCGCGTGACCAACGACATCGACAACATCGCCCAGACGCTGCAGCAAAGCCTCACGCAGATCGTGACCGCCGTGCTCACGCTCATCGGCGTGCTCATCATGATGTTCAGCATCAGCCCGCTGCTGGCCATGGTGTCACTGCTCGCGCTGCCCATCTCCATCGCGCTGACGATGGTCATCGCCAAGCGCTCGCAAAAGCAGTTCGCCGCCCAGTGGGAACACACCGGCACCCTCAACAGCCACGTCGAGGAGATGCACACCGGCCACGCGATCGTGAAGGTCTTTGGCCGCCAGCAGCAAGCCATCGACATCTTCGACGCCGAGAACGAGAAGCTCTACGAAGCGAGCTTCAAGGCGCAGTTCATCTCGGGCATCATCCAGCCGGCGATGAACTTCATCAACAACCTGAACTACGTCGCGATCTGTGTGCTGGGCGGTCTCGCCGTGGCCAACGGCAAGATGAGCCTGGGCGACGTGCAGGCGTTCATCCAGTACTCGCGCCAGTTCCAGCAGCCCATCATCCAGACCGCGAGCATCGCCAACGTGCTGCAGTCGACGGTCGCCTCGGCGGAGCGCGTGTTCGAGCTGCTCGATGAGGGCGAGGAGCTCGCGGACACCGCGACGCCGGTCAAGCTGGAGCGCGTGCAGGGCCACATCGTCTTCGACGACGTGTGCTTCCGCTATGAGCCCGAGACCCCGCTCATCGACCACCTCTCCCTCGACGCCGCGCCCGGCCACACCGTCGCGATCGTGGGTCCCACCGGCGCCGGCAAGACCACGCTCGTGAACCTGCTCATGCGCTTCTACGAGATCGACTGCGGCCGGATCTCGATCGACGGCGTGGACATCCGCGACCTCACGCGTGACGACCTGCGCCACACCTTTGGCATGGTGCTGCAGGACACGTGGCTGTTTGGCGGCACGATCCGCGAGAACATCGCCTACGGCCGAGAGAACGCGACCGAGGACGAGATCCTCGCAGCGGCGCGCGCCGCGTACGTGGACCACTTCGTACGCACCCTACCCGACGGCTACGACACGCTCATCACCGATGACGCGGCGAACGTCTCGGCGGGTGAACGTCAGTTGCTGACCATCGCGCGTGCGTTCCTGGCCGACCCGCAGGTGCTCATCCTCGACGAGGCGACGAGCTCCGTGGACACGCGTACCGAGGTGCTCATCCAAAAGGCGATGGCCGAGCTGATGAAGAACCGGACGAGCTTCGTGATCGCGCACCGCCTGTCCACCATCCGCGACGCTCAGGCCATCGTGGTGATGAACGAGGGCCGCATCGTGGAGACCGGAACCCACAGCGAGCTGCTGGCCGCCAACGGCTTCTACGCCGACCTGTACAACAGCCAGTTCAGCGACGCACTCGACGAGGCGAGCTAGCCGCACGCCCCTGACCCGCCCGAACGCGACGACGCCCGCCCCTGCACGTGAGGGGCGGGCGTCTGCGTCTAGGCGGGATGTGCGGTCCCGCTTGTTCGGCCGCCTCGCATACGAGGGAGCGCCACCGCCACGAACACCGCCATGGCGACGAACGCCACGCCCGCGACCAGCAGCACGATGGGCCCGCCGATCGCGCCCTCGAACATCGTCATCACGATCTGGACCGCGTTGACCACCACACCCGCGGCGCCCACGCCCAGCAACACGTAGCGCTTGAGCGGGATGCTCGCGACCAACATGCCCACGGAGATGGCGAGCCCGAGCCACGGCATCCACTCGACCGGGCCGCCGCGTGTGTTGTACATGCTCGACACTCCGATCAGCAGGCCCACAGAGCCCACGCTGATCGGCACGTTGGCCGGCGTGACCACCTCTCGGATGCCCAAGAACAGCCACACTGCCGAGACGATCGCCACCAGCGTGCCGCTCGCCCACCAGTACGGACCCTCGAACCAGAACATGGGCCGGATCTCGAACGCGGTGGACACCGCCATGACGGAGAACGCCGTCATCGCAAGAGCCGTCAGAGCGCCCTTGCGCAGGGACCACACCACGCCGCCGGTGATGGCAGCGACCGCGAAGCCGATCGTCATCCCCCACGACTGCGACATCGACGCGACCTCGCCGGGCTGCGCTCCCGGCAGCGGCTCGCTGATCGCGAGCGCCACCTCGTAGCCGATGAGCCCCGCCGCTCCGCCGATACCGGCGATACCCAGCGCGGACAGGAACTGCCCCAGCCGATGCGCCGACGCCTCGTCACGCCGAGAGATGCCCATACCGGCGGCCAACGTGGCGATCGCCGGCACCGCCAGGATCAGCACGCGGCCCCACGAGGTCAGATCCCCCCAGAAGGTCGTCACGAGCGAGACCAC
>CAYOHY010000087.1:0-4956 GCA_964403885.1 uncultured Eubacteriales bacterium
GAGCGCCTCGCCCGTCTGGATGAGCCGGACGCAGAGACGGTTGAGCGTCTCAGTAGGTGGCGCGGGATCGACGCGCGCAACGCCTAGCAAGCGCGTCTACCAGACGCCTTGCAGCGTCGGCGCGCTTCGCGCGATAGACTGAGACGCGTGCGGGTTGCGCGCAGATGCGATAGGTGGACGTCGGATTCGTCGGGGGGACGTGATTCACATTTCGCGGCGATTCGGGTGGTACTCGGCGGCCCTAGTTCTGTGCGCGAGCACGTTTCTGCTCCCCGACATTCCCGGGCGCTTCTTTCTGCCTCCGGTCGACAGCGACTTCGTCCGCTTCGCCGCCGTCTTCTGGGAGTACCTCTTGCCGCCTGCCTGCTGCGCAGCGGCCGGTGCGATCCTGTTTCGGCTCGGCACAGCGAAGGGTACGCCGCTTCGATGGGTGGCAGTCGCTCTCGCCGCGACTGAGGTGGCGTGGGGTCTTGCGATGGTGTTCGTCCTGTATCTCGGTGTGCAGAGAGTTGCGGGTGGACTGCCGTTCTTCCACCGCTGGACGACTGTGTCGCAGGCGTTGGGCATGCTGCTGGCTTGGCTGGTGCCGTTGACCGCATTGGAACCCTACGTCACACAGCGACAGAACTGGCGCCAGACGCTCGCTGCGCTTGCCCTGACTGCGGCGGCAGTCTTCGGCATCGTTGCGATCAGCGTGGTCGTCGTTGCAGAAGGCGTGTTGGGCAGGGTCTTCAGCCTGCTGCTTGCTCCTGTATCGCTGCCTGCCGCAGCAACTGCGGGATGGGGACTGCCACCTTCGGAGACGGACCCGAGCTTCCTTGTGAGCGGATTCATATGGATGTTTGTGCTCAACTTCCTCCTGTCTCGCGCTCTCGTGGCCTGGAGAGCAAGCGGAGTTGTCGGCTCAGCGGCGATGGACGCCACCTGAGAAGCGCATCAAACAGACTCAAGCTACGCTATCGTTCTTGAGAGAGCGCATCCTTCACGGGTTGTGCGCAGATGCGTTGGGTGCGGTGGTGACGGGTCGATGATGGTGTGGCTCACAGCGAAGGGGATCTAGTTGCGGCAGACATCCACCAGGGCCGACCTCACAGCGCTCTGGGCTCTCGTCCTCGCTGGATCCTTCTCGGCCTCGCTCCCAGTGTGGATCGTGCCGCACGGGGTCATCGGGTGGGGAGTCCTTCTTCTGGGCGTTGCTGGCTGGGAGATGCGGACCTCGATGTTGCGGGCACTGCGCTTCTCGGCTGCCAGTGTGGCGATCGCCGGACTCATGGCGCTGTTCTGGTATTCGGTTGCATGGGAGTCACTCCGACCGTGGATGGCCGATGCCGGCTGGGCCGATCGGAACATCACCGCTTGGAAGGCCACATGGCCCTTTGTGGACTTCACTGTCTCGCTAGCTGCCTGCCTGTTGTGTCTGTGGGTCGGATTCGCTCTTGGTGCTTGGCGCGAAAGATCGTTGCGCAGGAGAGTTACCGCGTCATCCCCGAGTTGACGCCCTACCGCGTCGGCGCGCTTCGCGCGGTAGACTGAAATGCGTGCGGCCTGGCCGCAGATACGTCAGACGGACAGCGAGGAGACCAGCTTGTCGCCGAGGATGCGAACGTTTTGGATTCTCGGTCTCGGGTTCGTCGCACTCGCCTTGGGGGTCATCGGCTACCTCAGGCTGGTTTCCACTGAGACGTTCACTCGCAACCCGTTGCCGGTCCCCGTCGTGGCGTGGCCTTGGACTGCGCCCGTCGATCGTGATCTGCAGGGCCCCGCCGAGGCGACTCCGCGGGCCCATGAAGTCATCCCGCTCGTGACGAGGGCGCTGGTCGTCAGCAATCCTGTCTCACACGAGTATCCGGAGTGGTTCCTGTTCGAGCGGTCGCCAGATCAGCGATATGAGATCAGGCAGTTCATCTCGAACAGTTCATGGGATCACTGGTATGTGAAGGACCTGAAGTCCGGTCGGGTGCTCGACGCGTATCCGGGGACGACGCCGGCAGGGGCCGCGTGGACGGATGGCACGCTCGTGGTCGACGCAACCGGCGCACGCCCAGGTGAGCGGATGCGGTTCATGTTCGATCTTGAGGCCTTCGAGGTGAAACGGATTCTGGTCGTCGACTAGGTGACGAATGTCGTCTGGCAAGCGCGTCTACCCAAAGCGCTGCGGCGTCGGCGCGCTTCGCGCGGTAGACTGGGATGAGCGCGGGTTGCGCGCAGACACGCAAGGTTCACCTGGGGGAGCGTTTGGCCAAGTGTCTCCGATATGTGGCAGCGCCTGACGCCCGCGTGCTCATTCTCGGTTCCATCCCTGGCGAGCGTTCGATTCAGTTGGGCCAGTACTACGCGCACGAGCGAAATGCATTCTGGCCCTTGATGGTCGCCGTCTTCGGCGGCGGTGACGGCATCGACTACGAGGAGCGTCTCAACCTTCTGCTCCGTTCGCGTGTCGCTCTGTGGGACGTGCTGGACAGCGCAGAGCGTTCGGGGAGTCTCGATTCGGCCATCGTGTCTGGTACGGAGGCTGTGAACGACATAGCGGGCTTTCTCCTTTCGCACCCGTTCGTCACGCATGTCTTCTTCAATGGCGCTAAGGCAGAGGCACTGTTCAATCGGCACGTGCTGGAAGAACTAGCGACACGCTCCCTCATGTACAAACGATTGCCGTCAACGAGCCCTGCGAATGCGTCAGCATCCTTCGCCCAGAAGCTCGAACAGTGGCAGTCGGTCGCTGACGCCGCCTTCGGTTCGGGACTGGCTCGACTGTTCGTACCAGAACCATCGCGATGGGGGCTTCGGGGCGACCCCCATTTGTGGCGCGAGATACGGGACGCGGCTTTCGATGCCGGCACGCCTCTGCCCGCCTACGACGAGGAGTTGCGTCGCTCGATGGACCTGCTGATTGAAGAAGCAGTTGGTCGTCCTCTGGCATCAGATGACCCGGTGTTCGTTGAGCGGTTTGCACACGGCGGTATGTCTAGTGGCATGGTCAGCCCGCAGTTCTGGCATGAGCGAGCGATTCCGTTACTGCTGGAACGACTGCGGGAAAAGCTGGAGCCGCCTGTATCAGGCTGCAACATCGAACTGGAGGATCAGTGACTTCTCGGCTGTTTGTGTATGGCACGCTCGCGCCCGGTCGGCCCAACGAGCATGTGCTGGCCGACGTCGTCGGAACCTGGCAGCGTGCGACCATGCGTGGCCACCTCCACCATGACGGATGGGGCGCCGAGCTCGGCTATCCGGCGATCGTGCCCGATCCTGATGCGGGTGAAGTCGAGGGCTTCGTGTTCGCGTCGGATGGGCTCGATGAGATGTGGGACAGGCTCGACGCATTCGAGGGTGACGGGTACGAGCGAGTGACCTCGGTGGCGTTGCTCGACAACGGCGCGTTGGTGGATGCTCAGGTGTACGTGTTGAGGCGGAGTCGGGGATAGGCTCGGTCGGCATCCGGGTCTGCGGCGCGTTTGCGGCAGCCGCGGGGTATCAGGGGGGTGCGCGTGGACACGCTCAGGGATTGCCGGTTCGTCCGCGTGGTGCGGGGCGTCGATGCCACCGATGCGGTCAGGGTCGCTGAGCTGTTCTACCTGTCGTTTGGGCAGAAACTTGCCGGCCTGGTACTCCCCCAGGATCGCGACGCCGGGATCAAGTTACTTGCAGACTCGTTCTGCCTCGATGAGGTCTACGCGGCGGTGGACGACGGCGGACAAGTGCTCGGGGTGGCGTTCGTGACCGGCCACCAGCGAAGTCTTTGTCTGAGGCGTGATGCGCTGATCGCCGCATTTGGAAGGTTCGGGGGAGCTTGGCGCTACGGTGTCTACCGGGTGCTCTTCGGGGGGCGGCGTACGTATCCGCGGGAGGTGCGGGGACTGGAAGGGTTCTCGGTCGCTCCGGAGTGCCGTGGCAAGGGGATTGGTGCCACGATGATCGAGCGAATCGCGAGCGACGCCAGGGATGAAGGTGCGAAGGCGATCGAACTCAACGTCGGTGACAGCAATCCGGCGCGCCATCTCTATGAGCGCTCAGGGTTCAGGCAGACGCGCACAGGCGGCGTCGGTCCGTTCGCACGGCGTCTGGGCTTCAAGCGGTTCGTATACTACGAACTTGAGCTCTAGCTGCGCGATGAGCTCGGGGTAAGCGCTTCAGCTCGGTGCCTTGCAGCGTCGGCGCACGCTTCACGCGATAGACTGAGATACGCGGGGGTTACGCGCAGATACGCTGAACAAGGCGAGGGGGATCGCATGGAGATCGGGCGCGTTCATGAGTCTGACTTGCCTGCGATCAGTCGGCTCCACATGCACTTCTGGGGCAAGGCGTCCGATGTCGATGCCATGGCGCAGACGCTTGCCGTGTTGGCTGATGACGCAGACCACTGCCTCCTGGCTGCGCGCGTCGAGGGCGTGTGCGTGGGGACTGCCACAGGGGTTGTCTGCCGAGGCCTGTATGGCGGTGCCGACGCATATCTGGTCGTCGAGGATGTCGTTGTCGACCCCGCGCATCGCCGCAAAGGTATCGCCACTGCACTGATCCGGCGGTTGGAGCAGTTCGCCAGCGACAACGCCTGTGCTCAGGTCATCTTGCTCACCGAATCCGTTCGCAGCGATGCGGTTGCTCTGTACTCGTCGTGCGGGTTTGAGCAGCGCTGGACGGGCTTCAAGAAGAAGCTGCCGGGTGGCGTCTAACAGGTGCTTCATCCCGAGGCCTTGCGACCTGGGCGCGCTTCGCACGATAGACTGGGATGTGCGCGGGTTCCGCGTAGACACGACAGATACACCCGACAACCCAGCAGCTGAAAGGCATTCGCTTGGTCGCTTCCACGGACGCTGACATGAACATATGTGTCTTCGGAGTCGGTGGTGTCGGCGGCTATTTCGGCGGCAGGCTCGCGCACTGGGTGTCGAGGCAGGCGCACCCTGCCGCGAAGGTACATTTCGTGGCGCGAGGCTCGCATCTCGACGCTATCACTCGATC
>CAYOHY010000088.1:0-4916 GCA_964403885.1 uncultured Eubacteriales bacterium
ATCCTTCTCGGCGGGTGCAGACATCATGTCCTTCAGCTTGACCTCGGGGTGGTGATAGCGCTCGTAGGTGGGCGTCTTCTTCCCGTACTGTATCGCCTCTTGAGGGCACCACTGCAGGCACGCCAAGCATTGCTCGCAGTGGTGCTGCCACGTGGGGCGCCCTTGCTCCATGACGATGTTGTCCACCGGACAGACGCCGGCACAGATCGCACAGGAGTTGCACTTCTCGTCGACCCAGAAGCTCCTGTCCATCTTGGGCATGGCGCCAAAGCTCAGCTTGTAGATCGCCGAGAAGACCACCCGCTGCCACAGCGGGCCCTTCTCGACCAACCCGGATTCCCCGCCCGAGACGTACGCGGCGACTCGTTCGACCTTGCGAGCGGCCGCGTCGTAGAGCTCCTGCCGGTGTGCGGCGGTTCCGGGCCCGCCCCAGGGGATGTAGTTGCTCGGCAATACGATGTCGAAGCCCGCGGACAGCGGCATCCCCTGCGACTGCATGAGCTTCTGCAACTGCACGAGCGTGCGCGATACCTGGCCGGCGTTCACCGCGCAGGCGAAGTAGTAGCGCGCAGGATTCTTGGCGATCACCTTCAGGAACTCGATGACCAGGCTCGGCACGCCCCAGCTGTGGACGGGGAAGACGATGCCCACGACCTCCGCCTGGGGCGCCGCGCCCTCTTTGATCACGTCGATCATCGGTCGGACCGTGGCGTCGCCCAGCTCTTCTGCCAACCGACGCGCAGTCCACAACGAGTTACCGGTGCCGGTGTAGTAGTAGATGACGGTCTTCAAGGTGTTGTCCTTCCAAGCGCGAAGCGACCGGGAATCGGACACTTCGCGATCAAGTCGCGCGGGCGCGGGATCGCAGCGGACCCGCGTGGTGTGTAGCGTTCAGGATAGCCGAGCGGGGCCATGCGGTTTCCATGAGCGAACCGAATGGCGGTTTGGGGTAGTGAGTCTCTCGTAACCAAACCAAGGAGACATCATGCCGCAGTACGGAATCTTCGTGATCTCGCCCGCACCGGCCGACCCCATGTCGATCACACCTGAGTACCTGGAACTGCTCAATGCGTACCCCGCGCGCATCACCGAGCTGGGAGGAACCCCTGTCACCGGCTTTGCGTTCGAGCCCAGCACGACCGCTAAGGCCATACGCCACAACGCGGTCGAGGACGGCCCGCTGCTCACCGCCGACGGCCTCGTGGCCGCGGGCTTCTACGTGGTGGAAGCTCCCGATCTCGACACGGCGGTCCGCATCGCGGCGCTCAACCCGGCCACACGCGACGGCGCCGTTGAGGTGCGCCCGCTGTTCGTGCCGCCGTCAGCGTGAGGAAGCGCACCCTGGCACATGCTGGTCGCTCCTGACGCCCTCGACACCAGGCCAACAACTAGTAGAGACCGGGAACCAGTCGCCACCTGGTGGCGGCGGCGTACTCGGTGTAGCCGGGCAACTCCTGAGTAAGGAACCGATCCTCGAGCTGAGTGCGTCGGATGATAAGCCCAACGCTCGCCAACGCGGGCACGAACGCCCAGTACGAACCTGTCACCAGCGGAAACGCCAAGACCATCAAGAGCATACCGAGATAGCCGGGGTGCCGCACAACGCGATACAGTCCGCTGTCACACACGGCGTGGCCGCGTTCCGACTGTATGCGCACGGTGCTGGAAAAGAAGCTGTTCTGTCGCTTCGCCACGGCGAAGACCAGCTGTCCGCAAAGCATCACCACCGCGCCGCCAGCCGTGAGCGCGACGGGCATCTCTGACCAGTGCAGCCGGCCCGCGTCGATGCCTGCGACGATGAAGGTGAGCAGACTCACGAGCGCCATCGCGCGAAGAAGGCTGCGGTCCCATGGTTCGCCCGATCGCGCATCTGCCGCCCGTGCGGCGGTCAGATCCGAACCCGGCGGCGTCAGGAGATGTCCGATGGTCGTACCCACGACCGCGAGCACCACGTAGAGCACCCCCTGCCAGTACCTGAGCGTGCCCGCTGCGATGAACAGCACGCTGGCATACGCAAGGACACCCACGTAGCTGCCGAGAATCGCCTTACCGCGAGTCACCGCTCCCCTTCCCCGGGCACATCTTCAGACGCGAACATCCTTCGATGGATCTGCCAACCTGCTGCGGCGGCCAGCGCGAACAACAGCGCCACAAGACCCAAGTACACCGCCAACCGAAGCCATGGGCTGGGAAACGGCTGCTCGATGAGCGCGAGCGCCTGAACCGCGGTCGCGGCTGACAGCGCCTGCCACAGCGCGAACAGCGCGAAGCATACGACAGCCAACACGGTGATCCCGGAGCGGGTCGTTCGACCGCGCAGGCCGTATACGACGATGAGCCCGGCGATGAGAAGCGGCCACAGAATCGGCCAGATCCAGCCCGTGATCGCCAAGCTGCCCCCCCAATCAGACTGACGCGTCAGGCACCAGCATACGCCGATTCCGTGATCCGGTCGCCGTGCAAGACCGGCGTGCGAGCCTGCATCGGCACGTGCGACGACACCGCAAGGCCCACGACCCTACTCGCCGCCGTCCGCGTGGAACTTGTGCAGTATGCGATGCACGACGGGCGTCAAAACCACCCCCGCGATAAGGATGACGACAAGGCCCGAATAGAGCGCGTAGAAGCCCGCGAACAGCTTGCCACCCTGGCTGGTCAGCGGGTTCACCGGGCCCATTCCACCCAAGATCATGGATGCGTTCAAGAAGGCATCGGTCCAGCTAAGGTGCTCAAGGAGGTGATAGCCAACCATCCCTACCATCAGCGACACCGCCACGAGCGCAAGTGCGATCACGCCGCTGCGAACCAGACGCGCGATGAACTGACGCACCGGGATGACCGGATCGGTGCGACGTTCGAGTTCCGGCAACAGAGTCTTCATGATCCGCCTAACGTCCCTGGCACAGCGCGAGATTCCCTCGGCTGAGCCGCATGTACGCCAGCACAACGATCACCGCCCCAAGCCAAGCCGACATCCCGAGCGTCGGCGTCAGAAGCACAGCGATGCTTCCTGCCATTCCATCCGCACCCGCGAAGTCCGTCAGCGCGTAGGTGAGCGGCTCGGCTCGGTAGATTGCAGTGGCTGCGACGACCCACCACACGAGCCAGATTCCCAGAAGCGGCGCACCCGATCGAGCACGAGCGACCAGACTGCCGAGAAGGACGATGACGACGGGACCCCACAGCAGGGCGTAGACGCCGGCTCCGGATATGCCAACCCCGGCGATGTCGAACGCTGGCAGGAGAACGAGGACCACCACGGCGGCGATGCCGAGACTCGCAACCACCGATGCGACGGCCAGCGCCGTGCGAACGGCCAGACCCGCACCCGTACTGAGCCACACGCCAATCGCCATTGGCAGCAGTGCTGCGACGACATAGACGGGCCACTGCGCGATGGCGGACAGGGCCGCCGTCACCGCCATACCCACAAGCGCGACGAGCAGTGCGACTGGGCCTGCCACAGCGACCCGAGCGCCGATTCCCCGCTGCATGGCAACCCCTCGCTGTCGGTGTACCTGACCCACCCTCGCTAGCCCGGCTCCGGCCCGTCGACGTTGAAGACCAACGGACCGCTTCCGCGGAGGAACAGGACCACTTCCTGGGGCTCGGAAGCCGAGGGGTTCCCGTCGCGGTGGATCGCGAACGGGGGCACAAAGAAGAAGTCACCCGCCCCGAGAGACGCGACGTCGTTGCCCCCTGGCCCAGAGTCGAAGCGAGAGACTCCGCTGACGATGTATCCGTAGACGGAGTACTGTCCGTGGTGATGCCAACCGGACATGGTGTTGGGTTCGAGCCTTGAGCGCAGCACGGTGAAGTCGTCTCCGTCGAACGCGACGTGCCTGACCACCCCAGGGCTACCCGGACCTTCGGGCAAGGCGTCCTTGCTGAGCGCGCGGAATCTGTCCACCAGACCACCTCCTGCACCGTTGCGGTGCTCGCCTTGGGTACGGCAACGAATCGCCTGATGTTCATGCACGCAGCCCGCGCGAGTCTCAATCGACCGCGCGAAGCGCGCCAGCGCCGCCGGGCGTCGACTTGAAGCGCTTGTTACCTTGATACCCCCCACGAAGCGACTCGATGGCGTCTGGTGTCACGACGCGCGTGAGCGGCTTGGTGCGACGGGTTCCATGTGGAGCCGATGATGGGAATCAGAACAAGTATGAATACCGAGAAGAACGAACGGCTGTACTGGGCGCTTCGAGCAGCGGGCCTGGCCGACACACGCACTCACGAACTGGTGATGTCCGAGCTGGTGCGGATTGGCGCGCTTGCGCCCGACACCACGACGGACTACCCCGATGCCGTCGAGCGCGTGAGGAGGCAGCTGGGCGCAGACTTCACGAGCGACGATGCCTGGGAGGCGAGCAACTATGCGCTCTTCCAGTTGAGCCAGGCAGCCCTGGAGTGGCACGAGATTCCGGGAGAGCTGGAGTCGAGGTTCCCCGGCTACAGCGACCGTCTGTACAACCAGGTGCGCACCGACATGGCCTTCTCGATGAGATAGCAAGCACGAAGGCGCCATCCCGCGGGACAGCGATCACCTTGGTCGGGTCGCACGTGTCTGTGTACAGACCGCGCCCATTCCGGTCTTTCGCGCCAAGCGCGCCGGGGCCGCAAGGCGTTGGTATCGATGCTCAGTCAGGCACCCACTACGCGCGCTGCGGAGCGTGGAGGAACCACTCGATATGACCACATGCCGCACACAACAGCAGGTAGGCCTCTCGGTCGGCCCAATCGAGATCGAAGAATGTCATTCCTACTGTGTTCAGGAGCGCTGAACCCGCAGTGAAGCCTCGCTCGCCACAATGCGAGCACGCCACCGAGCGATCAGCGACCGAGTACTGCGCCGGTTCGAGACCAGACGGACCCTTCCCGATGCCGTCGAGAAACCCCATGCAATGCCACCCCCAAGA
>CAYOHY010000089.1:0-4858 GCA_964403885.1 uncultured Eubacteriales bacterium
GGCCTTGGTGGCATGTACACCGCCGCCAAGCTTCGCAAAGCGCCCGTCGACATCACGATCATCGACAAGGCGAACCACCAGCTCTATCAGGCGATGATCTATCAGGTCGCCGTGGGCGTTCTCTCGCCCGGTCAGGTGGCGCCGTCGCTACGCAGCATGCTCAGGCACCAGCCCAACGCTCGCGTCGTGCTGGGTACGGTGACGCGGGTGTGTCCCGACGAGAAGCAACTCGTGCTAGCCCGCCCCGACGGGCCCGAGGAGCGGTTCGACTACGACATCCTCGTGTTCGCGCCAGGCGTGCGCACGGACTACTTTGGCCATGACGAGTACGCGCGGTGCGTCGCGACCCTCAAGACCATCGACGACGCGATCTGGCTCCGCAGCCGCATCCTGAGCTCGCTCGAGATCGCCGAGCTCGAAGATGACCCGGCCCAGCTCGCCAAGTGGACCACGTTCGCCATCGTGGGCGCCGGGCCAACAGGTGTGGAGATGGCCGGGGCGATCGCGCAGCTCACGCGTACCGTGCTCCACCGCGACTTTCGCAAGTTCGATCCCTCCCGGACCCGCATCATCTTGATCGATGCCGCTCCGTACGTGCTTGGCCCCTTCGACCCCAAGCTCAGGGACGCGGCCCTCGATGCGCTGAAGCGAAACAACGTCGAGGTGAAGCTCGAGACCCGCGTGACCGACGTGTGTGACGGAGCGGTCACCGTCGAAGGACCGGACGGCGTCCAGTCGCGCATCGAGGCCAAGACGATCCTGTGGGCGGCCGGCATGCGCTCCACTGCGCTGGGCGATCAGTTGGTCGCCGAGACAGGCGCGCCCACGGACCGCTACGGCAGGATCATCGTCGACGACCACTGCCGTGTGCCCGGCTACCCTGAGATCTTCGTGATCGGCGACGCCGCCAATCAAGGCGATCTGCCCATGGTGGCGCAGCCCGCGATGCAGGAGGGCAAGCACGTGGGCAAGGTGATCCTGTCGGACTTGGGCCTGCACCAGGACCCCGGTCCCTTCAAGTACTTCAACAAGGGTTCCATGGCGCAGATCGGCCGAGGAAACGCGGTCGCCGATGCGTTTGGCGTCGTGAAGCTGTCGGGTTTCCCCGGCTCGATCCTGTGGGCGATCTTGCACGCGTGGTACGTCGAGGGCTTCTTCGCCAAGATCGAGGTGACAGGGCGCTGGCTCTACGGCCTGTTCGCGATGAACCGCAGAGAGCGCGTGATCACCGTCAAGAGTGCCGCGCTGGGGCAGCGTCCGGCGCCCACCACCCCGGATTCGCGCAAGGGGTGAGACAGGCACGGGTCGCCGATGGGGCCCCGCCGGCGTCGGCCGTGTCGACGTCTGAACAGGTCATCGAGGCCGCCTAGCACCGCACGCCACCGCGCGACCAAGGTACAGCTTTGGGTCGTCGAGGCATATCATCTCCGAGGCGCCTCGCTGCGCCACGCCACCCGTGTCGGCCAGTCCACCCAAATACCCACGATCCGCCGAGGAGACCGATGGCGCGACGAATCGCGATAGCCGCAGCACTCATCGCAGCTGGCGTGCTGGCGGCCACGCACACGCACGAACTTGCGGTGCTGTGGCAGACCATGGTCACCGGCGACATGCGCTGGCTGGCCGCGGCGCTCGCGCTTCAGGCGGTCTACTACGCGTGCTACATCGCGACATTCCGCCTCGGTTTCCGCGCCGTCGGCATCAGGCGGCGCTTCGGCGCGCTGGTCGCACCGGTGTTCGGCTCCATCTTCGTGAACACGGTCGCGCCCACAGGCGGCGCGGCCGGCCAGGCGCTGCTCGTCGACGATGCGGTGCGCGAGGGCCACTCGGCGTCGGGCTCTGCTGCGGCGTTGCTGGTGACGCAGGCCGCGGACCTCTCCGGCTTCGCGGTGATCCTGCTCGCGGGCATGGGGTATCTCGCGGCGGTCCATCGGCTCGACGCTGCCGAGGTGGGGGCGACGGCGGTCCTGCTGCTCGCGATCGGGGCGTTCGCCGCGCTGCTCGTCGCAGGGCTCGTACGCCCCATGCTTGTGGGCGCGCTGTTCACGCGGCTCGAGCGCGTCAGCGGCTGGGCGTTTCGCACGCTGGGTCGCGAAGCACCGCACCCCTGGGCCGACGCCGCCGCCGCCGAGTTCGTCGAGGCGTCGCGGGCGATCGCCAGGCGACCCAGGGGGCCGTTCATCGCGTTCGCTATCGCACTGCTGGGCCACGCGGCGGACCTCGCAAGCTTTGGCTGCGTGGGGCTCGCGTTTGGCGTGACCTCGGTACCGGCGCTGCTCGCGGGCTACGCAGTGACGGTGCTGTTCTGGATCGTCGCCGTGGTGCCGCAGGGCGTGGGCGTCTCGGAGGGCGCAGGCGCGCTGGTGCTGGCATCGCTGGGCGTGCCCACCGCAGCTGCCGTCTCCGTCTCGCTGGTGTTTCGCGGCATGTCGTTTTGGCTCCCGTTCGCGATCGGGCTCGTGCTGATCCGCCGCGCCGGCGAGGGCACGCGCGGGGCCGGCACCGTGACCCGCAGGCGCCTGCCCGCCGACACCGTCGTCGTCCGCATCGCCTCCACGTTCGCGGTGGTCGTGGGCGTCATGAACATCGTCTCGGCCGTCACGCCCAATCTGGCCGCGCGCGCAGGCAAGCTCACGTCCGAGCTGCCGCTCATGGTGCACTACGGTCACCTTGCTGCCGCGCTCGCAGGTGTCGCACTGCTCTACATCGCGCGTGGGTTGTCCGAGCGTAAGCGCATCGCGTGGTGGCTCGCTCTGGGCGCGATGGTGGTGGGCGCGACCAGCCACCTCCTCAAGGGTCTTGATTACGAGGAGGCGCTGCTCACGGTGGTCGCATTCACCTGGCTCGCCTCCAAGCGCGACGTCTTCCACGCGCGCTCCGACGCACCATCGATGCGCAAAGCACTTCGCAGTCTGCTCGCCGCATTCCTGTTCACGCTCGCGTACGGCGCAATCGGCTTTTGGCTGCTCGACCGCCACTTCGCGGTGAACTACGGGCTCGCCGACGCGCTGCGCCAGACCGCCGCGATGTTCCTGTCGTTTCGCGACCCAGGCCTCGAGCCCATCACCGGCTTCGGGCGCTGGTTCGCCGATTCGATCTACGTGATCGCCGCGGCCACGTTCGGCTACGCGCTGCTGCAGCTGCTGAGACCGGTGATTCAGCGCCACCGTTCCTCGGCAGGTGATGTGGCGCGGGCCCGCGCGATCGCACAGGAGTGGGGGCGCACGTCGCTCGCGCGCATCGCGACGCTACCCGACAAGGCGTTCCACTTCACGGCGGGCGGCTCGGTGGTGTGCTACACGGTGCGCGGTGGTATCGCGATTGCGCTGGGCGACCCCATAGGTCCCCACGACGACTTCTCGGCAGCGGTCGAGTCGTTCATGGCGCTGTGCGCGGGCAACGGCTGGACCCCGGTGTTCTACCAGACCGACGGCGAAGGCCTTGAGGTCTACCGCACGCACGACTTCCGCGACTTTCGCATCGGGCACGAGGCCGTGGTCGATACGCACGCGTTCTCAGTCTCCGGCAAGTCGTACAAGTCGCTCCGAAACCGCCTCAACAAGCTCGACGAGGAGGGTTACACGACCGGTGTGATCGAGCCGCCCATCGACTCCGAGATGCTCGCGAAGCTGCGCGACACCTCCGACGAGTGGCTCACCGCGATGCACGGTACCGAGAAGCGGTTCTCGCTGGGCTGGTTCGACGATGCGTACATCGCCGAAGCTCCCGTGTTCGTGGTCGAGGGCCCCGACGGCGCCATCGAAGCGTTCGCGAACATCGTCCCGGAATACCGCACCAATGAGATTACGATCGACCTTATGCGCCACCGGCCCAGCGCCCCATCGGGGACCATGGATCTGATGTTCGTGCGGCTCATCGGCTGGGCCGCCGAGCAGGGGTACGACTCATTCAACTTGGGACTCGCCGCGCTCGCGGGCGTGGGCGAGGAGCCCGATGACCCTCTGTTGGAGAAGGCGATGCGGCTCGTGTACGAACACGCGAACCGCTTCTACTCGTTCAAAGGCCTGCGTGCTTACAAGGAGAAGTTCGATCCCGAGTGGCAGCCGCGATACCTGGTGTACCGCGCGGGCGCGAACCCGCTTACCATCGTGATGGCGCTTGCCGCTGCCAACTCCGATGAGAACCTCATCGCCGAGTACGCGCGCGACTTGTGGCAAAGACTGACGCGAAGCCCAGCCCAAACGCGATGAGGTGTGCGAGGTCGGCCGAGACGTCGCGGATCGCGCCGCCGGTGACGACGTCGGCGGCCAGCAGCGCCGCGAACCCGACCCAGATCGCGCTCGCGAGCGTGACACGCAGTCGCACGCTGCGCGTCATCGCCACCAGCGCTCCCAGGCACCCCACGTATCCCGCCGAGGGCCCCACGTCGCGCGCGAGGTAGACCGCCGTACCCAGCGGATTGCCTGAAGTGTGCAGCGCCCATGCGATCGCCGTGTGCGCGAGGAGCGCCGCCAGGTGCGCGCCCCAAAACGTCGCGGCCGCAACGACGACGCCCGCACGTCGTTCGAGCCCGCCCACGAACGCCGCGACGGCCACGAGCGCCAGCGCGAGCTCCCATCCGCCACTCGTGAGCAACGTCGAGTACACCGCGCGGAACACCCGCAGCGCCACGACGTCGCGAGGCGCGATGCCGGTCTGGGCGAGGGCGGCTGCGAACCGGGATCCATCGGCGGTATCGGTGACGATCGCGGCGAGAATCAGCAGCGCGAGTGTCGTGAGTGTGAAGCGGTAGCGCTCCATCCACCCGCGCACGTTCATCGCGTGGTGGCGGAGGTGCGCTGTGGTTGTGGTCGCACTCAGCATGGGGAGGTGTGAGCACGTCTCGCGCCACCTCGCG
>CAYOHY010000090.1:0-4843 GCA_964403885.1 uncultured Eubacteriales bacterium
TGGTAGCGGAGGTGGGACTCGAACCCACACGGGGCTTGCGCCCCAGCGGTTTTTAAGACCGCGGCGTCTGCCGTTCCGCCACTCCGCCACACCACTGCTCGCAGGTCACGACTCCGCCTGCTCCCCGCCGTAGGTATCGAGGAGTATCCCATACAGAATGTCGTGCTCGCTCACGACCATACGGTCCACGCCGGCAAGGGCGAGCACCGTCTCGAAGATGAGCGTTCCCGCCACGATCACCCCGGCGCGCTCCGGGTGCAGCCCCACGATCTCCTTGCGCTTCGCCAGCGGCACCGATGCGAACATCTCCAGCAGGTCAGAGATGTCCGAACCCGCCAGCTCGTAGCCGTGCACCAACGCGGGGTCATACTGCTCCATGCCCAGCTTCACCGAGACGAGCGAGGTGGCCGTGCCCGCCAGCCCGATGACCTCTCGGGGCCGCTCGTCAAGCCGATCGAAGTAGCCGCGCAGCTCGTTCACGGCCCACGCGCGGGCCCGGTCGATCTCAGCGTGCCGAGGCGGATCCGAGGCGAAGAACAGCTCCGTCATCCGACGGCTGCCCACGTCGATCGAACGCGCCGCTTCGATCCGAGCGACGCGCGCGCCGCCGTCCAGGGTCACGTCGCCCAACACGAGCTCGGTCGAGCCGCCGCCGCAGTCCACCACCAGCAAGCCTTCGCCGGCACGCTGGGCGGTGGCCCCCATGAACGAGAGCGCGGCCTCGCGGTCGCCCCCGATGATCGATGGGACCACGCCCGCCTGCGCGAGCAGCGCGGCGAACTCGGCGCCGTTGGAGGCATCCCGGCTCGCGCTGGTCGCCATCGCACGGTACTGCTCGACGCCCAGCTCACGCATCGTCTGGGCATACCCGCCGATGACGGTCGCGACGCGCTGCATCGCCTCGGCGGACAGCGCGCCCGTCTCGGTGAGGCCCGCGCCCAGGTGGGTGATGTCGGTGGAGCGCGCGACCTCGCTGATGCCGTCCGGCCCCACGTCGGCCACGAGCAGCCTGGTGGTGACGGTGCCTATGTCGATGGCGGCGAGCCGCCGGATGTCACTCATGAGTCCTCCCCGCGCGCGTGGGCGTAGGCCGCACAACGCTCGTCTGCGCACGTCGTGCCCCATCGGCCCACAAGCTCTGTGCCAATAGGATCGTCCATCCCCGCAAGCGCGAGCGCGACGTGCGCGTGCAGACACTTCACGCCCAGAGGGTCGCGCTGGCCGGCCACACCCACGGCCGCACACGCGTCGATCCCGCCGCTCTCGGCCGCCCGCGCCTCACGCACCAGCGCGTCGACGCGCCGCAGGTCCTCCGCGAGCACAGCGTCGCTCGCCGCCTTCCCCGACCACTCCGCGACCATTCCCGCAGACTCATCTGCCGAGACAAGCGACGCAAGCCATGGACACGTGAGCCACACGAGGTTGGGAAACGGGGTGCCGTCGTCGAGACGCGATGGCGACGTGATGGTCGACGGATAGCCGAAGCCACACCTGGAGCTCACACGCCACGGCTCGCGCGGCGCACGTCCCACCTGCCAGGCGACCAGACCCGCCTCCTCGCCGGTGTGGGCGCCTGCGCTCACTGCACGCCGAAGACGAGATCGAGAAACGCCGTCCATGGGCCGGCCGGCGCGACGGTGGTCTCATCGCTGTCGATGCGCGGAGCCGCGAGCGCCTGCGATGCCTCTTTGGCCTCATTGCCGTCGACCACGACCACCACGTTCTCGCCTTGCTTCACCAGACCCAGCTGGCTTCGGGCGTAGTCCTCGACGCCCTCCGGCGTCTTGAGACGGGCGACCTGATGGCGCAGCCGCTCGTTGCGCTGCTTGAGCGAGTTCAGCTCCGAGGCGAGACGGGCCTCTTCGCGCGTCTCTCGGTACTGCACGCGCGCGACGGGATAGTAGGTCCACGCGAACACCGCGAGCACCGCGATCACCGCCGCCGGGAGCACCCACCAGCGCCCGGGATCCGCCGGCCGCTTGGCGCGCGCGGGTGCCTTCTTCTTGGGAGCGGCCCCACGCGCCGAGGTGGCCCGAGGAGCGGTGCGGGTGGAAGACTTAGGTGCTGAGCTGCGGGAACGCGAAGAAGACGACGCGCGCGAGCCGCTCGAAGCGCTCGTCTTTCGCGTCGTCGCTGAAGCCCCGTTGCGCGTGTTCCTCGGTGCCATGAGCCCCTGAGAAGTCCTGTGTGCAGGCCAGCGATACAAAGCCGCCACTGAAGGTGCGGCTCACGGCGAATGCTAGCACGAATGACCCCCGTGTGTCGCCTCGACGTCTACTTGAGGCTTAGGGATACGAACGGGTGTTCGACCACGCGGTGAGGTCTCGCTCCGCCGGCAGCTCGATCAGACCTCGCGGACGTGGATGAGGTCGGTGCCTCCCGGGGTGCGCGTGGCGAGCCCTGCCGTGAAGGCGATGCGCTGACCCGGCGCGACGAGGCCGGCCTCTCTGACAGCCACCGTCACCTGGTCCAGTATCCGACCCGTCCCCTCTTCGAACGGCAGCACCACCGAGGTCACGCCCCACGCGAGCGTCAGCCGACGCGCGGTGGTCACGTTGGGTGTCGCGGCGATCACCTGCATCGACGGTCGGTGCCTCGAGATGACGAGCGCCGTGCGCCCCAGCTCCGTGAGCGGCACGATCGCCGCGAGCTCGAGGTCCTCGGCGAGCTCGCTTGCGGCGGCGCTCACGGCGGCCTGCACGTCGTCGCCCCCGCTGAGGCTTCGCAGCGGCCGGGGTGGCGGCGCGGCCTCCTCGGCGGCCACGGCGATGCGCGCCATGGTGAGCACCGACTCGACCGGGTACTCGCCCACAGCGGTCTCTCCGGAGAGCATGACCGCGTCGGCTCGGCCGAAGATCGCGGTGGCGACGTCGCTCGCCTCGGCGCGACTTGGCCGGGGGCGCTGCCGCATGGAGTCGAGCATCTCGGTGGCGATGACCACCGGCTTGCCGGCGGCACGTGCGGCGGCCACGATCTCGCGCTGCAGTACCGGCACGCTCTCCGGCGAGGTCTCGACCGCCAGGTCGCCGCGGGCCACCATCACGGCATCGGCGGTCGCGACGATCGCGTCGATGTGCTGGCTGGCCTCGTGCTTCTCGATCTTGGCGACGATGGGGATGACGCGTGTGGTCATGTACTCGCGAAGCGACTCGACGTCGCGCGCGGTTCGCACGAAGGACTGCCCCACCCAGTCGATCTCGTTGGCCATCGCCCAGGCGAGCACCGTGCGGTCGTAGCGCGTGATGGGCTCGACCGACAGGGTCACGCCGGGCACGTTGACGCCCTTGTGGCTGAGAAGCGGCCCGCCGGTGAGCACCGTGGTGTGGACCTCGCCGGTCTGCACGGCGGTCACCTCGAGCTCGATCCTGCCGTCGTCGAGCAGGATGTGGTCGCCGGCGCTCACGTCTTGGGCCAGCTCACGGTGGGAGATGCACGCCTTGGACGAGTCACCCACGCACTCCTCGGCGAGCAGCCGGAAGGGGGCGCCTGACACGAGCACGGAGTCGTCCTTGACGTCGCCCACGCGGATCTTGGGGCCGGGAAGATCGAGCAGCACGCCTATCTCGCGTCCCGCACGCTTCGCGGCCTCCCTCACCTGGGTGAGACGCACGGCCAACTCGCCGGGACCGGCGTGCGCGGCGTTGAGCCGCACCACGTCCACGCCGCCGGCGATGATCCCATCAAGGACCGCGGGGTCATCGGTGGCAGGTCCAAGGGTGGCGACGATCTTCGTGCGGCGCATGAGGCCACATCCCCTCGCAGATACAACAGTGAGCACATCAGTGTATGCCCACCTCGCGCGGGGAACGTTCGCTACTCGACCGCCTTGGGCAGTCTCACCAGCTGCACGCCGTCGTCGGTGCGACGCACCGTGATCTCGTCTCGGCCCAGCCGATGCGCGGCGGTGCGCAGGTTGCCGTAGAGGCGCTCGACGCCCTCCATCTCGGTCTTGACCAGGATCGCCCGGTCGCCGCCGGTCAGGAAGTAGCGCACGAGTCGCGTAGCCGCACCGCGCGGAGCCGGGAACGGCACCTCGACGGTGCGCGCCTCGACCTCCCAGACCTCCTCAGGTGTGCAGTCACGGCACCACGCCGAGACACCCGCCACCAGCACGATCGCGCGCTTCTGCTCGTGCTCGCCGCACACGCCGTTGGTGACGATCCTGATGTTGATGTCGAACCCCTGCACCGAGGCCGAGCGGGCGAGATACGCCCAGTCCATCGAGCCGTCGTCGTCGAGCAGCATGATGATCTTGTTGCGCACGTGGCTCGCAAGCTCGGTGAGCAGCGTGAGCAGGCCCACGCCACGGCGCGGCGTGAAGGTGACCACCGCGTCGTCGAAGAACGCGGCCTCGGTGAGGTCCTCGACCATGCCTTGCATGGTGGCCAGGCGATCGTCGTTGGCGACGTCGCTCTCGAGCATGCGCTTGAGCATGCCCGCCGAGGGCTCGAGCGCCGTGAGCGTGCCCGCCCGGGTGAGCAGCGGCCGCGTGAGCAGTCCCGCGGCGGCGCCCACCTCGAGCACGTTGGTGCCTTGCGGCACCTCGGCCAGGAGCGCACTCACCAGCTGGGGGAAGATGCGCTCCTGGCCAAAGATGTAGTCGTAGCGGTCGGCCAGTCGCTCACGTCGCGCGAGCACGGACTCGATGGGCACGCCGAACTGCGTGTTCGATGCCTCCGGTGCTCTCCTGCTGCGATCCTTCACGACGGCTCTCCGTAGTCGTTGATGGTGCGGGTCAAGTCTTGTGAGTGACCGAGTCGCCTCGGTGTGGTGCCTAGCCCTTGAGGTTGTAGAACGCCTCGTCGCCCGGGTAGCGACCCGAGTCGGCGAGCTCCTCCTCGAT
>CAYOHY010000091.1:0-4831 GCA_964403885.1 uncultured Eubacteriales bacterium
GTCGGGATAGAAGTACTGCTTGCGGTGGAACTGGCTCCAGCGCGCGATCTCGCAGTCGGTGGCCAAGCCGGCAAGGACCGTCATCTCGATGGCCGCCTGGTTGGGCACCGGCAGCGCCCCGGGCATGCCGAGGCACACCGGGCACACGCGCGTGTTGGGCTCGCCGCCAAAGGCGACCGGGCAGCCGCAGAACATCTTGGTGTTGGCGCTCGTGAGCTCGGTGTGGATCTCGAGGCCGATGACGGGCTCCCAGCGCTCGAGCACCTCGAACAGGCGGTCCTTGGCCACGGGTCGTGCTCCTTTCAGGTGCTGCACCGGCGCGCGCATCGCGGGCCCGGCAGCCGAATATGTCGAGGCCGCGGCGCTTGAGCCCGCAGACCGATCACGTGCGTGTACCCGTCGATTCTACCCGAGCACTACGACACGTGGGGCGCCGGAAAGGTATCCGGCGCCCCACGAGGACCAGCATGGTCGAGCCTGCCCCGCTAGGGCTTGGGCGCGATGGCCACCAAACACACGACCGGGAATCGCTTGGGGTACTGCGTGCCCGGCGCCGGATACTGCTCGAGGACGGTCCCGTACTTCGCGTTGGGCATCTCGACCTCGACGATGACCGGCTTGAACCCTGCGGCTGTGATCGCCTTGGTCGCCTCGGTGGATGACGTGCCGATGAGGCTGGGGACGGTCCCGTTCGCGAGCGGGCCTGCAGACACCAGCAGCCCCACGACGCCACCCTCGACGGTCTTGGTGCCGTGCGGCGGCATCTGGGCGAGCACCTGGCCCTTGGGCACCGCGGGATCGGGGATCGTGCGGACCTCCGGCTTGAGCTTCTTGTTCTTCATCGTCGTGACAGCGGCGTCCTTCTGCTGTCCCACGACGTTGGGGATCGTGATGGGGGCCGCACCAGCACCCTGTGACACGAGGATCTGCACCGTCGAGCCGGGTGACACGACGCTGCGCGGCAACGGCGTCTGGGTCACGACGACGCCCACCGCGACGCTCGCGTTGAAGCTGCGGTAGATCACGGGCTTGAGCCCGTTCGCAGTGGTGAGGCTGACCGCGTCGGCCTCGGGAAGCCCGCCCAGCTGAGGAACGGTCGACGAGACCGGCGCGGGGCCCTTCGACACGACGATGGCGACCGAGGCGCCGGGCGCCACCTCCGCACCCGACGTGGGAAGCTGGCTCATGACGAACCCGGCCGCAGCGGTGCTAGCGTACGACTGGACGACGTACGGGCGCAGGCGTGCCTCGGCGAGCAGCGCCTCGGCCTCGTCCTGGCTTTTGCCGGAGACGTTGGGGACCTCAGAGGTGGTAGGCGGTGCCGCGACCACGAACGAGACCTTCTCGTCGGGCTTCAAGGTCGAACCGGCCTCCGGCTTCTGGGACACGATGGTGCCCGCCGGAGCGACATCGGTGGGGATCTCGCTGACGTCACCCAGTCGCAGATCGAGGTCGTTGAGGATCTGAGTGGCCTCGGCAGGCTGCTTGCCCACCACATCAGGCACGGAGATCGGGCGGCTGGTGGCGTTCCACCACGCGTAGCCCGCAGCGCCGATCACTGCGAGGACGGCGATGCCTACGAGCACCCATACCCACCAGCCTGACCGCTTCTCCGGGCCCAGGTCGATGTCGCGGGGCTCCGCAGGCGTGTCCGCGGCAACGGCCGCAGGGACGGTCGCAGCGGCGGCCGCAGCAGCGTCAGCGTCGGTGAGCGCGGCCTCGCCAACGGGAGGCAGGAGCGCCGTCTCGAGCGCGGCGTCCTCATCGAGCTGAGCGGGCGCGTCCTCAGGTGCCTCGGCGGACAGCGCGTCGAGTTGCGCGGTCAGCTCGGCGTCCGCAGGCTCGCCGGCGAGCTCGTCCTCGGCCTCAGGCTCGCCCGCAGGCGCGTCCTCGGCCTCCGGCTCGGGCACAGAATCGGTCTCGGGCTCCGCGTCCACGGGCTCCTCGCCGATGAGCGGCTGCTCCTCGGCGGGCTCTGCTTCGTGGTCGAGCGGCGTGTTGTCGTCAGTCATCGATACCTCCGTCGTGCGCGCCCATTGCGCGCCCCCGCTCGTATGAAACCGTATTCACACCACCATGCGCCACCCCTGACTCGCGGGCGGCGCCCGGCGCGCACGAAAACGGGGCCGCCTTTTGGGGCGACCCCGTGTCTGACGACGCACTGACCGCTCACTCGTTCATGCCTACGCGGCACCCATGGGCGTGTGTCCGCTCGTGTGGAACAGCGAGCCGTCCTCGTGATCGAACGCCGCCCTCACGTCATGCGAGTACAGATACGAGAGCACGATCGCGTAGATGGCGAGGCTCAGAACCACGCTCCCGGTGATCCCCACCGAGAACAGCTGGGCGATACCCAGCACGACCCCCACGCCACTCACGATGACGCCCAAGACCCACGACCAGGACCTCAGGCTCATCGCGGCGATACCGAATGCAAGCTGCACGATGGACAGCGCGAGCAACACGACGCCATAGAACATCATGGCGCCGCCGGCGAGTCCTGCAGCGGTTCCTGAGAACCCGGCGATCGCCATCGTGGAGACGCCGAGCAAAGGCAGTGACGCCACGATTCCGATGATTCCGCCGATGATTGCGAGCACTCCAAGTACCGTTATGCCGACTGGACGCTTCATCGTCGGCCTCCTTTCACATACCGGCCCCGACAGGCCGGCCGAGAGATCCCTCGGGCACGTACGTGCCACATCGATTTGGTACCCACATCCGGGCAGAAGAAAACCCCCGGGGGGTATCCCCGGGGGTCGATTTCATACTGTTGGCAGACGCCCTGAGCGGGCGGCTGCGCGCTACGCCAGAGCGGTGACCGCAGGCGGGGTCGTGTCGAATGCGACCTCGGCCTCCAGGGCACGCGCTGCGCGCAGGATCGTGGACTCGGCGAAGTGCGTGCCGATGAGCTGCAGCCCCACGGGCAGTCCGGTGTCGGCACCCAGCCCCACGGGAATCGAGACCGCGCAGTTGCCCGCGAGGTTGACCGGGATCGTGAAGATGTCCGAGAGGTACATCGACAGCGGATCAGCCGCCTTCTCCCCTATCTTGAACGCCGTGGTGGGCGACGTGGGCGTGAGCAGCACATCGTAGTCGGAAAACGCCTTGGCGAAGTCGTTGCCGATGACCGTGCGCGCCTTCTGCGCCTGACCGTAGTACGCGTCGTAGTAGCCTGCGGACAGCGCGTAGGTGCCCAACATGATGCGGCGGATCGACTCCGGGCCAAAGCCCTGCGCGCGGGAGCGCATGTACAGGTCCAGCACGTCCTCTGCATCGGCGACTCGGCGGCCGTAGCGGATGCCATCGAAGCGCGCGAGGTTCGAGCTCGCCTCGGCAGGGCCGATGATGTAGTACGCGGACAGGCCGTGCTGGGCGGCCGGGAGGTCGACCTCGCCCACCTCGGCGCCGAGCCGGGCGTAGGCCTCGGCCGCGGCGAGCGTGGCGGCCTTGATCTCCGGTGCTATGCCATCCATCTCGAGCATGTCGCGAACGATTGCGATGCGCATGCCCTTGACCCCGGACTCCAGGCCCTCGGTGAAGTCCTCGGCGGGACGCTCCACGCTTGTCGCGTCCATGGGGTCCTTGCCGCAGATCGCGTTGAGCGACAGCGCGCACTCCTCGACGTTCTTGGTGAACGGCCCGATCTGGTCGAGCGAGCTCGCGAACGCGACGCAGCCGTAGCGTGACACGCGCCCGTACGTGGGCTTCATCGCGACCACGCCGCACAGCGCGCCGGGCTGGCGGATCGAACCGCCGGTGTCGGAGCCCAAGGTGATCGCGGCCATGCCGGCGGCGACCGCCGCAGCCGAGCCACCCGACGAGCCCCCGGGCACGCGCTCAAGGTCCCACGGGTTGTGGGTGGGCCCGAACGCCGAGTTCTCCGTGGAGGACCCAAAGGCGAACTCATCCATGTTGAGCTTGCCCACGGGCACAGCACCCGCGTCGAGCATGCGGCGCACCGCGGTGCAGTCGTACACGCTCTCGTAGTTCTCGAGGATGCGCGACGAGCATGTGGTGCGCGTGCCCACCAGGTTCATGTTGTCCTTGAACGCGACCGGCACACCCGCGAGCGGACCCAACTCGTCGGTCCGGCCCGCCGCGACCGCGGCGTCGACCGCATCGGCGGCCTCGAAGGCGAGCTCAGGCGTGACTTGGTTGAACGCGTGCACCTGCTCATCGAGCGCATCGATACGTGCGAAGGCGGACTCGGCCGCCTCACGGGCGGTGAACTCGCCGGCAACGATGGCCGAACGGATCTCAGGAGCGGTGAGTGCGGAGAGGTCGAGCTTGCTCACGCGTCATCACCGCCGCCCACGATCTGCGGGATGAGGAAGGCGCCCGCCTCGGCCTCGGGGGCGTTCTTGAGCGCGAGCTCGCGAGGGAGGCACGGCTTGACCACGTCAGGTCGCGTCACGTTGGTGACGGGGATGGCGTGAGCCGTGGGCTCGACATCGGCGAGGTCGAGCTGCTGGATCGCGTCGATGTGACCGAGGATCGAGTTGAGCTCGCCCCTCAGCGTGTCGACCTGCTCATCGGTGAGCGCGAGACGCGCGAGCATCGCGACGTGTCGCACTTCGGATTCGGAAAGGGCCATCGGCGTGCGGTCCTCTCGGGACTGTGGGTTGATCGAGTGCGCGACGAGCCGTACGGGCAGCACATCAGCGCCCACTCATGATACCCGACACACAACCAGACGGGGCCGCCTCTCGGCGACCCCGTCCCTCCCCCTGCAGATGAGTTCTGGTGGAATCAGCGTGCGAGCGCGACGGTGTCGGTCACCGGATAGGCGACCACCACGGTGCGCTTGTTGCCCATGAATCGAGGGATG
>CAYOHY010000092.1:0-4768 GCA_964403885.1 uncultured Eubacteriales bacterium
ATCACCGTGGATGTCACAGCGCCTTGAGGACCTCGCCGGCAGCCTCGATGAAGCTGTCGAGCTCGTCATCGGTATGTGCGAGCGAGACGAAGCATGCCTCGAACTGGCTCGGCGCGAGCCAGAAGCCGCGATCGAGCATGCCGCGGAAGAACTTCGCGTAGCGCTCTGTGTCCGAGGTCGACGCGCTCTTCCAGTCGACCACCGGCTCGGAGGTGAAGAACGTGGTGGCCATCGAGCCCACGCGGTTGAACCACGCCTCGATGCCGGCGGCCTCCGCGGCGGCCTTGAGGCCGTCGGCGAGGTAGGCGCCCTTGCGGTCGAGCTCGGCGTAGACGCCCGGCTGCGACAGCGCGTCGATCGTGGCAAGACCGGCCACCATCGCCACCGGGTTGCCCGAGAGCGTGCCGGCCTGGTACACGGGGCCCGTGGGGGCGAGCTGGTTCATGATCTCGGCCTTGCCGCCAAACGCGCCCACAGGGAAGCCGCCGCCGATGATCTTGCCCAGCGTGGTGAGATCAGGGGTCACGCCGTAGAGCTCCTGCGCGCCACCAAGCGCAACGCGGAAGCCCGAGATGACCTCGTCGAAGATGAGCACGACGCCGTACTGATCGCACAGGTCGCGCAGGCCCTGCAGGAAGCCCTCTGCGGGCGGCACGACACCCATGTTGCCAGCGATAGGCTCGAGGATGATCGCAGCCACCTGGTCGCCCTCGGCCTCGAGGGTCGCCTTGACGGGGCCCAGGTCGTTGTACGGCAGCACGATGGTGTCGGCGGCCGCGCCCTTGGTCACACCGGGGGTGCTGGGGATACCCAGCGTCAGCAGGCCTGAGCCGGCCGCCACGAGCAGCGCGTCCGAGTGGCCGTGGTAGTTGCCGTCGAACTTGATGAACTTCTCGCGACCCGTGTAGCCGCGGGCGAGGCGGATGGCGCTCATGGTCGCCTCGGTGCCGCTCGACACGAAGCGGACCATGTCGATGCTGGGCACGGCGTTGATGACGGCCTCGGCGGCGGTCACTTCGACACAGGTGGGGGCGCCGTAGCTGGTGCCCCGCTCAAGCTGCTCGCGGACCACGTCGAGCACGGCCTCGGGTGCGTGGCCCAAGATCATGGGGCCCCAGCTCTGCACGAAGTCGATGTACTCGCGGCCGTCGATGTCGAAGACGCGGCTGCCCTTGGCGTGATCGACGAAGCGCGGCTCGATGCCCACGCTCTTGTACGCGCGGACCGGCGAGTTCACGCCGCCCGGGATCACGTGACAGGCCGCAGAGAAGAACTCGGAAGAAGACTGGGTCATGACCTGAAGCTCCTTTGCGCTTTCGAACGCCGCGAGCCGGTCGGCCGGGCGAAGTCATCGGTAGCATGGGTATTCTACCGCACGACGACCGCTCCGCTACGGTTGCACGACCTCCACGCTAAGACGCGTAGGGCCCGTGGTGTCGACCATGCCGAACCACCACCAGGGGCCCACCCTCACCAGTCGCGGCTCGACGACACCGAAGTCGTGCACAGCCAGCGTGGCCGGCAGTTGCACGGTATGGCCGAAGAACACGGGCCCGTGCATCCGCGCCGGCACCACACTCGGGTCCGAGTAGCGGCCGACGTCTTCGTGCCACGCGAGCCGCAGTACCGGCTTGCCCGAGCCAAGCGCGCGAGGATCGGTGACCGGGAAGCCGACGACCTGGGTGTCGGGGAACGCCGCCTTGATCGCCGGCTCCCAGCTCCCGAGGATCTCGGTGTCGACCGCCAGCACGATGTCATCGGGCGCATACCCCGCGCGCACCACGATGTCGCGTACATCCGACGAGTACCAGCCGCCCCACTTCTTGCCGCCCACCATGATCGCGGCGCTGATCGAGAGCACGAGTGCGAGCACCAGCACCAGGCACAGCGTGCGCGGTGCGGCTCGGAATCCCGCATGCTGCGCGAGCGCACCCACCGAGACGGCCACCATGGGCACCGCCGGAAGCAGGTAGTACGTGTGGTAGCTGAACAGCAGGTAGAACGCGAAGTTGACGCCGAGAAGGCTCAGGACCAAGACATCGGCCGCCCTCCGGCGCACGGCGAGCAGCACGAGCGAGAAGACGAACGCGAAGAACACGAGCGGCGACACGAGCCAGAAGAGCTCGGACCCAAACCAGATACCGAGCGTCTGCCACGTGGGCAGCTCAAGCGTGCCGACCAGCCCCGCCTGACCCGCTCGCCAGGCCGTGTCCGTGAACGCGCGCACCACAAACCACGGCGCGGCGGTGAACACGAACGCGAGTGCGAAGACCTTGGTACGGGTGGTCTTGAGCCACTTGAGCCCCCGACTCCCCCACGTCTCCCAGATCGCGAGGCCCGGCAGGACCACGAGCGCGGGGAGCTTGGCCAGCACCGCCAGCCCCAGCAGCAGACCGGACAGCGCCGAGTACCTGGCGTCCTTCGTCTTCGCCGCCCGCACGTAAGCGAGCACCGCCGAGACGCGCAACAGGATGAGCAGCCCCTCGATCTGGGCGTTGCCCCCCACGAGCACCGCCCCCGGCGAGAGCCCGAAGACCGTCGCCGCCACGAGCCCCGCTGCGCGCCCGTACAGCTCTCGGCCCAAGAGGAAGACGGCGACCACGGTGGCGGTGCTCGCAAGCACGGACACCGCGCGTGCTGCCGCCAGGCTCGCGCCGAACACACCAAAGACCACTCGGAGCACGAAGGCGTAGAGAGGCGGGTTGTTGGGGTCGAGCGGCGAGGCGAAGGGCGCGAACACCCCATGAGCCAGGTACTGCCGCCCCAGATCCGTGTAGTAGCCCTCGTTGAACACGTGGTATCCGACCAATGCGTCGTCGACGCGATACCACCTCAATGCGAAGGATGCGACGATGACGAGCGCAAGCGCGAGCCAGTCCCAGCTGGCGAACCGCTTGGCCGTGCGGGGTATGACCCCCATCATCTTCGCCACGTACTCCATCGCATCGACCCCCGTCTAACCCTAACATTTCTTAACCAAGCGCAACGGACACAATCGTTACATGTCGCGTCTGACCCGGCGCCCGCAAGCGGTATCAACATCACAACCGACGAAAGCGAGAGCGCGTGTTCGATCACCTGCGAACCATCTACCGACCAGCGCTCGCCCAAGCACCGGCAGGCCGGCCCGGCTGGTTCGAGGGCTGGTACTTCAAGATCGTGGGCGAGGAGTGTGGCAGGGCGCGCATAGCAGCGATACCGGGGGTCTCCTACGGCGCCCAGGGAACCGAGCCCCACGCGTTCGTCCAGCTGGTGCTTCCGGAGGGTCACACCGAGTACCACCGCTACCCGCTCGAGCAGTTCTCCTCGGACCGCCGCTCGTTCGATGTGGCCGTAGGCCCCAACCGGTTCTCCGAGTCGGGCATGACGCTCGACCTCCCCGACGCGGGAGGCGGGGCGACACGCGGCGACGTGACGTTCGGCCCATGGAGCCCCTGGCCGGTCACTGTCACCGCGCCGGGGATCATGGGCTGGTATCGCTACGTCCCACGCATGGAGTGCTACCACGGCGTGCTCTCCATGGACCACGAGCTCACCGGCTCGGTGACCAGGGGCTCCGAGACGTTCGCGTTCGACGGCGGCCGAGGCTACGTCGAGAAGGACTGGGGAAGCGGATTCCCCTCCTCGTGGGTGTGGAGCCAGTGCAACCACTTCACCGCCGATGACGGCAGCTTCAGACACGGAACGAGCCTGACGTTCTCGATCGCACGGATCCCGTGGCTGGGATCGTCGTTCACGGGACACATCGCAGGCGTGCTCCACGAAGGCACACTCTACCGTTTCGCGACCTACACCGGCTCGCGCATCACCTCTGTCGAGACCTCAGCGGGCGGAGCGGTCGCCACGGTCGCCGACAGACGCCACGAGCTCACGGTCGACATCACGAGCGCAGTGACATCTCGGCTCGCCGCACCCCTCGCCGGGTCGATGGTCGCGCACGCCGACGAGTCCATCGGCGCGACGGTGCGGATGACCCTGCGCGAAAGGCGCAGCGGACGTACGGTGGTCGACAGCATCGGTCGATGCGCCGGAGCCGAGATCATGAACGCCCGAGACGAGCTGCACCCCGACTGACGTCGCGTCCGGCCTAGCCCTTGTACGCGAGGTGCTTGATGACCCAGCCGAGCTCGTCTGCCGAGACAAACACCCCAAACGGCATGTCGGCCCTCATCGAGGCGATCTCCTCGGGTGTCCCGCCCACGAACACCATGAGCGGCCGCAGCACACGCGCATCCGACAACACGGCCCATGCGGCCTCGCGGGCTCGTTCACAGCCGCCGTCCATGTTGAAGACGGCCGCCACCGGCTCCGACCGGGCGACCCTCTCGACCGTGGCCTCCGGATCGGCGGTGCCAACCTCGACCACCCAGCCCCGTTGAGCGAACGGCGACGCGATCGCACTCGTTGAGGTCTCGTCCTCACCGACAAAGATAAGAGTCCCGCCCATGGTGCTACCCCCCGGTCGGCACCTGTCCCCTGAAGGATTCTTATCCCGAAGCGCCAGCAGGCGCAAGTTCGTTCGCCGATTGGTCAGATGCGCGCCTTGGCGCGGCGATGGCTCTCCACAGACACGTGCGCCGGGCCGGTGTGCAAGGACAGGCGCTGAACCCCTGCCCCGACACGCCAGACCCGGCGCACGGATTCGATCGTTGAAACGACCGGCTAGCCCTCGTTTGTGGTCGAGACACCCATCTGCTCGGCGGCCTCGTCGAGCGAGCACTCGCCCTTCCAGGCGGGCGGCTCGTAGGCGCAGTACGGCTCGGCCTCG
>CAYOHY010000093.1:0-4565 GCA_964403885.1 uncultured Eubacteriales bacterium
CACGAAGATGATGAGCAGCGCGACCACGAACATCACGATCTGGATGACGGTGCTGGTCGAGACGGCCATAGTGCCGCCTTCGCCGTCCGGCACCATCTTCTGGAACTGCGGAAACGCGCTCAACACCACGAACACCACGCCGGCCAGGAACAGGTACGCGCTCGCGGCAGCGCCCTTGGGCAGCTCGACCTCGGGCTCATCGGCGGAGTGAGCGGACTTGGGGGGAGCGACGAGTCCCTGCTTCAGACGCTCCTGGTAGACCGGATCGTCCTCGAGCGGCTTGCCGATGAGGTTTTGCACCAGCGCCATCACGATGATCGCGGCGAGCGCCGCGGGGATCGTGATGATGAGGATCTTGCCTAGGGTGTAGTTGTAGGGCTCGACGGCGACCAGCGTGAGCATCGCCGCCATCGCAGCCGACACGGGGCTACACGTGATGCCGTACACGTTGGCGACCGTGGCCGTCGCGAGCGGACGCTCGGGACGGATTCCGTTGTCATAGGCCGTCTGATAGATGACCGGAAGCAGCGGATAGAAGATGTTCGAGGTACCTGCCGCGACGGTGAAGATGAAGCTCACCAGCGGCGCGATGTAGTTGATCGCCTTGGGGTTCGACTTGATGATCTTCGATGCCACCAGCACCAAGAAGTCGATTCCTCCCGCCGCTTGCATGGCTGCGGCCGCGGTGATCACCGCGAGGATGATAAGCATCGCCGATCCCGGAGGTGCGCCAGGCGCGAGCCCAAAGACGAACACGAGGATGAACACTCCGGCAACGCCCCAGAGTCCCAGTCCCAGCCCGCCCATCCGCACGCCCATGATGATGGCGCCGATCACGACGAGGATCTGCAGCAGTACGACAACGTCCATCTCGCTACCCCCTTGTGTTCAACCCTTTGTGCCTACTCTTTCGCCGCGACTGCGGCGGTCCCCTCCACCTATCCCGTCTATCCCCTTTGAGCGTCTGGTTGCCCCTGCCGTGCAGCGGCACCGCTAGCTGACTCCGCGCCACACAAGAACCCGACGACGGCGTCTCCCACACGTTTGTCGAACAGCACCGTGAGGTGCCCCGGTCCCTCGACCCGAAAGTTCTCGACGAGGTCTCCCTCGAGCGTCGAGGTCTCGACGGGATGCACCAAGTTGTCGTGCGCCGAGAAGATCGAGAGCACCGGTACGCCCTCCACCCGCTTCGACCGTGCGTTCTGGTAGAGCGACCCCATCCTCAGTTGCGAACCCGACCTGCCCAGAACCGGCCCGCGCCACGGCACGCCACCTGCGGGAATCGCAAGAACAGCCGCCTTGCGCACAGCCCCGGGGTCGTCCGCGATCAGATCGAGCGCGAACAGGCCGCCCGTCGAGTGAGTCAGCAGGTCGACCGATGCCGAACCCGTCTTCTCGCGAACACGGTCCACGAACTCGGCAAGCTGCCGAGAAGACCGCGCGAGGTCTTGTGGCCAGAAGAAGTTGAACGCGTACAACGGACCGGCGCCGGCCTTGTGCAACCGGCGGGCGAGGTAGATGAAGTCGACACGGTTCTGGAAGTACCCGTGGACCATGACCACCGGCACGTCGCCCCGCTCGCCGCCCATGCGCCTCGCGAGCACCTGGAACAACGGCATGAGCGGCTGGGTCCACAGACACAGCCACAGCTCACGAAGAGCCCAGTAGATGCTGCTACGGAGCGGTCTCCCGGGCAGACGCTGCGCCGACTCCAGGTAGCTCACGGCCACGTACACCAGGCTGGAAACCCAGACCACGACCACCCAGCCCACGAGGGCCACGGTCGCCACGCGCCGCACGATGTCGAGGTCGATGCCGGTCATGAGTACCATTGTCTGTCAATCAGTACTACATGTGTATAGAATTCGTGATGTTTGAGGTCGGACCTACCTGCGAAGCGTCACCCCTCTGACGAACGTCCGGTCCGGCATACCGTCTTTGTCACACAGAGGGAAGGGGCTGGCATGGCAGATACCGCTGCAATGGATGAAGCGAGCTACCCGTGGTGGACCGTGCTACTCCAGGGCATCTTCGGTCTGATAATCGGACTGCTGCTGCTGGGGGCAGGCGACATGACCACCGCCAAGGGCACCATGCTCGTGGTCCAGATCCTCGGCTGGTACTGGTTCTTCGTCGGCGTCATGAACATCGTGCTCATCTTCGTGGACAAGTCGATGTGGGGCTGGAAGCTGTTCTCGGGCATCGTGGGAGTACTGGCGGGAATCGGGATCATTCAACACCCGCTGTGGTCCACGTTCCTGGTGCCCTACGTGTTCGTCATCGTCTTGGGAATCCAGGGCATCATCATCGGCGTCGTGGACATCATCAAGGGCTTCAAGGGCGCCGGGTGGGGCACCGGGCTGCTGGGAGCACTGAGTCTGATCCTCGGCGGATGGCTGCTCGCGCAGCGCGCGGTCGCCGCGCTCGCGTTCCCGTGGGTCGCCGGCCTGTTCGCGGTTGGACTTGGCATCCTCGCGATCGTCATGTCGTTCCAGGTCCGCAAGGCCCAGCTGGCCACGGCATAGCTCACGCATATCGCATACGCGAGAGCCCGGCGACCGAGGGGGGCCGCCGGGCTCATCTTTGTCCACTGCCCTCTGGCGCCTCTCGACGTGAGAGTCCGCCGTGGGTCTACGCGCTGCGATACCGCCTGCCGGACTCGCCGCCGCCCACGTACGAACCGATATCGACCAAGACTGCCAAGCCAAGCCACAGCCAGTCGAAGCCCGTGATGCCGGCCGGGAACACGATCACGTACATGATCGTCGTCCAGGGCGCGAAGATCAGTCCTGCGAGTGGCCACAACCACGTCTCGAATGTGGCGTCGATCCTCACCGGCTGGAACAGCCACCACAGCAGGAACGCCAAACGCGGCGCACCGGCGATCAGGGTGGCGAACAGACAACATCCCACGTGGTCCCCCTTCCGAGAATGACCGCATCGGCGGCCTTCATCGTTTCTTCCACTATTTGATACCAAAGTAATCGCGGGGGTACTATCTTGGTTATCGGCATCAACACGTGATTGGGGGGTCATCGTGTCAACGGCCAAGTCCGGTTGGGTCACTTTCAGCTGGTTGATCCTGCTGATGGCGGGTCTCGTGAACCTTCTCTATGGCGCGGCCGCGATCGGTCGCTCGGCGTACTTCCCTCAGACCGGGTTGGTCGCCGAGAACCTGAGCACGCATGGCGGGATCTGGATCGTGCTCGGCGGCATCCAAGTGCTCACAGCGATCCTCATCCAGCGCCGTCTGCAGTTCGGCCTGATGGTGGGCCTGACGCTCGCGGTCATCTCGGCGGTCGTGTGGTTCTTCTACATGCTCTTCCTCCCGAGCAACGGGTTCGCGCTCGTGCTCCTGTACTCGCTCGTGATCTACGGACTCGGCGCCCACATGGACGAGTTCGCCTCGGCGTAGCACCCCTCCCGAGAAGCCGCTCTCGATGCCGCTCGAATGGGCTGTATCAAAGGCGTCGCTCGGGTAACTGATGGGCGTGAGCAGACAAGGTCTTTCACATCGAAGGGAGTCACAGTGAGGTACGGACCTGTAGACGTCGTCGTCTTGGCGTTCGGCGAGCCCAAGTTCGACGGAACCATCCTCAGCGAGCTCGAGAAGCTCGCATCAGCCGGAACGATTCGCATCCTCGACGCCATGGTGCTCGTCATGGATGACGAGGGAACCGCCTACGGCCTCGACATCGAAGACCTGCCCGCCGAGGACAAGGCGCGCTTGGGCTTCATCGAGACCGGGACCCGCGGCCTGTTCGACGCCGAGGACTCGGCGACGCTCGCCGAGGGCCTCGTACCCGGCTCGGGCGTGTTGGCACTGGCTATCGAGAACACGTGGGCGGTTCCGCTCATGAACTCGTGGCTCGAGGCCGGCGTGGATGTGGCGATGCACACCCGCATCCCCGCTCCCTTCGTCGACGACGCACTCGCATCGCTCAGCAGCGCAGAGTAAGGAGACAATCGATGCCCGGACTTCTCAGAGGCGTAGCCCGCACCGCCGTCATCGCCGGCACCGCGACCGCTACCTCCAACGCCGTGAACCGCCGCATGGCCGCCAAGAACGTCGAGGCCTACGGCAACGCGGTCAACCAGTATCAAGACACCACCCAGCAGCCCGTCCAGGTCGCCGCTGCCCCGCCCGCGGGCGGAGCCGCCTACGCGATCCCCAGCCCGCCCATCGAGGCTCCCGCCGCCGAGGCCGATCCGATCGCTCAGCTCGAGCGTTTGGGCCAGCTCAAGGCCCAGGGCCTGCTCACCGAGGAAGAGTTCGCGGCCCAGAAGGCCAAGATCCTCGGCTCGATGTAGCCAGGCACCACATCGCGCTACCACCGGAGGCCGTTTCGCGATTCGCGGGCGGCCTCCTGTAAGCCCGACAACCCACCATCCGGACAAGGAGCTCACATGGCTACGAAAGCCGCGTACAACGAGGAGGAATGGAAGGTCCTGCAGTGGGCCGTCACGGACACGATGACCCTGGTGTCCATGGCCGAGTCAGGCCTGTGGGACGCCTTCAAGGAGGCCAGCGGAGCGGCGAAGTTCATCGCCGGCAAGAAGACCTC
>CAYOHY010000094.1:0-4556 GCA_964403885.1 uncultured Eubacteriales bacterium
GCGATCGCCTGCAGGGAGGTCGAGAACACGCGGATGCGCTCGACGTCGGGCTCCCATCCACACCGCCGAGCCGACCACTGCGCCCACGCGCGCGGGATGTCGTCGCCAAACGAGACCATGTTGTAGCCGAAGTCACCGGCGTCGACCATCTCCCGCAGCGCGTCGGTGATCGCGGGTGCCGCGGCGAAGTCCATGTCGGCCACCCACGCCGGGATGACGTCCGCGTCGTAGCGCCGCCACTTGATGCCGGTGAGGGCGCGCAGCCTGTCGATACCCGAAGGCGCGCTCATACGTAGCGCTCGATCAGCCGCTCGAGATACTGCGACTTGAACTGCTGCCTGGCCATGAGCTGTTTGGCCGGCGGCAGACGCAAGATCACGCCCAGCACCCCCGCGAGCGCGCGATGGCTCCACAGCACGCGGTTGTCGAAGATCAGGTCTTGCAGGTCGCCGCGCTCGATCGCCATGACCACGGTGCGGTGCAGCGAGTTGAGCGGCGTGATGACGCGTTCCGGGCGCGAGGCCAGGCTCAGCGCCTTGCGCGGGCAGGTGCGCACGCACACGCCGCACCCCAGACAGATCTCGCTGTTGAGCCGCGCCTTGCGCCTCTTCGTGTCGCGCCCCTCGTTGGCCGAGACAAGCGACATCGCCTCGACAGGGCACGCGATCGTGCACCGGCCGCACCCGTTGCACAGCGCCTCGTCGACCACGGGCTCGAAGTTGGAGGTGTGCACCGGATTGAGCATCCCAAAGCGACGTGCCGCGATCATGGCCTCGCAACAACAGCCGCAGCAGTTGCAGATGAAGTTGACGCGCTCGCGCACGTTCTCGCCAAACTGCACGAGGTTGTGCTCGTAGGCCTGCTGCAGCAGCTCCATCCCCTCGGCCACATCCACCGAGCGGGCGTAGCCGTTGCGGATGAGCGAGTCGGCCGAGCCGTTGAAGGTCATGCAGATGTCCATGGGTGCGTCGCAGTTGCGGTCGACGTGCATCATCTTGTGTCGGCAGTAGCACACGCCGATGCCTCGATGCGACGCCGTGGCGATCACCTCGCTCGCGCGCTCGTAGTCGAGCACGTGGACCGCGTTGTCGTTGGTGAGCACCGGCTCGTGGACGAAGACGCGGCCCAACTGCGTCTCGCCTTGCACGAACAGGCTCTTGATGAAGTCCTCTTCCACGTTCATGTACTGGTAGTACAGCTCGCCCAAGACCTTCTGGTCCACGTCGCCGCGCAGCCGCATCATCGAGAACTCGAAGAACCCGGCCATGGGCGGCGGCAGGATGTAGGTGGTCTCACCGTCGTGCAGGGTGTCGACCAGGATCGCTCGGCCGGCGAGCTCCTCGAGCACCCGTCGGGTCTCGGTGAGATCCATCTTGAGGATCCGGCTCGCCTGCGGTGCGGTGAACGGCTTGATGGGCAGCCGGGCGACGATCTCCGCCTCCCGCTCGGAGAACAGGATCGCGAGGATCTTGTAGAGCGTGTCCGAGGGCGGCGCGCCCTGCGGGAACCGATTGAGCCGGTCGACCAGCTCGGTGTATCCGGACTTCAGCGTGACGTGCGCCATATGCTCCGTCCCCCGTCTGATGGAACCCTCGCCGCTTCAGGCCGGCCACCTCGCGCGCCGCCCGCGCGCACTTCGTCTACGTTGGATCCTCGTCGCCTTCGCTCGATTCCTTCCCCGGCGCACGCAAAGCGTAGCCCGCGAGGATACCCGCGCCAACCGCGATCAGGATCGCAGGCCACCACAGGTCCCACGCGAGGTTGAAGGCCAGGATGGTCGCGACCACCGCAAGGACCAGCCCCCAGATGAGCGAGCCGGTGGCTGCCGAGTCGAAGCCGCCTTCCGCACGATACGACCGTGCCGCCGCGACGAGCGTCGCACCCGACGCGAAGTAGATGAAGATCGCCCACCAGTTGCCGCTGAGCACCACGTATCCGCTGTTCTCCAGCAGGAAGGCGATCCCCGCGACGATCAGGACCACGCCCGCGACCCAGCTCGCCGCTTGCTTGTCGCGCTGACGCCTTGAACCCGACGCTCCGTGCGGAGCCGGCGCTGTGTGTGCCATGACTCCTCCTCACTGCGCACTCGCCGTGTCCCCCATGGACGTGGGCGTGCGCGCCCCATGCGTGAAGTGTTCCCAGGGTCGCCCGGAAACGACACGGCGGGACCTGTACCGATACGCTGTGGGAATAGTCAGCACACGAGGCCAGCCCTCCGCCTCACCCCCTTCTCCCGAGAGGACCATCCCATGTCGCACCTGCTGCAGCCGCTCATCACGCCCTCGCTCGAGCTGCACAACCGCCTGGTCATGCCGCCCATGGCCACGCAGAAGGCGACCGATGACGGCGGGCTGAGCGACGAGCTCCTCGCCTACTACGACGAGAAGTCGCACGGCGGCGCGCTGGGTCTGGTCATCACCGAACACAGCTACATCACCCAGCAGGGCCGAAACCGCATCTCGCAGCCCTCGATCGCCCAGGACTCGACCATCGAGGGATGGCGGCGACTCACCGAGGTGCTCCACCGCAACGGCTCCAAAGCGGTGATGCAGATCAACCACTCGGGCGGGGCGTGCAGCACGGCGGCCACGGGGCTCGAGGTGGTCTCGGCGTCTGACCTGCCCAGCCCGGTGGGCCCCGGCGAGACACCGCGCCCCCTGAGCGCCGAGGAGATCGCCGTGATCGTGGGCGAGTTTGGCTCGGCGGCGCGGCGCGCGCGGGAGGCCGGGTTCGACGGCGTGGAGATCCACGCGGCCCACGGCTACCTGCTCAACCAGTTCTACTCGCCGCTGCTCAACACGCGCACCGATGAGTACGGCGGCAGCCTCGAGAACCGCATCCGGTTCCACCTCGAGGTGATCGCCGCGGTCCGCTCGGCGGTGGGCGCGGACTTCCCGGTGCTGCTGCGCCTGGGCGCGTGCGACTACCGCGACGGCGGCACCACGCCGGCCGACAGCGTCACCGCCGCGCTCGCGTTCGAGCGCGCGGGCATCGACCTGATCGACATCACCGGCGGCATCCACGGCTACCTGCGCCCGGACCACAGCGAGCCCGGCTACTTCGCGGAGCTCTCGGCGCCCATCAAGGCGGCCGTCTCGATCCCCGTGATCCTGACCGGCGGCATCACCCAGCCCGCGCACGCCGAGCAGCTGCTCGCCCACGGTGCCGCAGACCTCATCGGCGTGGGCCGAGCACTGCTCAAGGACTCCGGGTGGGCACAGCGCGCGGTGCGTGAGCTCGCCGAGTAGTGCCTCGGGCTACCCGCCAAAGACCCCCAGGCCGTTGAGCAGCACCAGCAGGATCGCGACCGGCGCGACCCAGCGCACCATGAAGGTGAACGCCTTGAGCAGGCCCAGGTTCTTGAGGCCGCCCTCGTTGGAGGCCTCGTCGACGATGACCGCGGGACCCAGCTTCCAGCCCACGAACAGGCAGATGAGGATGCCGCCCACGGGCAGCGCGATGTTGGACGACAGGAAGTCGAACAGGTCGAAGAACGTCTTGCCGGCGATCAGGGTCTTGGCAAGCGTGCTCGTGGACAGCGTGGCGAGCGTGCCCACCGAACCCATCGCCACCGCCGAGATCACCGTGGCCTTGGGGCGCGACCACGCGTGCTCCTCGGTGAGGTAGGCCACCGGGACCTCGAGCAGCGAGATCATCGCGCCGGTGGCGGCGATGGCGGCCAGCACGAAGAACATCGTGAGGAACACCTGGCCAAACGGCATGGTCATGAACACCGCCGGGATGGTGATGAACAGCAGCGACGGGCCCGCGTCGGGCTTGAAGCCGAAGGCGAAGACCGCCGGGAAGATCGCCAGGCCCGCGAGGAGTGAGACGAGCGTGTCGGCCATCGACACCTTGAACGCGTTGGCCGGCATGTTCTCCTTCTTGCCGATGTAGCTGCCGTAGGTGGTCATCGTGCCCATGCCCACGGAGAGCTTGAAGAACGCGAGGCCCAGCGCCGCGAGGATGACCGGCGCGGTGATCTTGGTGAAGTCCGGCTTGAAGAGGTACTCGACGCCCGCCATCGCGCCGGGAAGCGTGAGCGCGCGGATGTCGCACATGATGAGCAGCACGAACAGGATGGGGAGCAGCGTCTTGGTCATGCGCTCGATGCCCTTGGTGACGCCCGCGATGATGATCGCGCTGATGGTCACGAGCACGATCCACTGCCACGCCACCGGACCGGCGACGCTACCCACGTAGTTGCCAAAGAGGTCGGCGGTCTGCGAGGCATCGGTGACCGCCAGCGCGCCGGTGAGCGCCTTGAACGCGTAGGCGTACACCCAACCGGCCACGTCGGTGTAGAAGAACATGATCAGGAACGCCGCGGCCACGCCGGAGACGCCGGTGAAGTACCACGGGGTCTTGGGGGCGAGCTTCTTGAACGCGCCCACGTTGTTGGCCTGAGCGCGTCGGCCGATGATGAACTCGGAGATCATGACCGGCAGGCCGATGAGCAGCACGCAGATCAGGTACACGAACACGAACGCCGCGCCGCCGTTCTGGCCCGTCATCGACGGGAACTTCCAGATGTTCCCCAACCCCACCGCTGAACC
>CAYOHY010000095.1:0-2427 GCA_964403885.1 uncultured Eubacteriales bacterium
TACGCGTGGGGCGTGATCGTCGCGAGCACGGCGCTCGCGAGCTTCATCGGCATGAACTTCACCGGCTCGTCGACGTACACGTCGCCCTCCGGCGTCGAGTGGGAGATGCGTCGGGCGATCCCGCTGCAGGTGGCGGGCGCGGCGCTGGGAGTGGTGCTCTACGTGACCGGCATCGTCGTGGGATGGGGAGGCTAGCATGAGCGGTCTGCGATACATCGAGGGCGTGGTCACGCTCGCGCTCGATCCCGAGAAGTGCAACGGCTGCACGCAATGCACGCAGGTCTGCCCGCACGCGGTGTTCGAGATCGCCGATAAGCGCGCGCGGATCGCGGACCTGGGTGCATGCATGGAGTGCGGCGCGTGCGCGACCAACTGCGCGCAGGGCGCCATCACGCTCTCGCCCGGCGTGGGCTGCGCCGCCGCGATCATCAACGGGTGGATCCGGGGCACCGAGCCCAGCTGCGACTGCGGCTGAGTCTCGCCACGCACGCCGCTTACAGCATGCGCGAAGTACCAAGTAGCCAACGGGTGCCGCACACTGGATGATGCAATCACGGCTTCTCGGCATACAATGGCACGTTCGCGTTTGTGATCTAGGAGGCTTTGCGTAGTGAGTGATGCGAGGTTCGTGCTCGCGACCGATTCATGCTGCGACCTTCCGGCTGAGCTGCTGGAGGCGCACGGGGTCACGGCGCTCTCGTTCCCGTTCATCCTCGATGGGGTCGAGCACGCCGACGACCTCGGTCGCACCATGCCCCACACCCAGTACTACGCGCGTCTGCGCGAAGGTGCCGCTGCCACCACGTCGTCGGTCCCGTTTGGGCGCTACTACGAGTGCTTCACCCAGCACGCGTCCGCCGGTGAGGCGCTGGTCTTCCTCGCGTTCTCCTCGGGACTGTCCGGTTCGTTCGAGACCGCGCTGCGTGCCCGCGAGACCGTGCTCGCCGAGAACCCCGGCAGCACCATCCACGTGATCGACACCCGCCGCGCGTCCATCGCGCAGGGTGTGCTCGTGCTCGAAGCCATCGCACGCCGCGACGCGGGGGTGTCCGCCGACGAGCTCGCCGAGTGGGCCGCCACCGCCGTCGACGACGCGCTGGGCTTCTTCACGCTCGAGACGCTCGACCACCTGAGCCGCGGCGGCCGCATCTCCGACGTCGCCCGCTTCGCCGGCTCCGTGTTCGACGTGCGCCCCGTCCTCGTGTTCTCGCCCGAGGGCACGCTCAAGATCGACGCCGCCGTGCGCGGCCGCAAGCGCTCGCTCAAGTCACTCGTCGACGCCTTCGCCGAGAAGTCCTCGGCGAGCTCGGGCGCGCTGGTGCTGGTGGGTCACGCCGACAGCCCGGACGACGCCGGCAAGCTCGAGGGCATGCTGCGCGAGCAGCGTCCGGACGCTCGCTACGTGCGCTGTGACATCGGCCCGGTCATCGGGTCGCACGTGGGCCCGGGCATGGTGGCGGTCGCCTTCATGTGCGCCCGGTAGAGGCGCACCACCCGCCGGCACCCCGCCACACTGCGCTACGCTGTCCCCTGAACGCCCCCACAGATCCGCCGAGGAGACCTTCGCCATGAACACCGCCCGCTTCACGCTGATCGACGTGTTCACCGACACCCCGCTCGCCGGCAACCAGCTCGCGGTCTTCACCGACGCCCGCGCCATGAGCGACGAGCAGATGCAGGCCTACACGCGCGAGCTGGGCTTCTCGGAGTGCGTGTTCGTGCTGCCTCCGCGTGAGGGCGGGCACGTGCGCGTCCGCATCTTCACCCCCGAGTGTGAAGTGCCCTTTGCCGGGCATCCGGTGCTGGGTGCCGCGTTCGTGGTAGGCATGCCGTTGCAGCTCACGCTCATCAAGATCGAGACCGAGCGGGCCGTGGTGCCCGTCTTGCTCCAGCGTGAGGGCGCGAAGATCGTCTTTGGAACGATGTCGCAGCCCGTTCCGTCGGTGCGGCCGTTCGAGCGGGCCGAAGAGCTGCTCGCGGCGCTGGGCCTTGAAGGCTCCGATCTCCCCATCGAGGCCTACGACAACGGCATCGAGCACATCTACGTGACGCTCCCCACGTTCGAGGACGTCGCCGCCTTGCGTCCGGACTTCTCACGGCTGAGCGAGATCGCGGGCGTGGCCGGCGTGAACTGCTTCGCGACGCAGACCGAGGCCGATGGCACCCTGACCGCCAAGACCCGCATGTTCGCGGTGGGCATGGGACCGCTCGAGGATGCGGCCACCGGCTCGGCGGCGGGTCCGCTTGCCGCGCACCTGTGCCGCCACGGGCGACTGGCGTGGGAGACCGACATCGAGATCTCGCAGGGCGCCGAGGTGGGCCGCCCCAGCACGCTCGTTGCGCGCGCGGCCGGCACCGCCGATGCGCTCACGGCGATCGAGGTGGGCGGCTCCGCGGTCGCGGTGGCGCGCGGGGAGTTCAACATCT
>CAYOHY010000095.1:2527-4497 GCA_964403885.1 uncultured Eubacteriales bacterium
GAATTGACGGAAGTCATATCTCGTCACGGGGTGCGGGGGCACTCTTGCGTGCAGGCACGCATCCACCCGAAAGGCACCCGCATGTCGAGCACCGTCGCAACCGTTCCCGCCGAGGTCCCCGCTCCGGCGACTCCCGCCCCCGTCCAGGTGGCGGTCGAGGAGCCCCGCATCTCGGATACCTACAGCCTCATGTACGCGTTCACGCTGCTGTTCCTGTTCCCGGGCTCACTGCTCGTGGGACAGCTGCCGTTTCGCACCTACACCTTCCAGTACGTGTCGCTGATCACGATGCCGTTCGTGCTGGGGTTCGTTCTCACGCTCCTCACGGACAGCACCGACACCGCGCGCCGCACGTGGCTGCGCATCGCCGTGCTCACGCCGCTCGTGATGATGTCCGGCGTGGCTGTGCTGTTCACGAGCACGCTGTTCCTGCCCGTCGTGGCGCCGTTCCTGGGTCCCGAGTTCCGAGCGCAGACAACGCCCATCGCGGCGTTGTTGCTGGTTGCCATCGGCTCGCCGCTGATCGTGGCGGTGTGGCGGCGCCTGCGCACGCGGATCACGGCGCGCTCGGCGTTTCAGGTGCTCGCGCTTGTCTCGGCGATCGCGCTGGTCATCGCGGTGGCGGTGGTGAGCGTGACCGAGGTGGGGCGCTTGGGGCAGCTCGCGCACGTCATGCGCAAGGACGTGGTGATCTACATCATCGGTGGGCTCATGTGGTACCTGCCGGCGTTTGGGTTGGCCGCGGGCGTGTGGCGCCGAGTGGGGCTCGTGTAGCGCTGGCTCGACCTATCACCGCAGGTAGCGCGCGGCGCGCATGACCGATACCCTTTCGTGAGGTCGCCACCTCGCGAAGGGATCGCACCCGTGTTCATCCTCGAAGAGCCCTACGTCTCTGAGCTGCTCGCTTCGACCGTCGCCCAGATGGGCGTGCCGGTGCTCGACACGCCCATGGCGCGCCGGGCGCTCGAGGGCCGAGGGGTGCACCTGTCGAGCGATGAGTCGTTCGCCAACGCGCTCAAGCTCGCGTGCGGGAGCCGCGTCTACGCGAACTCAGAGAACGCGATCGGCTGGATCTCCGAGCACCTGAGCGACACCTCGCTGCCCGCGAGTATCGACCTGTTTAAGGACAAGGTCCGCTTCCGAGAGCTCGTGGCAGACCTCTTCCCCGACTACCGCTTCGCGGGTCTCACCCTGGCAGAGCTGCGTGACTTCGATCCGGAGAGCGTGCGCGCTCCGTTCGTGGTCAAGCCGGCGGTGGGCTTCTTCAGCATGGGGGTCCACGTGGTCGAGAACGCTCAGGCGTGGGACCAGACGGTCGCGGTGATCGAGCGCGAAGTCGCCACGTTTGCCGACGTCTACCCCGAGCAGGTGATTGGCCTCGATCGCTTCATCGTCGAGGAGGTCATCGAGGGCGAGGAGTACGCGGTGGACGTGTACTTCGATGCGACGGGCGAGCCGGTGCTGGTGGACATCCTGGGCCACCTGTTCGCAAGCGCCGAGGACGTGAGTGATCGCGTCTACTACACGAGCGCCGAGCTCATCGAGCGCCTGGCCGCACCCACGCTCGAGCTGCTGGGCGAGATAGGCCGACGCGCCGGGCTCAAGGACTTCCCCATGCACGCCGAGCTGCGCATCGCCGATGACGGCTCGCTGGGCGTGATCGAGATCAACCCCATGCGCTTTGGCGGCTGGTGCGCCACCGATCTCGCGCACTTCGCGTGGGGCATCAACCCCTACCTGACCTACCTGCGTGACGAGCGGCCTGACTGGGACCGCATCCTCGAGGAGCATCGGGGCGAGGTGACCGCGCTGGTGATCTCAGACTTCCCGGGCGACACGGACCTGTCGCGCATCGAGAGCGTGGACTACGACGCGTTCGCGAGCCGCTTCAGCCAGGTGCTCGAGCTGCGCCGCACCGACTACACCCGCTACCCGGTGTTCGCGTTCACGTTCGTGCGCGTGCCGGCCGA
>CAYOHY010000096.1:0-4119 GCA_964403885.1 uncultured Eubacteriales bacterium
CGAGGCCGCTGAGGCCGAGGAGGAGAAGGCTGAGTAGCCTTCACTTCATAGCGTGACACCCGAGGCCGGGTCGGTGCGAAACCGACCCGGCCTCGCTGCGTCCGGCCCCGGCCGAGCGCGAGAGGGTTTGGCTTTGCGCGCGCGGTGTGGTACCCCTGATGCATGTTCGTCATAGTCGTCACAGGAGGCCTTGGGGCCGGCAAGTCAACCGCGTGCGAGTACTTTCGCTCGCGCGGGGCGACCGTCGTCGGCCTCGATGAGGTCGCGGGCCGCGTGCTCGCCAAGGGCTCGCCCACGCTGGGCATGGTCGCGAAGCACTTTGGGGACGACGTGCTCTACGCCGATGGCTCGCTCGACCGCGCGGCGCTCGCCCGCGAAGCGTTCTCGAGTGCCGAGGCGACCGCTGCCCTGAACGACATCGTGCACCCTGCGGTGGCGCGCGAGGTGGGCCCGGCGCTCGCCGAGATCCGCATGATGCCGCACCAACCCGACGTGGTGGTGCTCGAGGTGCCCCTGCTCGCCGAGGCGCCCGTGTTCGCTGAGCTTGCCGACGAGGTGGTGGCGATCGTCGCGCCGGAGCACCTCCGCGTGGAGCGCGCGGTGGCCCGGGGCATGAGCGACGCCGACGCACGCCGCCGCATCCGCGTCCAGGCAACCGACGCCGAGCGCGCCGAGATGGCCGACGTGGTGATTCCCAACGACCGCGACGAGGACGCGTTCCTCGAGCGGCTCGCGCAGTACTGGGAGGAGCGGGTCGCGAAGCACGGCGGTGCCTCGTCGTGAATCGTGAGAGTCCGCTGGCTCCGTATCGTCTGGTCATCCTCGGCGTGGTGGCGTTGCTTGCCGTTGTGGCGTTCCTGTTCTTGCGGGGGCCGTCGTTTTGGCAGCGGCAGTACTACCAGCTCGAGTACGCGGACCACATCTCGTCGTCGGCCAAGCGCCACAAGGTGAGCCCGTACCTCGTGGCCGCGGTCATCGAGGCGGAGAGCGACTGGGTTCCCGACGCGCGGTCAGGGGTTGGTGCGGCCGGGCTCATGCAGGTGATGCCGTCGACGGCCTCCGAGCTCGCTCGGCGCGGCCTGGTGGACGGCGACGAGTACCCGCCCACGGCGTTGTCAGAGCCGCGTATCAATATCGAGTACGGAGCCGCCTACCTGCGCTACTTGGTCGAGCGCTACCACGAGGTTGAGACGGCGCTCGCGGCCTACAACGCGGGGCTCGCCAACGCAGACACCTGGGCGCGCGCCGGCGGCGACATCCGCGAACAGATCGAGTTCCCGGAGACCAAGCACTTCGTGCTCAAGGTCGCTCGGGGTAAGGACAGGTACGAGGCGCTGTACCCCGGCGCATTCGACGAACGGACGAACCAGTGAGCGACGAGCGTCATCTGCAGATTCCCGAGACGGGCGGCCTGTCGCGCCCTCTTCGCGTGGTGTCCGAGTTCGAGCCCGCCGGCGACCAGCCCCGAGCGATCACACAGCTCTCCGAGGGCGTCGAGGAGGGCCTGCGCTATCAGACGCTGCTGGGCGTGACCGGCTCGGGCAAGACCTTCACCATGGCCAAGGTCATCGAGTCGGTCCAGAAGCCCACGCTCGTGATGGCGCCCAACAAGACGCTCGCCGCCCAGCTCGCCTCGGAGCTGCGCGAGTTCATGCCGGACAACGCCGTCGTGTACTTCGTGAGCTACTACGACTACTACCAGCCCGAGGCCTACGTACCCACCACCGACACCTTCATCGAGAAGGACTCGTCGATCAACGAAGAGGTCGAGAAGCTGCGGCACGCGGCGACCGCGGCGCTGCTGTCGCGCCGCGACGTCGTGGTGGTGGCGAGCGTGAGCTGCATCTACGGTATCGGCTCGCCTGAGGACTACGCGGGCATGGCGGTGTTCCTCGACGTGAGCACCGGCTACGACCGAGACCAGCTCATGCGCGACCTCATCGAGATCCAGTACGACCGCAACGACTTCGAGCTGTCGCGCGGCACGTTTCGCGTGCGCGGCGACGTGGTCGACATCTTCCCGCCCTACGCCGATCACCCGGTGCGCGTCGAGTTCTTCGGCGACGAGGTCGAGGTCATCGCCGAGGTGGACCAGCTCACCGGCGAGGTGATCAACCGCTTCGACTCGCTGCCCGTGTGGCCGGCCACCCACTACGTCACCGAGAAGCGCAAGCTGCAAAACGCGCTGCAGACGATCCAGGACGAGCTTGCGGGCCGCCTCAACGAGTTCAAGGCCGAAGGCAAGCTGCTCGAGGCGCAGCGACTCGAGATGCGGGTGAACTACGACCTCGAGATGCTCGAGACCATGGGCTTCACGAGCGGCATCGAGAACTACTCGCGCCACCTCGACGGCCGCTCGCCCGGCGAGCCGCCCAACACGCTCATCGACTACTTCCCCAAGGACTTCTTGTGCATCATCGACGAGTCGCACGTCACGGTGCCGCAGATCCGCGGCATGCACGAGGGTGACCGCAGCCGCAAGATCACGCTGGTCGAGCACGGGTTCCGGTTGCCGAGCGCGCTCGACAACCGCCCGCTGCGCTTCGACGAGTTCGAGTCCCGGGTGCCGCAGTTCGTCTACGTCTCGGCCACGCCGGGTGACTACGAGATGCGCGTCGCCGAGCAGGTCGTGGAGCAGATCATCCGTCCCACGGGCCTGATCGACCCCGAGGTCGTGGTCAGGCCGGTCAAGGGGCAGGTCGACGACCTCATCGGCGAGATCAAGGACCGCATCGCGCGCGACGAGCGCGTGCTGGTCACCACGCTCACCAAGAAGATGTCGGAAGACCTCACGGACTACCTGTTCGAGCAGGGCATCAAGGTGCGCTACCTGCACAGCGACATCGGCACGCTCGAGCGCGTCGAGATCCTGCGCGACCTGCGGATGGGCGTGACCGACGTGGTGGTGGGCATCAACCTGCTGCGCGAGGGCCTCGACCTGCCGGAGGTCTCGCTCGTGGCGATCCTCGACGCGGACAAGGAAGGGTTCCTGCGCAACTTCCGCTCGCTCATCCAGACCATCGGACGCGCGGCGCGAAACGTGTCCGGCCAGGTCATCATGTACGCCGACAAGGTCACGGACTCGATGCGCACCGCGATCGAGGAGACCAACCGCCGTCGCGAGATCCAGATGGCGTACAACACCGAGCATGGCATCGAGCCGACCACGATCCGCAAGGCGATCGCCGACATCGTGCAGTACGTGCGCGACGACACCGACACGTCGAGCGCCGCCGAGGCCGCCCGCGAGCTCTCCAAGCTGCCCAAGGCCGAAGCGCTGCGCCTGATCATGAGCATGGAAGACGAGATGGCCGCGGCGGCCGAGGCCCTCGACTTCGAGCAGGCGGCTCGCTTGCGCGACCAGGTGGTCAAGCTGCGCGCCGAGATCGAGGGCACCGAGGCCGACGAGGTACTCGGCAGGCTCAAGCAGGGTGCTCGCAAGGGGAGTGCGCACGGTGTGAAGAAGCGCAGAAAGTAGCCACGGGTCGGGGCCTTTGGCGGGGAATGCCCGCCTGCGGGGCGTCGTGGTACAGTTTGCGCACGGACACGCGTGCGACACAGGGGGAACGATGGATCGCGACGAGTTCATGCGGGAGTGGGCACGGCTCAAGGCTGAGCACACTCATGACCGTGACGGGATGAACAACTACGGCTGCTTCAACGTCGAGGCGTGCCGCAACTGCAACTACGTGTACAACTCGCGCAACTGCATCAACTGCCACAACTCGGACAGCATCATCGAGTGCGTGCAGTGCATCGACTGCCGTGACTGCGCTTTCTGCGTGGGCCTCAACGGCGCGCGCTTCCATCTCCTCAACAAGGAGTACACCGAGGAGCAGTACTACGAGACGCTGCGCATGCTGGGCGTGAACTGGGAGGTCCAGGCGTTCGACCCGCTCATGGAGGAGTTCGGCATCGGCGGGTAGGCGGGCGCACAGAAATGAGACGATCGCAGGCGGTCCGGGAGCACCCGGGCCGCCTGCTGCTTTTCGGCCGGGTTGTCGCAGCGCGCGCTGTCGGCGTATGCTGAACATATGAACAGATACTCAGATATCCCAACCGGCGCGTGCGACGCGACCATCGTCGACGCGGGCGCGGTGCAGCGGGTGCGCGAGGCGG
>CAYOHY010000097.1:0-4110 GCA_964403885.1 uncultured Eubacteriales bacterium
AGCACCTCACCTGCGTGCGCCGCGGCATCATCGGCCCGTGGGCCCACGTGATGCCGTACTACGGCGTGCCGGGCCCGGCGATCGGCTTCCTGCAGGAGTGCGTGCGCTGGTTTGGCCGATGGCTCGATGACCGCGACACCGGGGTCGAGCGCGACCCGCTCCTGCGTGCCTACCTCGCCGAGCGGACCGAGCCTTCGCCGAGCCTGGCCCAGATCCCCGGCAGCTGGATCGCCCAAGACGCGTGGTCGTCAGCCCACACGGAGACCGTCCGATGGGCGCTCGCCGGGGGCGCGCTCGTGGCCGATCGTACGTCTGTCTCCGACGCCCGGCGCGGCGCCTCCGCGGTCGTTGTCGCGACCCCTCAGCACTGCGGCTCGACCGCCGGCGTGTGGTGCGCGAACGGCTTCGACGATGAGCTCGCCATCGATCAGACGGCCGACGACGCCCTCAGCGTGTGCTTCGACGCGCCCGGGCTCGAGCGGCCAATGGACGTGCTCGGCGTGCCTGTGGTGAGGCTGGTCGTCTCATCGGACAGGCCCGCAGCCAGCATCGCCGTGCGCCTCACGGAGCTGCTGCCAAGCGGCGAGTCCCTGCTGGTCACGTGGGGCATGCTCAACCTGACCCACCGCGATTCCCATGAGACGCCCTGCGCACTGGAGCCGGGAACCCGCTACGACATCCGGGTCCCGCTCAACGCGATCGGCCGCCGGTTCGAACAAGGGGCCAGGCTGCGGCTCGCGGTCTCCTCGGCGTACTGGCCCCATGCGTGGCCTCATCCCGATGCCGCCGCGGTCACGCTCCATCTCGATGGCTGCCTGCTGGAGCTGCCGGTGCTGGCGTCACCGGCGGGGAGCCCGGTCGTGTTCGGCGAGGCCGAGCATTCGCCGCATCTCGCGCAGGATTCCGCCGTCACGCGGACGCGAGCGCGCAGTGTCGACCCGGAATCAGGCGTCCACTCGATCATCGACACGCAGCGCCACCGCACGATCCTGCCCTGGGTCGCCACCACGTGGGACGTGACCGACGGCTACCACATCCACCCCGACGACCCGCTCTCAGCAACCGCTACAGCCACCCGCCGAGTGACGCTCGATCGAGAGGGCTGGCACGTGCGGGTCGAGTCGAACGCCCGGATGACCGCCACTGCCACCGCCTTTGAGATCGAGGACCTGCTGGAAGCATGGGAGGGCTCCGAGAAGGTGTTCTCCCGGAAGCAGCGGTTCGACGTGGAGAGGCATTCTTTGTAGGCGCGACCGCCCACACGGGTACCCTGTATGAAGACGTCCGAGGAGCCGCGAGGAGCCATGGTGAACGAGCGAGCCAGACACATGCGTATCACGGTCACTGAGCACGGGCCCTACCTCGTGTCGGGCGGGGTCCCCTTGATTCGCGTCGAGATCGTGACCAACGAAGCGGGGGAGTCGGTGGCCTGGCGCGAGATCGAGCGCATCCCCACCGCCGAGCGCTATGCGCTGTGCCGATGCGGCCATTCAGGCTCGAAGCCGTTTTGCGACGGCAGCCACACGGACGGCGGTTTCGACGGTACCGAGACCGCCGACAGAACCGACTACATCGAGCGCTCCACCTGCATAGACGGGCCGGGTATCAAGCTGAGGGACGCTCGCGATCTGTGCGCGGAGGCTCGCTACTGTGACCGATTCGGCGGCCTGTGGGAGCTCGTCAAGAAGGCCGATGACCCGGACACGGTGGCGCGTGTCGAGGAGATGGCGTCGTTGTGTCCGTCGGGGCGCTACACCATCTGTGATCCCGACGACACTCAGCACGAGCACGATCTCGAGCCGTCTATCGCGCTGGTCGAGGACCCGGCGCTGGGCGTGAGCGGACCGCTGTGGGTTCGCGGCGGCATCAAGATCGTGGGCGCCGACGGCGAGCCGTACGAGACGCGCAACCGCGTGACGCTGTGCCGATGCGGGCACTCCGCGAACAAGCCGTTTTGCGACGGGCACCACATCTCCGCCAAGTTCGACGACACCAAGTAGGAGCCTACAGCGCCTGGCGCAGCACGCGCGTGACCACCTTCAGGCCGCCTCCTGTAGGCCCCCCGAGGGGGGTCTGAGTTCCCTGCAGCGACTAGGTACGATCGTACCTACCAAAGGAACAGTCGTACCTAGTCGTCGTACGGAGTCTCAACCCCCCCCCGGGGGCACCACCGCTACCGGGCCGCGCGCCACCAGCCGGCGTGCTCGCGCACGAAGAACTCGATCTCGCCGCGCGCCAACAGGTCGCCCAGGAACCCCTTGACCGTAGTCACCGCCAGCCAGTACTGCGCGGGGTTGTCGCTCAGCCCGCGCTCCTCGGAGACCAGTGCGATGGCCTCCTCGGTGGTGCGCTCGGTGCGCAGCGCGTCGCATAGGAACGACTCGATCCGGGCCACCTGGTCGATGTGGAACTCGACGTGGCGCTCAGCGGCCTCGCGGTCGCAGGCGATGCCGTGTCCCGGGACCAGCCATTCGAAGTCGAGCTTCAGCATCTCGCGAAGCGATGCGGTGACCATCGACGGGTCGATCGCGTAGGGCAGGGGATGCCGCGCCCATATCTGCTCCTGGTAGAGCCCGTCGCCGGTGAACAGCACGCCATCGGCGGTGAGAAAGCCGGTATGGCCCAGAGTGTGGCCCGGGAGCGGTATCGCTTGGGCGCGGTCATCGCGCCACTCCTCGAGCAGGCCGTCCACGGGGCAGGGCGCCCCCAAGAACAGCTTGCTCACCATGAGGTCGCCGGGGCGCGCCCACGAGAACATGCCGCGGATGTTGACCTCGGGATTCTCGACCATCCGAGCGTCGTCGCGCGCCACCACCACGCGCGCATCGTGGGCGGAGCGTATCGATGCGCCGGCCGAGAAGTGGTCGGCGTGACCATGGGTGACGACCAGCGTGTCGATGCGCGCGTCGTGGTACACCTCGCACTCGGGACCGGTGTCGATCACGAGCCCGTCCACGTAGCCGGAGTTGGTCAGACCGGGGACGTACCACGTCTCGCCGATCAGGTGTTTGGCACCACCGGGAACTGCGCGTGCGCTCACTCGGGGTCCTTCCTCAGATTTTCGACCGCTCCATCGTACCCCTCGGCACGGTGCTCGCTAGCGCATGTGCACGGGCGCATGCCCGAGGGCGCGATCGGGCGCACCGCTGTTTCGAGGAGGTGATCCAGCGTTGAGTAAACAGATCATCGCTGAGGTCCTGTCCACCACGATCCACGCGGAGTTCGGGACCGCCTGACAGGCGGACGACGATGGGGTCGCGTAGCGGGCCCCCCTCGCAAGCGCTGACCCACAACAACGGAGTCGCTGTCACCCAGCGATGAGGAGAGGCCACCTACGGGTGGCCTCTCTGCTTGTGGCGTGAGAGGTTCGCGGGCGACCGCCGCCGCGCGATCCGACCCCCAAAAGCCACGACGACCGCGGGAGCCAGGTCCGCGGTCGTCGAGAAACGCCTATGAGCAGGATTCGTGCCGCTTATCCGCAGCCACCCGGTGCGCAACACGGCGAGGCCGGTGAGGTGCTGGGATCGAACTCGTGCGTCGACACGTCGAGCACGCCGTCGCGGCTCTTGAGGATGCAGGTGGTATCCACGCCCAGCGGATCGCCAAACTCGTGGAACGCCTTGGTGCGGCAGCCGCGGCAGATGCGCGAGTACTCGCACTCCTCGTCCGAGCACCAGCCCTTGGCGTCGGACTGGTCGAACTGGTAGAGCTCGGCGACCGCCTCGGGCAGCGTCATGTCGCGGATGTTGCCGATCGTCCAGTCCTGGGCGAACTGGCAGGGCATGATGCCGCCCTCGGAGTTGATGTTCATGTGGCCCTTGCCCACCGGGCACGCCGAGACGACCTTGAGGCGCTCGAGGCCCTTGCTCACGTCTACGCCGCGCTCGGCGAAGCGCTGGGCGAGGTACGGGATCATGCTGGGCAGCGCGCCGATGTCGTACTCGAGCTTCACCGTGGGGTCGAGCATGTCCTCGACGATCTGCTCGGCGAGCTCTTTCCACTGCGCGGAGGTGATGCGTGCGTCGTCCTCGCCCTCACTGCGGCCGCTCGTGATGAGGTCGCACAGGTAGATGAGGCCGCAGTCGAGCTCCTTGGCCTTGGCGATGATGT
>CAYOHY010000098.1:0-4071 GCA_964403885.1 uncultured Eubacteriales bacterium
ATCTTGGTCTGCTCGGCGATGGAGCCGATGACGAAGGTGACCTGGTCGATGTCGTCGGCCACGTTGGCGAGATGCCCGGCGGACTGCAGTGTGACCGAGGCGCCGTTGGCGAGGCGCTCCACGTGGCCGGTGCTGTCGCCCACCGTGTCGCGGCCCGACTCGGCGACCTCGAGCGAGTCCTCGGCGATCTCGAGCACGCGGCGGGCACCGTCGGCAACCGCGGCGAACGAGCGGTCGAGTTCCTCGATGGTGGCGGTCGCCTCGGCGACGGACGATGCCTGCGAGGTGGCGCCCTCGGCCTCGAGGGTGGCGGCTGAGCTGATCTCGCCCGACACGCTGTTGAGCGCGCGCACCGAGTGATTCACGTTGCCGATGAGTGAGCGCAGGCTCATCGTCATCGAGTTGAACGACTCGCCCATGACCTGGGCCTCACGGAAGCCGCGCACAGGGACGTTCACGGTGAGGTCACCGGTGGCGACCTTCTCGGCGGCGTTGCTGACGTCCACGATGGGCTTGGCGAGGCTCGCCGATGCCACGGCCCCAAAGACGATCGCGATGATGACGCCCAGAAGCGTCACCGCGGCCATACCCAACGCGAAGTTGCGCTCGGTGGTGGCGTAAGGGGTGCGGTCGAGACCCACGAACAGCATGCCGATGACCTTGCCATCGAGGTCGGTGATGGGCTCGTAGGACGCGAGATACTCGCGGTTCACGACAAACGCGTTGCCTTGGAATGGCTTGCCGGTCTTGAGTACGGCAGCGCGGACTTTGTCCGATATGGCGGTGCCCACCGCGCGCTGGCCCGCGTCATCTTTGACGGTGGTGGCCACGCGCACGCCGTTTTGGAACACCGTGGCCACGCCGCCCACCTTGCTGGTGACGGAGTCCACGAAGTCGTTGTTGAGCTTCACGGTCTCGACGCCCACGATCGCGCCCACACGCTTGCCGTTCGAGGCGCGGACCGGGGCGACCGCCACGATCGACAGCGCACCCGCGGCCTCGGACTGCGGCGCACTGCCGCCCTCGGTCTTCTTGACCTTGAGCGCGAGCGCCTTGTCCTGACCCAACGCCACGAGCTCGGTCACCGGGACGATGCCGGCGAACGACGACGGCTCCTGCGCCTTGACCTGGCGCTGGAGCTGACTCCATCCCAGACGGTGGCCCATCTCGCCGGTGGTCGAGCCGCGGACCACGCCGCTCTCATCCACGTAGAGCAGGTAGCTCAGTCCGAGCGTCGATGACTGGCGCTGCAGCTCCTTCGCGATCTCTTTGGGCGCGCGCGCGGCGTCGTCGGAGAACACGCGGGCGACTGAGGCGACCTGTCCCTTCCGGTCACTCACGCGCTCGGCGAACATCTCCGAGGACACCCGCGATCCCGTCTCGAGACTGCGGCTCGCCTCGGTCTCGATCGCGCGCTGGTACCACGGCACGGCGAGCATCGTCGCCACCACCAGCGGCACGAGCGCCGCGAGCACGAAACTGATCATCAACCTGAGCCGAAGCGTTGTGTGCTGCCTCACCGGAAGAATGCCTCCTTGAAGGCGTGCGCGAAGGTATACGTCGATGCCCGAAGTGTACCCCGCGCGCCGTTTCAGCGCGATTGCGAACCTGCTTCCCAGCGCACACACCGCGAGGAGGGGAAGACTCTTCTAGAACGCACGACACCGCCAAGGAGACGCCATGCCCACCGGTAAGCTCATCGCCCTGTACGGAATCACCACGCTCGTGTTCTTCGCGCTGGACTTCGTGTGGCTGTCCACCGCCACCAGCCGGGTGTACCAGCCCTACCTGGGAGACCTGCTGTCGCCCAAGCCCAACCTCGCCGTCGCCGGCGTGTTCTACCTGTTCTACGTGGTGGGCCTCGTCGCCCTCGCGATCGTGCCCGGGCTCAAAGAGGGTGCCGTGGTGGGCGCCCTGTGGCGCGGCGCGTTGTTCGGCCTGCTCGCCTATGCGACGTACGACCTCACCAACCTCGCCACCATCAACGGGTGGGCGTGGCAGGTCTCGGTGATCGACATGGTGTGGGGCACCACGCTCAACACCGTGGTGGCCGCCGCCGGCTTCTACGCCGGCCGCTGGCTGGGATTGGGCGGCTGACGTGCCCCGAGCGATCTGGAAGGGCACCATCTCCTTTGGCCTGGTCACCATCCCGGTGAGCCTCATGTCGGCCGTGGCACCGCGCGAGCTCGCGTTCCACCTTCTCGACAGCGCAGACATGACGCCCATCCACAACGTGCGCGTGAACTCACACGGCGAGGAGGTGCCCTGGGAGCGCGTGATCAAGGGCTACGAGCTCCCCGACGGCCGCTGGATCACCCTCACCGACGAGGACTTCCGCTCCGCCAACGTGACCGCGACGCAGACCATCGACGTCATCGCCGCTGTCGAGGCGTCTCAGGTCCCCCTGCCGTTCTTCGACACCCCCTACCACCTGGCCCCCGAGAAACCCGGCGCCAAGGCCTACGCCCTGCTGCGCGAGGTGCTGCGCTCGGCGGATCGCATCGCGATAGGCACCGTGATCGTGCGCTCGCGCCAGCACCTGTGCGCGCTCGTGCCCCAGGGCGACCTGCTGATGCTCGAGATGCTGCGCTGGCCGCATGAGCTGCGCGACACCGGCGACATAGCCGTCCCCGGCAGCGACCTGGCCCAGCTGGGCGTCACCGACGCCGAGGTCGCCCTCGCCCAGCAGCTGGTCGCGACCATCGCCGGCGACTGGGACCCCGCCTCCTACACCGACACCTACCGAGACGACCTGCTCGCCCTCATCGCCCGCAAGGCGGCAGGCGAGACGATCGAGGTGAGCGAGCCCGCACCTGCACAGGCTCAGGTGGTCGACATAGCCGAGCTGCTCAAGCGCAGCGTCGAGGAGGCGCGGCGGTCGCGGACCGCCGACGCCGGCTGACGGGCAGGACATGGGTCTCGACCGATACCGCGCCAAGCGCGACTTCGAACACACCCCGGAGCCCACCGGCGGTGAGCCGGCCGCACCGGACTCCGCGCTGTCCTTCGTCGTCCAACAGCACGATGCCTCGCGGATGCACTACGACTTCCGCCTCGAGCTCGACGGCGTATTGCTGAGCTGGGCGATCCCCAAGGGCCCGTCCTACGACACCGCCGACAAGCGCCTCGCAGTGCGCGTCGAGGACCATCCGCTCGACTACGCCGGCTTCGAGGGCACCATCCCCAAGGGCGAGTACGGCGGCGGCAGCGTGATCGTGTGGGATCGCGGCACGTGGGAGCCGGTGGGCGATCCGCATGCGGCACTGGCCAAGGGTGACCTGAAGTTCGTGCTCCACGGCGACAAGCTCACGGGCCGATGGGTGCTCGTGCGCATGAAGCCCCGCGGAAACGAACGCGCCGAGAACTGGCTGCTCATCAAGGAGCGCGACGGCCTCGAACGCCCCCACTCGGAGTACGACGTCACATCCCAGGAGCCCCGCTCCGTCATCTCAGGCCTCACCGTCTTCGAGATCGCCGAGCAACCCGCCGCGCCCATCGCAGACACGCCGGCGCCCGGACCCCAGCCGTCCCCCGCCGCTCTCGAGGTGCCGGTCGAGCTCGCGCTGTGCACGCTCGTGACCACCGCACCCGAAGGCGACGCGTGGCTCGGCGAGGTGAAGTACGACGGCTACCGGCTGACCATCGCGCTCGAACAGGGCGCGGCCCGCTGCTTCAGCCGCAACGGCAACGACGTGACCGAGCGCTTCGCGCACCTGGCGCGAGCCGCCGCAGCGCTCCCCGCTTCAAGCGCCCTGCTCGATGGCGAGGCGGTCGTGTTCGACGATCGCGGCGCGACCGACTTTGGCGCGCTGCAGGCAGCACTGGGCACGGAGCCCACAGCGGCCACGTTCGTCGCGTTCGACCTGCTGCACCTCAACGGCTACGACCTGCGGCCGCTCCCCTCACTCGCGCGCAAGGACCTCTTGCGCACGCTGCTGGCCGGCGAGCCGCCCACCGCCCCGCTGCGCCTCGCTGAGTACGTGACCGGTGATGTGCCGGCGCTGCTCGAGGTCGCGTGCGCGCAAGGGCTCGAGGGCGTGGTCGCCAAACGCGCCGACGCCCCCTACCCGC
>CAYOHY010000099.1:0-3894 GCA_964403885.1 uncultured Eubacteriales bacterium
GGGACGCAGTACCAGCCCTCGTAGTGACCCTTGTAGATGTCGCCGCGGTCGTAGAGCACCTGCGCGAGTCGCTGCACGCCGGCCTTGTGGCGATCTTGCGTGGTGCGGATGAAGTCGTCGTTGGTGATGTGGAGCATGTCCCACGAGTGCTGGAACTTGGGCGCGATCGAATCGACCCACTCCTGCGGGGTCATCCCATTCTGCGTTGCGGCCTGCTCGACCTTCTGCCCGTGCTCGTCGAGACCGGTGAGGAAGAACACGTCGTCACCCAGCATCCGGCGGTAGCGGGCAAGCGTGTCCGCGGCGATGGTGGTGTACGCGGTTCCCAGGTGCGGGACCGAGTTCACGTAGTAAATGGGAGTGGTGATGTAGTATGACTGACCGCTCATATGTTTAAAGACTCCAACTTCAAGGGGAATACTGGAAGGCAGGCACGTTATATGCTCACAAAGCCTTCCGACAGATTCTAACCGTTTGTCCGCGCGCACACGCGCCGGTCGGAAGAAGGGTGGCCCTCATGCACGATACTGGCATCGTAAGGCGAGTCGACGACCTAGGCCGTATCGTTATTCCGATGGAACTGAGGCGCACCCTTGGCATCAACGTCAAGGACCCCATGGCGATCTACGTCGAGGGCGACCGGATCATCCTCCAGAAGCACCGCGACGCGTGCGCGATCTGCGGCAGCGCCTCCGACGACATGGTCGACGTGAAGGGCCGTCAGGTCTGCGGTGGCTGCGTCGCCGAGGTGAAGAAGGGCTAGTCAGCCCTTCGCCGCTGCGTCGTAGACAGCGTTGCGCGGCACCCCAAGCTCCTTCGAGACCTGCTTGGCGGCTGCCGTTCGCTTCATGCCCTGTGACACGAGCTCCTCGACGCGCGCCCTGATGAGGGCGGCGTCCGGGGCGCTGTCACTCGCCGATTCGCCCACGGCCCCCGGGACCGGCGGGCCCACCAGCAGCACGACCTCACCCTTGAGCGACTCGCGCTCGCCCACCTGCGCGGCGAGCTCTCCCACCTCACCGCGAGCGACCTCCTCGTGCAGTTTGGTGAGCTCGCGCGCCATGGCCGCCTGACGCCCGGGAAACGCCTGCGCCAGATCGCTGAGCGTCGCGGCGGTGCGCTTGGGCGACTCATAGAAGATCAGCGTGGCGTCGAGCGCGGCAAGCGACTCGAACGACCGCGCCCGCTCCCCCGCCTTGCGCGGCACGAAGCCGCCAAAGTAGAAGGCGTGCGTTGGCAACCCGCTCGCCACGAGCGCCGTCACGATCGCCGAGGCCCCGGGAAGCACATCGACCGGCACACCCGCCGACAGACTCGCATCCACGAGCGTCGAGCCCGGATCGCTCACGCCGGGGGTACCCGCGTCGGAGACCAGCGCGAGCGTCTCGCCCGCGAGCATCCGCTCGACGAACGCCGGCGTGTTGCGCGCGGCCACGTGCTCGTCGTAGCGCTCGAGCGGTGTCTCGATGTCGTAGCGACCGAACAGCTTGCGGGTGACCCGGGTGTCCTCGGCGAGCACCACGTGTGCGGTGCGAAGCGCCTCGAGCACGCGCAGAGTCACGTCGCCCAGATTGCCGATGGGCGTCGCGCAGACGATGAGCCTTCCGGTGCTAGACATCGGTTGGCGGTGCAGGCGGCTGGGTGGGCGCGGACTCCACAGGAGGCTGCGGCGGGACGGGCGGCTGGACGGGCGGAAGCGGCTCGGTGGCCACAGGAGGCTGGTACGGTGCGGGCGGATACGCCGGCGGGTAGGCGATCGCCGGTGCGGGCTGCATGACCACCGGTTGCGGGGACATGCCGGTCACGTCGCGGAAGAACATCGTCCACACCGCCGAGGAGAACGTGCCCCACACGCCGGAGTAGGCGATCGAGAGCAGCGAGATCAGCGCGAAGAGCAGCGCGATAGCGCCGACGAAGGCGCCCCACTCACGTGCCACAGCCAAACCGACCATAGGGATGCCCACTCCCACGGCGATGACGATCAACGGGATGGCGAGGATCATCGAGCCGCCCAGGTTGAGCGCCCCGCTCAGCAGCCACATCACGAACGTGTCCTTGAAGCGGTTGCGCAGGAATCGCCAGCCGTTGCCCGCGGCCTCGACCGCGCCCTGCTGGCCCAGCATCACGTAGCGCAGCGCGATGAGGTACATGATCCCCAGCACGAACGACATCACGAGCAAGAGCGGCAGCCCTATGACCAGCGAGCCGCACAGTGGCGCGATGATCTGGGGGCCCGGGTCGCCGCCGCCGGCGACCGCCCCGAAGATGGGGACGAAGATCGCCACGGCCATGCCGAGCGCCACCGCGACGATGGGGAGCTTGAGCAAGATGTCGAGCCCCACGAGCGTCCAGAACTTCGAGAAGCCGATACCCCACAGCTCACCCAGACGCGGCTTGGCGCCGGTCTCGAAGGCGTTCGCTCCCACGACGAGCCCACCGCGCGCGGCGATCGCGAAGATCGACCAGACGAGGCCCAGCGCGACCAGCAAAGCGATTCCCACGAAGATCGCGGGCAGGAAGGTCTGCATCGTCGAGAGGAAGCGCTCGAACTCCGCAGCCCCGCGTCCGTTGCTGAACTGGCTGAAGTCGCTACTGCTGCTGTTGCCGCCGCTGCTTCCGCCGCCGGGCTGGCACCCCGAGATCCCGGCGAAGATACCCAGGACCCACAGTGCCTTGTACTGCCAGGTGACAGCCCATGCACGCTTGATGATGCCGCCCCAGTCCATCGGACCTCCCAAGATCGAGGCGCCCGTGGCGGGCGCCCGCGTCAGTCCCTGCTAATCGAGCATCTTGAGCTCGTAGGCGCGCGTACCAAGGCCGTGAGCCTCGGCGTAGCGCATGGCCACGGTGCCGTCGATGCCCGTGATCTCCTTGAACTTGTCGGTGCCTTGGGCGAGCCCTTCGCCGCGGCTGCCGGGCAGACCCGCGGCCTGTACCACCAGGTCGTAGGCGGCCTGGTCGATCGCGACGAGGTCGGTCGAGGCGAGCACGCCGATGTCGGCGACGATACCCGCGTCCGAGAAGTGCCAGCAGTCGCAGTCCGGGCTCACGTTGGTCACGAAGCTCAGGTAGACGACCTTGCCGTCCTTATCGGCCAGCGCGCCGGCGCAGTGCTCGACGATCTTCTCCTGGATGGCCTCGGGCTCGGTCTTCCACTGGATGCCGATGGCGCCGAACGGGCAGGCCGCCACACACTCGCCGCAGCCGTAGCACAGGTCGTAGTCGATGACGGCCACCTTGTCGATGATGACGATCGCCTCGACCGGGCACGACTTCACGCAGCGCTTGCACGCGGTGCACTTCTCGTCGCTGACCTGCGGCTTGAGGTCCGAGTGCATGCGCTGCTTCGCGGCGCGCGTGCCAAGCCCCATGCCCACGTTCTTCATGGCGCCGCCGAAGCCGGTGGCCTCGTGGCCCTTCACGTGGGTCACGACGACCATCGCGTCCGCATGTACCGCGGCGGCTCCGATGCGCACCGAGTCGAAGTGGTCGAAGCCCTCGATGGGCACGTCGACGCCGTCGGTGCCGGTCAAGCCGTCGGCGATGATCGCCGGTGCATCGACGGTGGCGAAGCTGAAGCCGTTGTGGACGGCGCACCCCAGGTGGTCGACCGCGTTGGCGCGCTTGCCTCGGTAGAGGGTGTTGGCGTCGGTGAGGAACGGCTTGCCGCCGTACTTCTTCACGCGGCGCACGACCTCGCGAAGGAAGATGGGCTGGACGAAGCCGGTGTTGCCCTCCTCGCCAAAGTGCAGCTTGACCGCGACGAGGTCGCCCTCGTCGATCGCGTCCTCGAGACCGGCGCGCTTGAGCAGCTTGCCCGCGCGCTTCACGAGCGACTCCTTCTTGGTGCTGCGCATGGGCGCGAACCACACGGTGGCCGGCGGTGCGGCGGGC
>CAYOHY010000100.1:0-3885 GCA_964403885.1 uncultured Eubacteriales bacterium
AGCTTCATCGAGGCTGCCGGCGAGGTCCTCAAGGCGCTGTGACATCCACGGTGATGGATACGCCGGACTCGTCCGGCACGTTCGATTGGCGAGCACCCGCACTGTGGGTGCTCGCTGGCGTTGTGCTCGCGTGGCTCGGTGTCGACCTGCGCACCTTCGGTCTCGCCAAGGAGTATCTGGTATTCCTCGCGTTCGCGCTGACGATGGTCTTCGGGCTGGGCGCGGGCATCGTGGGTGCGGCCGGCGTGAGCGCAGAGCGTGCGGGTCACGTGCTCGCGAGGCTGGCCGCAGGCTGGGTGGGAGTCGCCGTCGTCTCAGTGGCCGCAGTCTACGTGGGGGCGCCCCGCGCTGCCTTCGCGGCGGTGGCCGCGTGCGGGGTGGCCGGGTGGGTGTGGTTGGGCTGGTGTGCCCGCGCCGATCTGTCCGGAGCGCTCGCAGCGACGGCCCGCTCGACGTCGATCGCGTTCGAGGCCGTGCTCGCGGCCGTGGTGTTGCGGGTGTTCGCCGGCGGGCCCGGGTCTGAGTTCTGGGTCTCGCGTGGTGCACGGATCTTCGTGCCGCAATACTTCGATCTGGGCTATCACTTGGGCTTCATCAAGGCGGGTATGTATCGAGGCCTGCCGATCGACGAGTTTCCTCTGCTGGCGGGCTTTCCCCGCATCAGCTATCACCCCGGTTTCGACACGTTGGGGACCACGGTCATCCAGGGTCTTCGCATGTCGCCGGATGCCGCGTACTACGCATTGGTGCTTCCGGCCACCTATGCCGCGTTCGTCTGCGCGGTCTACGCCGCAGCGCGCGCGTGGGGCGGTCGGACGAGAGCGGGTGTGGTGGCCCTCGTGATGGTGTTCGTGTCGCTTCTCGCGGCACTCACGCCGGAGGCCTGGTGGCCCTCGACCGGCCAGGCGGGACTCGTGCTGCTGCGGTGGTGGATGTTCAACCCGCCGGGAGCCCTCGGCGGAGCCGCTGCGTTGCTGATCGTGGTTGCGTTGGCCGGTCGAGAGCGACTCACCGCGCGCGCGATCGTCGTAGCAGCAGTGCTCGCCGGCGCGACCATGGCGCTCAAGGCGCAGATCGCGCTCGCAGTGGGCCCGGCGTTCGTGATGGCCATCGTCTGGGCGGCGTGGCGGGGTCGCGCACGGTGGCGCGACGTGGTCATCGGTGCCTGCGCGGCGGCGCTCTCGGCGGGGCTCGCGTACGTGACGACCACCGGCGAAGGCGATCCGCCCGGCGTCGTGATCGGCGCGATGGCGCGCTATCTGCCTACGAGCCGTGCGCTCAAGTTCTCCGGTGTGCTCGTGCGCGAGCTCGCGGGTTTCGCCCACGAACACCCGTGGGCGAGCGTGCCGTTCCTCGTCTTCTACATCCTCGTCGCGATGACGGGGTGGCGACTGCTCGTGGGTGGCATCGCGCTGTGGATCGCGCGGCGCCGCGGCGAGCGTCCGTTCGCCGCATCGCCCGTGGGTGTCGCGTATGGCATCGGGATCGTGGCGTGGACGGTCCTCGTCGCGCTGACCGTGGTCCAGCGGGGCGGTGGCGAGATCAACGCGTGGAACGTGTCCTGGCACACGCTCCAGCTGATGTATCCGCTTGGCGTGGTCGCGGCGGCGGTGGCCTTTGATGCGGCACTCGGTGAGCGGCCGGCCTCTCGGCTGTCGCGCCCTGTGCAGGCCGTGATCGTTGGAGCGCTTGTCGTGGCCGTGGCGTGGGTGGGCGTCCAGGCGATGGGTCCGGCCAGGCTCGTCAGCAAGCACTTCGCCCCCCGCGGGTTCGCACGCGTGGCGGCTGCACTGCCCCAGTACACGCCGGCCGATGCGGTCGTCGCGCAGATCGAGTCGACCGGCTACGAAGGCTGGGTCGCCGAGGTGGGCGGCCGCCGAGCGTACGCTGAGCGCACGGAGTCCGGCGGGACCACGGGACCGGAGGCGCGTCGTCGCGTGGCGCTTCTCGAGAGACTGTACTCGGCAACCGATCCGTCGCAGACGCGTGACATCCTTCTCGGTGAGGGCATCGACTACGTGATCGTCCGCTCCCGTGGGGTGCCTGCGGGCCTGAAGGGTGCAACGGTGAGAGTCATGTCCGCGGAGGGTTTCGAGCTCAGGCAGACGCTCGGCCGATAGGGTCGTGCATCGGCTAGAATCGTGTGGTGCGTCGCGGTCGCGGCGCGAACCGACGTCCTGGAGGGACCTCGTTTCGATGAAGGCAATCATTCCGGCTGCGGGTCTGGGGACTCGCTTCCTGCCGGTCACCAAGTCACAGCCCAAAGAGATGCTGCCGGTGGTCGACAAGCCGTGCATCCAGTACGTGGTCGAGGAGGCCGTCTCGGCGGGCGCCGAGGACATCCTCATCGTCACCGGCCGAGGCAAGCGCGCGCTCGAGGACCACTTCGACCGGTCGGTGGAGCTCGAGACGGAGCTGCAGGCCAACGGCAAGCTCGACGAGCTCGAGATGGTGAAGCGCATCTCGGAGATAGCCGAGGTCTTCTACGTGCGCCAGAAGCAGCCGCGCGGCCTGGGCCACGCCGTGTCGTGTGGCGCGCCCTTCACCGACGGCGAGCCGTTCTACGTGCTTCTGGGCGACATGCTCGTGCCCGACAACTCCGTCCTGCCCAAGCTCCGCGAGGTCCACGAGCGCACGGGTGCGAGCGTCATCGCAGTGGTCCCGGTGCCCGACGAGTTCGTCTCGCGCTACGGCGTCATCGGTGGCGAGGAGGTCGCGCCGGGTGAGTGGCGCGTGAGCGAGCTCGTCGAGAAGCCGCCAGCGCATGAGGCGCCCAGCAACCTAGCGATCTTCGGACGCTATCTGCTGACCCCCAGGCTCATGGAGCTCCTGCCCCAGGTCGCTCCCGGCCGCGGCAACGAGATCCAGCTCACCGACGCACTCGTCGCGCTCATCGAGACCGAAGAGCTCTACGCGGTCGTTGTGGAGCCTGACGAGGGTTTCGACACCGGCAACGTGTTGTCATGGCTCGAGGCCAACGTCACCATCGCCCTCGAGCGCCCCGAGTACGGCTCGAAGCTGCGGGAGCGGCTCCATGCGCTGCTCGCCGAGTGCGAAGGGGTTGAGAACCGATGAAGGCCGTGATCCTCGCCGGAGGGCTGGGTACCCGCATCTCCGAGGAGACCGGCACCAAGCCCAAGCCGATGGTCGAGGTGGGCGAGAAGCCGATCCTGTGGCACATCATGAAGATCTACAGCCACCACGGGATCAACGATTTTGTGATCTGCGCCGGCTACAAGGGCTACCAGATCAAGGAGTACTTCAGGAACTACTGGCTCCACAACTGCGACGTCACCTTCGACATGCGCACGCACGAGGTCGAAGTCCATCAGGATGCCAACGAGCCGTGGCGCGTCACGGTGGTCGACACCGGCGCCGAGACCATGACCGGAGGCCGCGTGTCGCGCATCCGCGACTATGTGGGAGACGAGACGTTCGCCCTCACCTACGGTGACGGCGTCGCGGACGTCGATGTCACGGCCGAGCTCGAGTTCCACCGCTCACACGGCGGCGTCGCCACCGTCGCGGCGGTGCAGCCGGTGGGCCGTTTCGGTGCGATGGACCTCAGTGAGGCGTGTGCCGTCTCGGCGTTTCAGGAGAAGCCCGCAGGCGACGGCGGCTGGGTCAACGGTGGGTTCTTCATCCTCGAACCGTCCGTGTTCGACTACATCCCCGCAGGCGATGGCGTGATCTGGGAGCGAGAGCCGCTCGAGGCGCTCGCCGCCGACTGCCAGCTTCACGCCTACAAGCACAGGGGCTTCTGGCAGCCCATGGACACCCTTCGCGATCGCGTGCAGCTCGAAGAGCTGTGGGCGGCCGGGCAGGCTCCTTGGAAGGTCTGGTAGCGGCGATGAGCTCACCGCGGCTCTTTGGCGACGCGTTTCG
>CAYOHY010000101.1:0-3630 GCA_964403885.1 uncultured Eubacteriales bacterium
TCACGCTCAAGATCGCGCAGATGGTCGATGCTCCGGCCGACGAGGCCACGCACGCCGTGCGCGCCGCGGAGCTCGCCAAGGCCGACCTCGTGACCAACGCCGTGGTCGAGTTCACCGACCTGCAGGGCCTCATGGGCCGCTACTACGCCCTTGCGGCGGGGGAGGCTCCTGAGGTGGCCGCTGCCATCGAGGAGCACTACCGTCCCCGCTACGCCGGCGATGCGCTGCCCGCCTCGCTCGCGGGGCGTCTCGTCTCGATCGCCGACAAGGCCGACACGATCTGCGGCATCTTCGCCGCCGGCATGGCGCCCAAGGGGTCCGCAGACCCGTTCGCTCTGCGTCGGTGTGCGATCGGCATCCTGCAGATCGCGCTCGATGGCACTCGCGTGACCCTCGACAAGCTCATCGCGTCAGCGCTCAAGCCTCTGGCCGAGCAGACCGAGTTCGACGTCGACGCCACCCGCGTCGCCATCAAGGAGTTCTTCATCGGTCGCTTCGAGAACATCTTGCGCGACCGCGGCCAGGCCTACGACACGGTCGCTGCCGTGCTGGCCGTTGCAGCCGACGATCCCGCAGACGCCCTTGCGCGCTGTGAGTCGCTCACCACGTTCCGGGCGTCGAGCGACGACATGGAGGACCTCTCCATCGCCTACACCCGCGCCAAGAACCTCGCCAAGCCAGAGCTGGGCACCGCGGCCGATCGCGCGCTCATGGGCGCCGAGGAGGCCGCCCTCGCCGACGCGCTCGACGCCGCCGAAAAGGTCGGCGACGAGCTCATGGCGCAGGCCGCGTACTCGGCGGTGCTCGAGGCGTTCGCGTCGCTTCGTGGTCCCATCGACGCCTTCTTCGATGCGGTGCTGGTCATGGACCCCGACGAGGCGTTGCGCGACAACAGGCTTCGACTGCTCAACCGCTTCGTGGCGCTGTTCGGCCGTTTCGCCGACTTCAGCAAGCTGGCGGGGTAGACATGGCTCACGTGCCCATATCGATCCACGTCGTGTCAGACTCGCTCGGTGAGACCGGCGAGATGGTTGCGCGCGCGGCCGCCGCGCAGTTCGAGCCGGACGCCTTCCGTATCGAGCGCCTGCCCAAGATCTGGTCGCCCGAGCAGCTGCGCGACGAAGTGTCCTCTCACTGCGGCACCTACTGCATCTTCTTCTACACGCTCGTCGACGAGCGGTTGCGCGTCGAGATGGAGAAGCTGTGCAAGGAGGGCGTGCGCGGTGTCGACCTCTTGGGGCCGTCGGTCGCCCGGTTGCAGGAGGCCACCGGTCTCATGTCCGCCGGTGAGGCCGGCGCCATCCGGCGCACCGACGCCGAGTACTTCGACCGCGTCGAGGCGATGGAGTTCGCCGTCAAGCACGACGACGGCCGCAACCCCGAGGGACTGATCGAGGCCGACGTCGTCCTCATCGGCGTGTCGCGCACGAGCAAGACCCCGCTGTCGATGTATCTCGCCTTCAAGGGCATCCGTGTCGCCAACATCCCGCTCGCGCCCGGCTCAGAGCCGCCGCCCGAGCTGTTCGAGCTCGACCCCCGCAAGGTCTTTGGGCTCGTCACCAGCGCCGAAGTGCTCATGAGCGTGCGCCAGGAGCGCATGAAGGAGCTCGGCACCTGGGTCCCGCGCTATGCGGAGCGTGAATCGGTCGAGCGTGAGCTCGAGGACGCCCGGGCGCTCATGCGCCGCATCGGCTGCCTCGTCGTTCACACCGACAACCGGGCGGTGGAGGAGGCGGCGCAAGAGATCTTGCGACACGTCGAGAACTCCGTCCCCACAAAGGACTGAACCGCCCACCGATGCAATACAGCGCATAGTCGGCGGTACGGTATTATTCGTTAGGCTGGGTCCCCCACACGTAAGGGAGAGGGAGTTGTCGGACGTCAAGCGTGTCTACGCTTTCGGTGGCGGTGTCACCGAGGGCAACAAGGACATGAAGTTCATCCTCGGCGGCAAGGGTGCGAACCTCGCCGAGATGGCCAACATGGGCCTTCCCGTGCCTCCTGGCTTCACGATCAGTTGCCAGGCATGTATGGAGTACTACAACTCCACGCCGCCGGCGTTTCCCGCCGGCCTGTCCGATGAGATCGCGCGCTACGTCGCGGACCTCGAAGCCAAGATGGGCAAGAAGCTGGGCGACGACAACGACCCGCTGCTCGTCTCGGTGCGCTCGGGCTCGCCCTTCTCGATGCCGGGCATGATGGACACGGTTCTGAACCTGGGTCTGAACGACGTGTCGGTGCAGGGCCTCATCGCCCAGACCGGCAACGAGCGCTTCGCCTGGGACAGCTACCGTCGCTTCATCCAGATGTTCTCGAAGGTGGTCCTCGACGTCGAGGGAGACCTGTTCGAGAACGCCATCACAAAGATGAAGCTCGATCGTGGCGTCAAGGACGACACCGAGCTGTCCGCCGAGGACATGAAGAGCCTCGTGAGCGTCTTCAAGGGCATCGTCACCGAGCACGTCTCGGTCGAGGAGTTCCCGGCGCTCGCCGTCGACCACCACGTCGCCTTCCCGCAAGACGCCACGGTGCAGCTGCACTTGGCGATCGAGGCCGTCTTCCGTTCCTGGATGAACGACCGCGCGGTGCTTTACCGCAAGATGGAGAAGATCGCCGACGACCTCGGCACCGCCGTCAACGTGCAGACCATGGTCTTCGGCAACAAGGGCGAGACCTCGGCCACGGGCGTGGGCTTCACCCGCAACCCCGCCGACGGCACCAACGAGTACTACGGTGACTTCCTCACCAACGCTCAGGGCGAGGACGTCGTGGCCGGTATCCGCATCACCGAGCCGATCGCAGAGCTCAAGCAGCGCCCGGGCCTCGAGGCCGCCGGCGCCGAGCTCGACGAGGTGTTCGCCACCCTCGAGCGCGCCTACCGCGACATGTGTGACATCGAGTTCACCATCGAGCAGGGCAAGCTGTGGATGCTCCAGACCCGCGTGGGCAAGCGCACCGCGCGTGCGGCGCTCAAGGTCGCTGTCGACATGGTGGGCGAGGGCATGATCACTCGCGAAGAGGCCGTCTTGCGCATCGACCCGATGCAGCTCGACCAGCTTCTCCACCCGCAGTTCGACCCCAAGGCCGACTACGACGTCGTGGCCAAGGGCCTCAACGCGAGCCCCGGCGCTGCGGTGGGCGAGGTCGTCTTCTCCGCCGATCACGCCGAGGAGGCCGCTGCACAGGGCCGCAAGGTCATCCTGGTCCGCTGGGAGACCACCCCTGACGACCTGCACGGCATGATCGCCGCCCAGGGCATCCTCACCTCGCACGGCGGCAAGACCAGCCACGCGGCGGTCGTCGCCCGCGGCATGGGCAAGCCCTGCGTGTGCGGTGCCGAGAAGCTCAAGATCGACGCCGTCAACAAGCAGGCGCTCATCGCCGGTACCGATGTCGTGCTCAACGAGGGCGACATCATCTCGATCGACGGCACGTCGGGCATCGTGGTCCTGGGTGCCGTCCAGCTCGTCGAGCCCGAGGTCTCCGGTGACTTCGACACCATTCTCGCGTGGGCCGACGAGTTCCGCACGATGGGCGTGCGCGCCAACGCCGACACCCCTGACGACGCCGCCCTGGGCCGCAAGTTCGGCGCTGCCGGCATCGGCCTGTGCCGCACCGAGCACATGTTCC
>CAYOHY010000102.1:0-3080 GCA_964403885.1 uncultured Eubacteriales bacterium
CTCCAGTAGATGCACGAGGTGCTGTACTGGGTGTTGCCGTCGTAGAACCAGCCGGGATTGGTGAACTTGTTCTGCGAGACGAGTCCGCCCGGCACGCCGCTGATGTAGAGACCGCACTGCTCGGTCTTGTCGGCCTTGTTCTTCAAGACCTGCGGGGCGCTCGAGGTCGTCGCGTTGGAAGCGGAGATCTCGATGCCGTTGCTCAGCGAATCGTTGATCGTGTTGCTGCTGACGACGGGGCTCATCTTGGTGGCGCTGGCGTTGCCGTAGACCTTGATGCCGTCGGAGAACGACCCGCCGACGATGTTGCCGGAGATGGCAGGGGCCACGTCAGCCACCGAGTTGACGCCATCTGCAGCATAACCCTCGACGTAGACGGCGTCGTTGATGCCGCCCCACTTGTTCGACGTGACGTTGCTGGCGATGACGGGCTTGGCGGTCGCCGTCGTGGCGTCGCCGCCCGTGTAGCTATGGGCGTACACGGCTTCGTTGTAGGCCGAGATCGTCAGATACTTGAGCGTCGAAAGCTCGCTTGCCTGACCGTGTGCGGAGTACGCGCTGGCGTTGACGCCGCAGTCGTCATAGACCTCGACGTTCATCTTGGCGGTCGAGGTGCCCGACAGCGTGTTCTGGTCCAGCGCGGTGCCGGTGCCCGAGGTGCCGAGCTGCCACGGATTGCTCTCGCAGCGTGCCTGCATCCGGATGGAGTCGTACGCCTTGACCGGCGACCCGGAGACGACCGACTTGTTGGTGGCGTTGCCCGTGCCGTAGGTCCGTGCACTCGTCTGGATACCGTAGTTCCAGGTCGAGTAGATGGGCATGTTCGTGATCCTTGCCGCATTCACGTAGTTCGCGGCGTCAGGCCCGGGGCCCTGATCACCGTAGTTCTGCGCTTCGACGTAGATGCCGTCACCGGAGAACGGAACCGATCCGCCGTTGAACACAGGTGACGCGGTGAACGTCGCACCGGCCGGACCGTAGCCCGCAGCGCCGCCCGAGTACCCGTAGGATTCGAGAGCCTCGAAGCGGCACCTCGTGAAGACGGGCTTGTTCTCCGCGCCGTTGCCGTATCCATACGCCCACAGGTTGGCGGCGTCGGACCACGACGAGGTGAACGTGCAGTCGGTATAGGCGCCGTTGACGCGGGCGTACTGCCCCGCACCGCCGGAGTTCGCCGACAGGTAGAGGGCCTCGTAGTCGGCCTTGATGTTGGTCTTGCTCATGACGGGTGAGACATCCGCCGTACCGGCGTCATTCACGTCCGCATAGGCGTAGAGGCCGTACTCGTAGTACCCGCTGATGATGTCGCTGGCAGACACGGTCGGCTTGATCAACGCATCGCCCTTGCCACCGTTGTACGCCTCGAGTTGGAGTGCGTAGTCGTACTTCGAGAACGCGGTGGTTCCCGAGATATTCGGGCTCACCGTCGCCGTGTAGGTTCCGGGTCCGCCCGCGTAGCGCTGCGCATAGCCGTCCACGGCGTTGCCGTAGCCCCAGAACGTGGAGCTCAGCACCGTGGGCGACACGACGACGTTGCCCTCGTAGGCATATGCCTCGAGATCGAGTCCATCGGAGTCCTCGGCGGTGAAGGCGCACTTGCTCACGTACGGCGAGGCCACCGAGCCGCCCTTGTTGTAGTTATAGGCGTAGCCGTAGTAACCGGCGTACTCCGACGAGATCAGGTTCGAGCTCAGCAATGTGCCCGAGACGTTCGCCGTTCCGGTCGACGCGTTGCCCGCATAGGCCTCCGCGTAGATGGGGTACCCGTAGGCCCGGATCGTGGTGCCGGACACATAGGGCTTCACTTCGGCGGAACCGGCGTCGGAACTCGCGGTCAGATACATGCCATCATCGTCGCCCGACGTGAGCGAGCCCCCCACCCAACGGGGGCTCGACTTGGCGAGCTTACCTGCGGCGTAGGCGTACGACTCACAGTACACAGCCTCGCTGCCGTTCGCGACACGGCCCGTCACGTTCGTGAAGGACGGAGACGACGAAGCCGACCCGTTGCTGGAATCAGAGTACGCATAGACGCCGTAGCCCCAGCCCGACTCGAACGAGCCGCCACTGAAGACGGGGTTCGCGTACGCGACACCCGCAGAGCTGTTCTCGGCGTACAGATACAGGGCATAGTCCGCGTTCGACCTGAGCTGGCAGTTCGTGAACTTGGGCGTACCGTAGGCCGGCGCGGTGCTCGTGGTGCTACCCGCGTTCGCGTAGGCGTACGCCTCGACGGCATACGAGCTCGACGACGAGAGCTTGTCGCCGCTGAACGTGGGGCTCAGGTTCGCCGAGGTACCCACTCCGTTGGACTCGCAGTCCATGTACACGGCGCTATCGTTGTTGGCCACCATGGTGTTGTTGCTCAGCGCGGTCAGGATGGCCGCGTCACCTGTGTCCTCGGACTCACAGTCCAGGTACAGCGGGTTGCTGCCGTCGCTGATCAGCGTATTGCCACTGATCGTGCCCTTGATCGTCCAGTCGCCATAGCTCGCAGGGGCGTCCTCCTCGTAGATCTCGAGGTCGAGCGGGTAGCTCGCCTGCACCTTGTTGCCGGAGATCACGGGGTCGATCGTAAGGTTGCCCTTGGTGTCGGCACGCGTCTGCCACAGCACCAAGATGCCCTCGTCGTTGCTGTCGACACTGCTGTTGGTGACCATGATGCGCGGCGTGACCGCATCCGCGATCGGGTTCTCGAAGTACACCGTGGCCCAGGGGCCGCTGGTGGAGTTCCAGCCGTTGTTGCTTTCGACGAAGGTGCACGACGACACGTACGGACGGTTGGTGTGATATGCCCACACGCCGCCGTTCGCGTACTCGATACGTGCGTTGGAGATGACCGAAGCGGCCCTGCTGTCGACGAAGATGGTTCCCCAGTCGCCCGGCTCCGGTAGAGCCACACTGCCGCTTGCGGGGATCGAGTTCACCGAGGTGAACACGATCGGGGCGGTCGCCGAGCCCTGAGCGACGATCTTGCCGTGCACGATCAGGTCACACCCCGTGGTGGGATCGGGATCCGACCCGGAGCCGTGCGTACCGCTGAGCTCGCTCGTCACGGTGTCGAAGTAGACCTTGGTGCC
>CAYOHY010000103.1:0-3071 GCA_964403885.1 uncultured Eubacteriales bacterium
CCTGGCGGGGAATGCCGCGCTTCTTTTTGTGGGGCGGGGCACCGTTACACTTTTTTTATCATCTGGGGGGGCGCTCCCCACGGAGCGCCGCTTCTCGTATGTCGGAGAGTCTGTCCGCCGCCGAGGTGAGACTGTCGCCGGTGTGCAGGTAGCGCATCGCCGTTTGCATCTGCCGCCAACCGCAGATCTCCATCACCTCGCGCACCGTGGCTCCCGACTGCAGGTAGAGCGAGGCGGCGGTGTGTCGCAGGTCGTGCACGCGGGTGCCGGCAGGTAGCCCCGCGCGCTCGAGCGCCGGCTTGAAGACGCGGGCGCGAAACACGTCGAGGTCGAGCGGCCGGCCGTTTGGCTGAGGGAAGACGAGTTGCTCGGCGGCGTCAGGGCATGCCGAGGCCCACTCGGAAAGCATGGTCGCGATGTGGCGGGGGAGCGGGATGGTGCGGTCGTGCCCGGTCTTGGTGGAGCGCTGCAGTTGGTCTCGGAAGTAGGTCTTGTCGATGCGTGCGCTCTGCGCGGCAAGGTCGATGTCAGGCCAGGTGACGGCCCGCAGCTCTCCGGCGCGCACGCCTGTGTAGGCGGCGAAGGCGATGTGGGGGCGGTAGAAGGCCGGGAGCTCATGCAGGAGCGACTCGATCTGGGCCGGTGAGAGGATGCGGCGCTCGTCCGCGGCGCGGGCGGGAGGGTCGAACCAGGGTCCGGGGTCCGGGCCCAGAGCGCCCATGCGATGGTGCCAGCGCAAGCAGGCGCGCAGGGGCACGAGGATGTTGGAGAGCCGCTTGGGACCGGTGCCCGCTGCCGTGGAGGCGATGGTGAAGCGGGCGATGACGGTGCCGTCGAACGCCGAGAGGGGCAGCTCGGCAAGCGCGGGGCCCAGGTGGCGTCGGTAGATCGACTCGTAGTCGGCGAGGGTGGAGGCGCGCAGCGGTCGCGTGGCGTGCGTGCGGTACGCGAGCCACAGTGCCCAGGCCTGGGCGAAGGTCTGGTGGGCCGATGGGGTGTCTGGTGGTGTGGACATGCGCCGAGACTAACGGCGCGGGCTTACCCGGGGCTTGCCGAGGACTTTCTGCGCGCGAGCGGGCGTCAGAGCGTGCGCGCGTGGGTGCGGAAGCTCAGCGCGATCTCGTCTTTGGTGGCGCGGCCTTCGGCGGTGGCGATGACGAGGTCGTAGGCGTCATCTTCCGGCAGGTCGAGGATGACGCCGTTGAGGAGCAGGAAGACATAGGCCGCGTGGAATCCGACGCGCTTGTTGCCGTCCGAGAACGGGTGGTTCTTCACCAGATGGAACAGGTACGCAGCAGCCATCGCGAATAGATCTTCGTGCACGAACTCGCCACCGAACCCCGCTTGAGGCATGGCCGCGGCCGACTCGAGCAGTCCGATGTCGCGGATGCCCGCAAGCCCGCCGAATCGGGATAACTGCAGGTCATGCAGATGGATGATCTCGTCGATGTCTAGGAACCTGATCTCGTTCACTCGAATCACTTGGCCAGTCGCTTGAAGGTGGTGCCGTACTGAGTGAGCGCTTGCTCGGCGGCGTACTCGAACGCCAGGCGGCGCTCTTCCTCGGCGGAGCTGACGGGGGTGATGGTGAGCGACTTGCCGTCGGTGGTGATGGTGAACTCGCTGTCCTCGGTGGCGCCGATGATTTCGAGGATGGGCTTGTCGATGATGAGGGCCCGGCTGTTGCCGTGGCGGACGAGCTTCTTGATCATGGTCGCCTCCAAGAAGGACGATGGTGTGACATGGGTATACCCGTAGGTATACAACAGATAACGGGGCGATGGTCAATACACACTGATACACACTGTGGGTATAGTGGTCGTATGTACAAACGACTCAACATCACGCTCCCCGACACGCTTCTCGAGCGTGCGGACGAGTTCGCGCATAGCGAGCGATACACGAGAAGCGGGCTGATCGCTGCAGCCCTCGAGGCCTACATGGCCGATGAAGTCGCTGATGTGACGTTGCTGGCAGGCGCATCGGTGGCGAATGAGGCGACAGCGCTCTACGAGACTGCCGAGCGGCATGCCGAGTTGTCGGCAGAGCGCATTGGGGCGCTCGCCCGCGCGTTCTTCTTGGCTCGAGACGACGTGGAGGCGGCGTGGCTGTTTGGCAGTGTGGCGCGCGGGGTTGCCGGGTCGATGTCGGACGTCGATCTCGCGGTGCTGCCGGCCGGCGACCCGGATCGCGAAGCGAGAACGGATCTTCGACTGGACTTGATGTCACGGCTTCCCGAGGTGTTTGGCGTGCAGGAGGTCGACGTCGCGGTGCTGCCGGACGTGTCGGTCCTCTTGGGGCATCGCGCGCTTGTCGAGGGCTCGAGGATTGTGGGCGAGGGGAGCCGCCGAGCCGCTGAGGCCGAGATTCGGGCGGCTAATGCGTACTGGGATCTTGAGCCGATGCGACGGATGCAGAGCGCACGGCTGAGCGAGAGATTGGGTGGCCATGGGCCGCGTTGACCGTGAGGTTGTGGGGCAACGAATTGAGCGCATGCTCTTCGAGGTCGAACAGATCGAGCGCAGGTTGCCCGGTACGTGCGAGGAATACGTGGCTGCCGAGTTCGATGACCGCCGATACGAGCTCGAGCACCGACTCTACATCGCATTGCAGGCGATGCTCGATACGGCGGCGCACATCGCCGTCTCCCAAGACGTCCGCAACCTGATGACCGCGCGCGATGCGATCACAGCCATGGGGCGACTGGGCATCGCAGACCGATCGCTCGTCGAGCGCCTAGAGGGCGCGGTGGGGCTGCGCAATGCACTCGTTCACGAGTACCTGGTGCTGGACGATGAGCGCGTCTACCGGGCGATGTGCAGCGTTGACGACCTACGGGCATTCGCTGCTGCAGTTTGGGGCTGGGTCGGCCGTGGCTAGGTGCCTACTGGGCCCGCGAAGCCCTGCAGGCGGCGGTCTCGGGGGCAGATCTGGAGCTGCAAGTTCGCTCTGAATGCGAGGGTTGCGCATCTCAAAGCGGGTATGGTAACTTGTGCGTCCGCCGTTGAGGCGAACAGAATAGTGCGGGGTGGAGCAGTCTGGTAGCTCGTCGGGCTCATAACCCGAAGGTC
>CAYOHY010000104.1:0-2889 GCA_964403885.1 uncultured Eubacteriales bacterium
TGAACGTCTGGTTACAGGACGGATGGCGGGAACCAGCATGTCACCTGAGCAGCGGGCACATATGGCGGCAGCACCTGCGCGTCGGCGCTTTCGGGCGCGCCTGATACCGTGGCTGACTGCGGTCGCCGTGCTGGGCATCGCGCTTGGCGGCGCCTACGCGCTCAACACGAGCGCGACGCCCACAGCGACGCCGGCCAACACCTACGTGAACGCCACCACGAGCTACACGCTCGGGACGATGACCACCACCAACAACCCCCGTGAGTCGATCAGCACCACGATGCCCACGGTGCTGACGTTCCCTCAGAACTTCAAGGTCGACAAGATCACCGGGATCACGATCCCGAGCCTCAGCAACAACGGCACATGGACCGTCTCCGGTCAGACGCTCACCGTCTACTGGCGCAAGACGATACCTCGCAACAGGAAGAACTTCTCGATCGTGGTGAGCGGCGTGCAGAGCCCGTCTCAGCCGGCGTCGGGGGGCGCATCCGGTCCGTACTCGATCGTGGGCACGATGACTTCCACATCCGGCAAGAAGGCGATCAAGTGGGTCTTGCCGACCGCCGGACTGGGCGCGAACCCGACGGCGGTGTCGAGCCTGGTGGCACGCCCCGAGACGTCAGCGCCGTCGGCTGTGACGACCTACTCGGTGAGCTTCATCCCTGGCGCCCAAGGAAGGCTCTCGGGCTCGACCGGCGCGGGCAGCAACAGCATCACCTGCGTCTTTCCCACGGGTACCGTGCTCCCTGCCAGCGCAGCGACCAGCAGCGTGCTGCTCAACGGGGTGAACCCCGGGCGCATCACCATCAGTGGCCGATCGGTGGTCATGACGCTCCCGCCGTCGATGGTCATCGAACCGCCCAACAGTGTGGAGATCACCTTCACGGGGGCCTTCGGGGTGCAGAACCCGGCGAGCGTCAGTGATACCTACACCTTGAGCGCGTACACGAGTGCGGAGTCGAAGGTCGCGCTCAGCTATCCGTTCACCATCGGCACCGTGGTGCCCACCCGTCTTGCGATGGGGTCGAACCGTCTGCCTGCCGATGGCTTCGCCCGTCCGGGCCAGTCAGCGGTGGTGGATCGAATCGTGTTCGTACGCACACAGGGCTCCAAGGCCGCTACGCTGACTCGGGTCGCCCTCGACAACGACGGCACCACGCCCTCTGCGACCGTGACCGGCGTCAGCGTCTACAGCGACGTCGATCGCGATGGCTCACTGACCGCGAGCGACACGCTGTTGAACTCGACGCCCGCGACCTTCACGAGCACCGTCGCCACGGTGAGCTTCGACGCCGCCAAGGCCCAGGTCTTCTCGGCGACGGACTTTTCGGCGCATCAGTATCTGGTGGTTTACCGGTTCTCTGGCAGTGCGGTGAACAGCCAGACCGCTTCTTCGCTGACCACCACGTTCACGTCGAACGCGACGTACACCTCGAACGACTCGGTGCGCGGGGTTCCGTTCACCGTGGACACCTTGGGGCCCACTGCGGCGTGGACGAATCCGTCGGTCGACGCGACCACGCTCGTCGATCCCGCGACCACGGTGGTGGGCGGTACGTCCACCGATGCGGGTGCCGGTGCCGGCACGGTGGTGGTCAAGATCCAGCGTGCGAGCGACGGTCTGTGGTGGAACGAGTCCGACTGGGTGTCGACTCCCACCTCGCTGACGGCTCAAGGCCTCGATGACTGGGCATACGTGTGGGGTCTCATGCCGGCGCGCCAAGACGGCTCGCCCGCTTACACGCTGTGGGCCACGCCGTTCGACGCGCTGGGCAATGCGGGCGCCACGGTCGTGAGAAGCAACATCTGGATCGACAACATGGGGCCAACACTGCTGGGCGCCCGCTCTCTCGATCCAACCCACGTCGACCTGGACTTCTCCGAAGCGCTCGAGGCGACCACATCGGCTGGACTGCTTTCGCAGATCTCGTTCGACGGCGGGCTGACCGCGACGGCGGCGTCCCTCGATGCCAACGGTCGCACGGTTCACCTGACCACCACGGCACAGACGCAGTCCGTGCCGTTCACCTACACGGCGACGGTTGCACCCGATCTCCTGTTCGACCTCGTCGCCAACCCGATCGAGACCACGCAGACCGCGACGTTCCTGTCCGGCGGCAAGCCCAATCTGCTGGTGTACCAAGGCTCGGATGTGGGCTGGCCGGGATGGACGGCGCCGCGCGTCGTGTCGCGCAACGCTTCGGCGGCGGTGGACGAGATCGACTTCGCCGCATCGGGCGGCTCGGTGAAGGTCAGCACCATCACGGTTCGCGGGCTGGACAGCACCGCGACACTGCGTACTGACGTCTCGGCCGTTGCGCTGTACAAGGACGACGGCGACGGGGTGTATGGCGGCACGGACCAGTTGATTGGGACGCCGCAGACGTTCTCCTCGGACGCATCGTCGGGCGCGGCTGTTGCGACGTTCTCGGCGATCGACACCACCGTCACGCCCTCGTCAGTGATGTCGCTGTGGGTCGTGTACCGCACGGGTCCCACGGCCCAGGACGGTCACTTCCTGGGGAGCAGGGTCGCGAGCGGGGATGTGGGTGTCGCCACGTACACGGTGACGGTGCCTGCCACGATCGTGTCCGGCAACGCGGGTCGCACGCTTCAGATCGACGGCGGCGCTCCGACTACCACCGATGACGCACCGCTCGGCTGGCAACGCGCGAACGTCTCCGTGTCGCTTCAGGCCACCGATACGGGCGGGGTGGCGGCGACCTACTACCGTCTGAACGGCGGCACCGTGTCGCCGTACGTGTCGCCGGTGCTCGTATCGCAGAACGGCACCAACACCCTCGAGTACTACTCGGTCGATCTTGCCGGCAACGTCGAGGCGACCAAGACCGCCACGGTGCGCATCGACAAGACCGCGCCGGTGAC